>NZ_JAXHDC010000001.1:0-435634 GCF_037072045.1 Oceanobacillus sp. MO10714A | reverse complement strand
GAAGTCTATGTATTTTCCATCCATAAGAGACAAGTGGATAACTGGCATCGTCTGGATAATTTCGCTACTTGGGATATTATTTCCACTCTTAAAAGGGCAGGTTACAACCATGTTCATTATGTTCGGATTAGCTGCATTTCTGCTCTGGTTCTGGTTCCGGACTGGATATAAAATAGAAGGGGACAAGATAAAAATCTATTATGGCCCGATTCGGCAGACTGTTCATATCCCGGACATTAAATTAATTGCTTTGTCAAAAATGCCGCTTAACTCTCCGGCACTATCCTTAAAACGAATACAAATATCTTGTAGTAAACTTGACGTAGTTGCTATATCGCCGGAAAATAGGGATCAATTCATCTCTATGCTCTTAGATATAAGACCGGAGATTCCGGTTGATGACCGATTGCTTCCAAAAAATAAATAAAAATACAGCCTCGTACAAAAATGTATGAGGCTGTTTTCTATGCTTATTCTTTGATATAAGGTAGATGCCTTGCGTATCGATTGTTAAATCTTTTACGTATTTTATCAACGCCCAGAAGGCACTCTTGTGGTGAATATAAAGCGCTGGAGCAGATTCCATTGTATACACCGTCCATAATTTCCTGTCTGTTATTTGCCATAGCGAACAAAAAATAAGAATATTATAATTTACTTACTGCTTCTTTTATATCTTCTGCTCTCGTTACAGCGGATATGAAAGAAACACCATCAGCTCCAGCTTTTAATACTGAGCTCGCATTTGTTGTATTAATCCCACCGATTCCGACTATCGGAAACTCAGGGAATTCTGCACGCAAGAAACGGATCCAATCCAACCCGACACTAGACTTTGCATCCACTTTCGTTGTAGTAAGGAACACTGGACCAGCACCTATATAATCAATATATTCTAGCGCACTATTATTTAATTCGTCCTGATTTGAAACAGATAATCCAATGATTTTATTAGGAAACATCTCCCGTAATTCTTTCACCGATTGATCATCTTGCCCGACATGTATCCCATCTGCATCTAATTTGTCTACTAATTCTACATCATCATTAACAATAAATGGAATTTGATGTACGCTACAAACTGTCCGCAATTCTTTTCCTAACTTAATTTTACTATCTCCTGAAAGGGAGCCTGGGCCTTTTTCCCGAAATTGGAAAATTGTAATTCCAGCTTGTATAGCTTGCTCCAGAACAGCAACGGGATTACCTTTAACATTTTGACTTCCCATAATGAAATATTTCCTTAAGCTTAATGGATTAAATGATGACATCGTTACTCCACCTCAGTTGTCGTTAAATTATTTGTATGGATACGCGGTGCCCAATGATTTGTCGGTCCGCTACCAGCTCCTAAGTCCAAAGAATACTTGATCGCGAGCGTTACATAATGTTTTGCCTGTTTAACCGCAATGTTAAGAGGGAGGCCTTGGCTTAGATTAGCAGTTATCGCTGCTGCATACGTACAACCTGTACCATGTGTATTATTTGTATTTATTCGGGGAGCCGAAAAGCTATGGATCCTTGAACCATCATAAAGGAAATCAACCGCATCGCCTTCGCGGTGACCGCCTTTAACTAGTGCAGCTTTCGCGCCAAAATTTTTCACAAGCATTTCGGCAGCCTGCTTCATGTCCTCATCGGTTTCAACTTTTTCATCTATTAGATATTCTGTTTCTGGAATATTTGGAGTTACAATTGTTGTAAGAGGGAGCAAATTCTTCCGCAAATAATTACGGGAATCGCGTTCAATCAATGTGTCACCGCTTGTGGCAACCATGACCGGGTCCATAACATAAGGTGCATCCAAATGCTTAATTTTATTATAAATCATTTTCATCATATCCTGATTGGCAATCATCCCTGTTTTAAATGCATGGATAGGCATATCAGAAATAATCGAGTCTAGTTGCTGTTCGATCATTTCTAGAGAGACGTGGGAAACAGCTTGAACACCTGTCGTGTTTTGGGACACGATGGAGGTGATGACTGACATCCCATAAGTTTTCAATTCCTGAAACGTTTTCAGATCGGCGTGAATTCCAGCACCGCCGCTCGGGTCCGTACCCGCTATCGTTAGAGCACATGCAACATTCTTCATTGAACATTCTCCTTCATCAACTTACTCATTTTAATTTTTTATTAAGCCCTTGGTGTAAACTTTAGATACAACGAGCAGTCCAAGAATTGCTCCAGATATACTGCTTACAAGGAATGGGGGGATGAAAACAAATGCACCGGCCGATGTCCCCATAAATACATAAGCAAATGGCACTGCAAATAATGCACCAATAACCCCACTGCCAATCCCTTCACCTAATGCGGCGAGCGATTGCTTCTTGGTTTGCTTATACAGGAACCCTGCAAGAAAAGCGCCGACCATTGCACCTGGGAAGGCTAATAAGGTTCCTAGTCCGAGCATATTGCGTAATAGACTGATCATGAAAGCAATAATGACTGCCGGACCGGGTCCCAAGGTGACAGCGGCTATGACATTAATCGCATGCTGTACTGGATAAGCGCGGGCTACACCGGCAGGAAACCAGATTAATTGTGCGCTGATTGTTCCAATTGCGATAAAGACGGCCATCGTCGTGATGAGACGGGTTTTATTCATACTTGACCTCCAATCTTAAGGGGTAAAATCAACCAATTAAAAAGCCAGGTCATGATTAGACCTGGCTTCACAAGAAAATAGTTATGAGAACAATCTCACTACTTCCCTACGCTGGCATTAACCAGATCAGGTCGATAAGAGTCGGAAACACACTTTCCTCTCAGCCCAGTTAGGGCACCCCTAGTAGTTTCATATTATTTAGTTCGAATCTAGCATAGCAAAAGTTTTCATAAATGTCACATGTTTTGAAAAAGGTAAGGGTGCAGTGTATCACCCGGATACTTTTGATCTTAAGAAATATCTGCAACAGCACAGGACATGGCGGCAATGTGCGAAAGCTGTTAAATAAAAAGACGGGCAGCTAAACATAAAGGTTTTAGCTGTCCACTTATTAATCAATCGCCCCAAAGTTGACAATTGTCACATCGATATCAAATTCTATTTTGGCATCTTGATATTTTTCCATCCATTCCTTGTTAGTCGTTTTACTTCCTTTTCTTGAAGTGATATACTTTCTCCCAAGACCCAATGCATCTGAGTTTACTTCTTGAAGTTTCGCGAATAGGTTTTCATATTCTCTTACAAAGTATTTCTCTATATCACGTTCGAATTTCCGAGAAGTATCTTCTGATTTAATGTCCATTGGGATTGAGGTTTCTAATAATTCCAGTTTCATTGTGATATCTGCCTTAAACGCTAACGAATCAGAGTCGACAATTTTTATTTTCCCTTTACCTGTATTAAGCATTAAAGAAAGATAAATCGAATCTTCAATTTCTGACGGTTCTCCTTTATAAGCAATTATCTCGTCCAGATAATTTTCACGAGGGACGCCTACATCAATTGGGGTTCCTCTCAAACGCTGTCTCAATAAATTAGCCATGAATGATTCTTTTACTGATATGCTAGCAACATACTGGTCTGCCCGAAAAGCGGCTGCACCAGTTAGTGTAGGTTTACCATCCACTACGTCTATTACTGGAAGTATCGGATCAATGCCGACTTGTTGCACTAATCGCGTGAAAAACTGTAAGGTAATTCGTGGTAAAGTACCCTTTTCGACCTCTTTACTTATTAAGTCTTGTAAATACTCTGTTCGATTTAATTCTACACTTTGTTGCTCTATTTCAAGAATTTCTCTTGCAGTTTGATTGGTTACGGCTAGCTGCATAATTTCAGAAACAGTTGCATCACGAACTTGTGTATTTAGAAAGGGAAGAATGCCTGATTCAGCTGCTTCTTTTCCATAAAATTCTATACTGATTTTTCCGGGGACTAATGGATAGGGCGATTGTTTTTCAGCTTCTGAACGGGCCTCTTTAATCGTACGGCCCCTTCCAATCAACAAACTTGTCATTTCCGGAGCATGCGGATCAAAAATATAAGGAACGAGTGTCGTTTCAATCATTCTTTTTTCCCCTTCATCTATTAGATCAACTCCACGTGAATTAATGATTGCCAACTTCTCAATTTGCGTCGTTTCCAGACAAGCCTGCAGAAATACAATAAATATGAATAACGGTATTAACTTAGCAGTTCGCATGTATTCACCCTCCTTATTTCTTCCGTATTTTTTTCTTTAAAAGAACGAGTGGCAAAAGAAGGAAGGGATAAATATATACAATCCCATAGGATACCCTGCTAACATTATCAATCAAACGCTGAATGATAAAATGCTCATTAAAAAAAGGGATCAGAATTAGAAGGATACTTGCACTTGTGTAAACACTAATTTCGTTCGAAAGATTATAAATACGTTTCGCTATATAACTTATGCACCACATAAGAAGAATCACTTTTGGCATCGCAACCATCATCCATTCTGCAATGACAACGTAGTCCAACCGCTCGATGATAGGAGAGGTTTGAATTTTAAACAAGTTTAATACAACCCAAATTCTTCTTTCCAATTGAGCTGGACTTAAAAATCCAATCGCTATGTTTGTAGAAAGAAGGACGAGGAAAGTGAAATAGGATAGTCCTAAGAAAACAGGCTTACCAATCTTTTTTTTATTTGCTACAAAGGGATAGATAAAAAACAAGATTTCAAATCCTGTAAATGTATAAGACGCAGCAATTGTGCCTCGTAAAATATCCATTATATCTTTATCCATCACAGGCAGAAAGTTGAGAAAATCCATTTGTCGAATTGGTTGAATTAATAAAACAAATAACCAAGAAGAGAACATAAAGAAGAGAAAGGTGACGCCAACAACTGCTTTTAGACCGCCAAATACCGTATAGATAGCAATAATAAGAAGCATACATCCCAGCACGAATGCATTACTATCCGGTAAAACAAAAACCTTAATAATCTCGATATAGGTTACGAGTGTGGATAAGATATAGAATATAAAATAAAGGATGTATACCGTTCCGAGCACTTTTGAAATAAAACAGCCAAATAGGTCGGCCTGAACGCCGAGGATATCCGTATTTTCATATTGCCTCAATATATATAACATGACAAAAAGGAGCAGGGCAATATAGAGGTAGGCAATGAGTATCGAAATCCATGCGTCATGCCCTGCTTCCATAAAGACAATTCGTGGGATTCCAATCAATCCAACACCCAGCTGCATGGAGGCAATAATAAAAAGCATATAGAAAGAACGGAATTGTTCACCTTTTGGTATTTGAAGATTAATTTTCATATACAATCCCTACTCATCAATATCTCTTCTTTCCATAGCTTTCTCTTTGTTAAAAAATCGTTTATCTTTTGGTCGATACGATAAAAATCGTTGATATTTCGTTTGCTCTGGCAGACTGTAAAAAGTTTTGTTAAAATCGGCCAGCCGGAGTGGGTACAATGGCGATAGGTAAGGCCTGCCTAAAGACTCCAAACGGACTAAATGGATGACTAATAAACAGATACCAAACATCAGCCCGATAATCCCGTAAAAACCAGCAAGGAAAAAGAGTGGAAAACGAACAAATCTTACCGTATTACCCATGATATAACTAGGCGTCGCATAAGAAGCTAAAGCACTCATTGTAACCAAAATGATCAGAATGTTACTTGAAATACCAGCTTGAACCGCAGCAGTTCCAACAACCACACCACCAACAATACCAATGGTCTGACCAACTTTAGTGGGCAGTCTTGCTCCAGCTTCCCGTAATAGTTCAATTACAAGTTCGATCAGGAGTACTTCAATGAGCGGAGGAAAAGGAACAACCGCCCGAGATTCACCGAGTGAAACTAAAAGCTGGGATGGAACTAGTTCATAATGATACGTAGTTGCAACGACATACATTGGTGTTAACAGTAAAGTCACAAATGCAGCGAGAAAGCGAAGAAAACGGACAAACATGCTTAACATCCAATGAAAATAGCGATCTTCTGTGGACTCAAAGAAACTGAATAATGTGGAAGGTGCAATTAAAGCGAACGGGCTGTCTTCAACCAAAACGACAATTTTACCTGCTTTTACTGCATACATACAGCGATCCACCAATTCAGTAGATACAAATTGCGCAAATACAGAGGTGGAGGAATCTAAAATATATTGTTTAAGCATATGAATGTCTTCAACCATATCAACTTCAAGGTCGGTCAGCCGTTGCCTCATTGTATTAACATCTGTTTCATTTGCAACTGATTTAAGATAGATTATTCTCGTTTCTTTTGGATTTCTTTTGCCGACTTCAACTTTTTCCATTGCAAGGTCTGGTGTATTCATCCGCCAATTGATTATATTTAAGTTATTTTTAAGGGATTCTGTAAAAGCAATTGTCGGACCAATAACCATTGATTCCGTTTCCGCTTTTTCCAGTGCCCTTTTTTCCATTTTGCCCAGTTCGTACATGATAACTTGATTTTCTTGTTCGATGTAGAGACCGATATAGCCCTCGGTAATTTTATTTCGGAGAGCCGTAATGCTGGACAATTGTTTTCCCGCGGAGAGCGGAATCTCACTTAATATGGAGTCTGTTGTCCATTCTGTTTGCATATCTAATAATTTAGTCAAGACTTGTTGCTCGGCTTTAGTTTCATCAATAAGATAGGGAATATAAAAAAAAGCAATTTGCTTATTTTCTTGCTTATAAACCGTGAAACTCAGATCCTGATTATTGAGAATCTCTATATCCAGCTTGTTTTTCAATTCCTCTATAGAAAGCGGGAAATCCGCTTGATTTGCTCGTTTCTTTACAGGGCGCATAAGTGACCTCCATCTATCTAGCTAGTCCATTTTAGTATGGGTAAATCAGTTAAATTTATCCCATATTTCCTCTTCTTTTATAAATAGTTTTGATTGATGGAAGAAATATTTTAAGTATCTTCATCCTTTGTTTACATTGGTTTAGAGCAACCCGACCTCGAATAAAATTAGCCTAAGGTCTATAGATGAAGATTTGTTTGTCTTAAAGCTTGCAT
Organism: Oceanobacillus sp. MO10714A; assembly: GCF_037072045.1. Taxonomy (NCBI): domain Bacteria; kingdom Bacillati; phylum Bacillota; class Bacilli; order Caryophanales; family Bacillaceae; genus Oceanobacillus; species Oceanobacillus sp. MO10714A. The sequence goes on along the minus strand of NZ_JAXHDC010000001.1, from coordinate 428,639 downwards.
GGAATTACCAATAACCTGTAGTAAATTTCAGCAGATATCATAAAGAGAGTTAAAGGAGTCATCCCATATGCGATTATTATGTTAGTGTTTATTATTGTCTTATCATTTATCCCAGAGATAGCCACCTATCTCGTTGATAATGTGGACTAACATGTTAAAAACATGTTCAATGAAACAAACCTTGAATATGTTTTGTAAAATATTGATGACAGCTCGGTAAAAGTTACCATTAATACTTTTCTCATCCTGCCGCACTATATAATAATGAATGTTTTTAGCTTAAACACATTAACATACACGAAAGGAAAATGTATATGGCAAAAGTTGCGGTAGTAACTGGTTCTGGAGGTGGTTTAGGGAAAGGAATTGCCCAGCGGCTAGCTAAGGATGGATTTCATATTGTTTTAAATGACATCAACCAGGAGTTACTTGATTCTACCTTAAAAGAATTTAAAGCAGAAGGAATACAAGTTGAAGGTGTTGTAGGCGATGTTTCAAAAAGAGAGGATCAATTCCAACTTGTGTCCCAAGCGGCAGAGGCGTTTGGACAGCTTGATGTATTTGTAAATAATGCGGGTATAGAAGTTGTAGGTCCTTTCCTAGACATTGAAGAAAACCAATTAAACAAGGCGTTTTCAGTCAACGTGAATGGTGTAGTTTTTGGCACACAAGCGGCTGCAGAGCGGTTTATAAAGCAAAAAACGAAAGGGAAAGTTATCAATGCTTGTAGTATCGCAGGCCACGAATCGTATGAAATGTTGGCCGTATATTCTGCGACGAAGCATGCCGTCCGTTCCTTCACCCATTCGTCCGCCAAGGAATTAGCTAAGCATAATATCCGAGTAAATGCTTATTGCCCTGGAGTAGCTGATACTTCGATGTGGACCCGTATCGACGAAGAAATGATTAAGTATAATCCGGAAATGAAAAAGGGAGATGCGTTTAAAGAGTTCTCTTCTGGTATTTTATTAGGAAGACCGCAGGAACCAGAGGACGTTGCTAACCTTGTGTCTTTCTTAGCATCAGATGACGCTGACTATATTACAGGACAAGCTATTATCACAGATGGCGGTATTGTATTTAGTTAATAAATATCACTTTATCGAACGTACTAATGATTATCCAGCAGGTGACGAATCGAGTAATGATTGGTCACCTGCTTGGTTTATCAGGCGTTTTCTATTTTTTCCTCTAACTTTTTTTGTTTCATAATTTTACTTATTGGTACATTCGTATAGAGGAAGAGTCCCAAAATCAGCAAACTGAAAAACCATTCGGTTACTTGCCTGTAAATCAGCATTTGATTATACCCATCTACTCCGTACTTTTGTAGCAAGAGTGCCTTTAATCCAGCAAGAGTGACTCCGCGAATAACGAATAGCAATTGTATATATTGAAACCACTTGAAAATGCCTTTTTTGAAAAAAAAGGGGAGTGCTTTGCTTTTTTGGCCAACCTTGCAAGTATACAAAATCTACTGCAAAGTATAATGCCAAAGGCCGTTTTATAAGAAGTGTAAATTTCCATCACCCTTCAACTAATGACCGTATGCATCTTCAATAAATGAAATTACATCCTCGTCAAGATAGACAAATCCAAGATTTTCATTTTTGGTGCGATAGACTTGATACGCTTTTTTGGCTGTAGCTGCATTTTCACCATACATTTCCTTAGCTATCTCAAACCATTTATTAGCAAGCTGTTGGCCATTTTCAGAATCAGGTGTTACTTGGTCAGCAATTGCTTGTCGTATATCGCGAAATAAATTGATAAAGTCCGCAACAACTGGTGTATCCTGACCGACTTTTGGCAAGGTATTCAGGATCTGCAATTCTTCATTTGAGAAATATTTTTCTCTTTTCTCGCTAACTTTGCTATTTATAGGGGAAAGGTACTTGAACGTATTAAAAATATCCTCCCAATTTTTATGACCGCCGAGCTCGATGACTTGAATAACACTTTCTAACGTATGTTTGTTCTTTTTTAATTGCTCAATTTTCGATTGAATCAATTCCATTTGCATCTGTAATAATTCCATTGGAGATTTTTCTTGATTCGTTATGATAGCCTTTATTTGTATCAGTGGGAAGCCTATCTCTTTTAATGTCAGTATGTAATAAAGCTGGGTAACTGCCTCTTCGTCATAATAACGATGCCCACCCTCGCTAATTTTAGATGGCTTTAAAATATTCATTTCATCATAATATCTCAACGTACGAATTGTAGTCTTGCTAATATCCGCTAATTTACCGATCGAATACAAATGATCCACCTCCAGTGTGCTTATTCGTATTATACAATATGACGTAACGTAAGATTCAAGAGTTATGTAAAAACTAAAAATTTCAGATGCTGATATATAAGTTTTGAACCGAGGCAAGCAGGATTTTAAATTTTAATGGTGAATTGAATAAGGGGGAGGTGTTTATATATGCGTGTAGCTGCGATTTATGATATCCATGCGAACTATTCTGCATTAAAAGCAGTTCTGCAAGAGATTAGAAATTCAAATGTTGATCAAGTGATAGTCGGTGGCGATTTAGCTTGGGGACCTGAGCCCCGGCAAGTAATGGACCTGCTAATGGATTACAAAGACGAGTTTGTTTTTATTAGAGGAAATGTTGATCGTGAAGTTTCTTACCGCCATGGAAAAGAAAAAGGGTTAGAAGACTTCATAGCAGAATTAAATCACTGGTGCGCGGACCAATTAACCGAAGAGCAATTACAATTCCTTCAAAATTTGCCCGAAAAAACAATGATGACGATTGCTGGCTTAGGAGAAATCTTATTTGTACACGGATCACCCCGTAGTGATGAAGAAGCGATTCGAATACACACTACTGAAGAGGAAATTAGACCAATGGTTGAGAAGGTACGACAAGATATTATCGTTTGTGGTCATACGCATATTCAGTTTGATCGCATGGTTGCCGGTAAACGAATTATAAATGCAGGTAGTGTTGGATTGCAGAGCAGGGCTGTCGGAGCTTGTTGGGCATTACTTGGGCCTGGCGTTGAATTAAAAGTCACGCCTTACGATACAAAAGCCGCCTCCGAAAGAATTCTCAAATCCAATGCTCCTTATAAAGAAGATTTTGCTGATCATTATTTAAACCCACCTTATGAGGGACCTTAGCCAATCTTAATTGCTAAGGGATAGATACATACCTTGGAAAGCGCGGAACTTTTACTAGATTTTCAAAACAACCCTTCTATGTACAGAACGATATATTCTGAAATGAATAATTGGAAGAGGGATGCAGATGTTATTAAGTATTTAGGAAAGTTCCCGCAAGTTCCTCTCGTTGTAATTGGACGGGATAAAGCGTTCAATACTAAATTAGGAATGATGGAGGGGATACCGGAAGCGGAATTACGTTTATTGGAGGAGAAGTGGCAAGAACTTATTTTGCAGTAAGCTAAACTAAGCAAGAACAGTGAAATGCTATTTACAATTGCATTAAGCCATATGATTCATCTTGATAGACCAGTTGAAATAATTGGAGCAATCCATAACCTTTTATCATGGATAGAGGTAAGTTAGTAAAATAGTGCTAGGGGTTTTAAAATGAGTGGTGATTGGAAATCGTGTTCTACTGAAATAAAGAATTTTATCTTACAGATGAAAGAAAGAATTCAAGATATTATAGGTGATAACTTTGTAGGTTTTTATTTACACGGTTCTTTAGCGATGGGAGGGTTTAACCCTAAACATAGCGACATCGATGTGTTGGTTGTTACAGACAAACCGATAAGACTTGCAGAAAAAAGGAATTTAGCACAGTTTTTTCTAGACTATTCCTTCTCGCCGTACCCAATTGAAATCAGTTTCCTAAGTAAGAAACAATTAATGGATTGGCAGCACCCTTGCCCATTTGAATTCCACTATAGCGAGCATTGGAGAGAGCGATATGAAAATGATTTGTTTCAAGGGACATATCAATATTTTAATGAAGTTATTCAAACGGATCCAGATTTAGCAGCTCATATAACCATTACGAACTACAGGGGAATATGTATAGAAGGAAAACCTATTGATAAAGTATTTCCTAAAGTCCCACTGGATGATTATTTATCGTCCATAATGGGAGATTATCTGGAATGTATAGAAAACATTGCAGAAGATCCGATTTATTGCTCATTAAATATGTTGAGGGTGCTTTGGTTTCTAGATGAAGGAGTTATTTCCTCAAAGCAAGAGGCAGGGGATTGGGGACAAAGAAATTTACCGATGAAATTAAGAAATACAGTGAAGAAAGCTGCTGAAAATTATGCGGATGGGAAAGATAGCTGGTCTTTTGAAAAGTTTGAACTTTTGTTGCTGAGGGACTATATCGCTGGAAAGGTGCAAGAGCTGCTAAAAAATGAAAACCCCTTGACATGAAATCGATCTCATAAACTCAACTTAAATTGAAAAGCAGCCCGTGATGATTTTAGTAATGGAGCGAAATCTTTTGTGAGTGTAGCCTGGTATGGGGCATGATCACATATGAGTTGTTGTCTTTTTACTAAGTCTAACCCGGGCTGCTTTTTAGAGTCTTAAACGGTCAATCTTTCTATCAATTCAACGGAAACCTCCTTTTAAAAAACAAAAAACACATTGTAGATTCCCGCTTCTTACATTAGAATACCTTGAACAATAAGACCGAGCACTAATCCAAGAAAGATAGAGGACAATGTCCCTAACAAGAAATATTCGGCCCAGTTGCGATCATCTAACTGTTTGAAGCGGGCGATGGATTTAGCCGCAATGATAAAAGCGATGGATGGGTAAGCGCCTATCACAGTTAGTAGTATAACAAGTAATCTTTCTATATAACCGATTAGCTTTCCTCGAGAGCGGGACGGGGAAGAGTAGGTGAAATAGTGATATTCTCCTGTAAAACTATTTTCCGTATTCGGTTGATTCCTTTCTTGTACATCAATCATTCTATTACGTAATGTTAATTCCCCTTCAAAGTTCGCGAATTCCGATGGCAAAGAACCAACAATATATTTTACAATATGTCCACTTACGCTTGTGGCCAGAATATAAATTATAATAATAAACAAAACCGTATTAACAGGATGTAAACTGCTTGTCCCAGATAACTCTATCAAACTTGCAGTCATATCCGCAAAACTAATTTGAAAGAAGAGTATACAGGATAACAGTATGATTGCTACATGTAAGGCTTGGTCCGCCAAGAAAAAAACCAGCTGTTTCATATTATCCGCTCGTGTGCTTTTTACAGAATCTATTAGTTTTATTTTCAATAAATCAATTAATAGGTGCGTAATAATAATAAAAGATAGAGGCAGTATAAAATAGTGAATGATATGTTTAAATTCAAATTGATATGCCCAAATAATCGCGAGTGCTATTCCTGAGACTAGTAAATGATGGAGCAAATGTTTCTTTAAGTACTTTAATTTATCCTTAACCATTTGATCTGTCTGCAGCCAGAAATCAGCAATTAAATGGGCGAGGAACAACAATAATACAATCATTAAACTCACCTCTCTTTAGGTAAATATACTTGAAGACGGTTGTTTACATTTTGTCTAATGTTGAGTTGGAGTTCCTCAGTTTGATTATTAACTGGTCCCATCTCCAATGAATTTAACACATCTACAATATTATAAAATGTATCTAAAATGACATCCGCCTTGCCATTTTTCATATGACTCGATATAGTGGATTTCGTTCTGCCAAGATATTCGCTGACTTTGTTTTGTTGACCAAGCATTAAATATAATGAACAGACAAGGGACTGTATCGCCGTTTGTTCGTTTATTTGCTCTTGTTTTAAAGATAAACTTGTATTTAATAATGTAGCGAACTCCCTACTGTAAACTTCGAACCCGCTTGCGTCTTTTCGCGGGGCTAACTCAAAGCGAAATTGCATTCTCTTTTGCTGATTTTTAAGGAAATCATTAGCTAATCTAGACTGCTTCATTAATGGATGTATCCACGTTTCGATGTTTATATCACTTAAATTTCCTTCAATATTGCCAAATGAGAGACCGAAATATGGGGGATGGTCTGTGTATTTCCAAATACGACTTAAATAGAAAGCGAGTATATAAGTAGATGCAAATCCATTACTTACAACGACTAATTCATCACCAGCTCGGTGTGCGACTTTTGTTGTTGTAATATATTGTGTCCAGTAAGCGATGCTGATCTGCAAATCCTGGAGGTAATCACTCAACTCATTGCCGATATCTTCCTTGGAAGAATTACTTACGTCCATGATGAAAACTGAAACTTGATTTCCCATGAATAATCAGCTCCTTTTTCTTTTACTTGCACAGAAGTTCGTTTATATAATCGAACATACCATAAGTTTGATTGTTTAGTCAAACCTTCTAAAAGTTAGATCTTTTAATCTAACAAATTTGCACTCGTAAAGAATGCTAGCTTGCTTTCAAGCTTTAACGGACTAGTATTGTTTAATCTTTTTTAATATTCCGTTATGTATTATGATGAAGTAGAGGATTATTGATTTTACTTTAATTTGGAGGGAAAAGCCATTTGAAAGAGAGCACTTGGAAGGAATGATACTTATTATGAATACTGAAATACTAATAATTGGCGGCGGACCATTAGGGATTGAAGCAGCATTAACGGCTAACGTGTATTCAAATGTTTATGGACTGGTCTAAATGAATGGTATGAAAATCTCGGTATTGTATATAAGCTTGCGGAGCTTCCATCGTTTAATTAGATAATTGGAAGAGCAGAGGTATTTAGGCGAAAAACTAGTTAGGGAGATGATCTAGAAAATGCTAAAATCAAATAGACTTCAGTTTCGAAAGATGGTGGAAAGTGACATTGAGAAATATCACTCATGGAGAAATGATTTTGATGTTATGAAAACAACAAGTCCATCGCTTGATTTATACTCTTTTGATGAAACAAGAAATTTTGTGGAAAATGTTATTCTCAACTCAACATCTTCCAGGAGCTATATAATCGAGGAGAGAGAAGGGAAGAGGGCAATAGGGGTAACATCACTGACAAATATTGATACAAAAAATAGAAATGCGGAATGTATCATTGATATTGGTGAAAAGGATTACTGGAGAATAACTTCATTAAAGTATGCACTAAGTCAAAATAAATATAGTAGGGTGTAATTAACAAACCGCGAATATATTAGAGTACATCCAGGAGTTCAAGTGAAGATACTGGATAAAATATAAAACTTTATCATCCAATATCTTCATTAGAGGGGCTATCTAGAAGGTTTTTTCGTTATATGTTCGTTTCCAAGTTTAAAAAATTGCTAACTTCTTTTACATAATCGGTAAGTGGATAAGCCTTATATAAACGGCTCGATAATCGGATCGGATCTCCAAAAAAATACCTCTCATATTGGGTCTGCCTCGTTCCAAATGAACTCATTGTCAGATCCCAGGCCAACCTAAATATTTTCACACGATCCTCAGCATTCTTGGTTGCTGCTTGGAGGTACTGATTAAGATTGGTTTTAATAGGGGAGCTGAATGCATTTTCTGTAGGTAGACCAACCAGTCCGCTCGCCCCAATTAATTGAATGATTTCGGTGAATCGGGGATATATTTTAGGGAAGATGTTATTGGCAACCTGTAGTGGTGCAATACTCGGCCTTATTGTTCCCCACTGGTCTAATGCTGCGTCACTTTCGGATTTTTCCAATAGAGCCTTCATTGTTTCCAGACCAATTATGATCTCTGACAGTTTTTCTTGAATATGCTGGTACTCACTCACGTTAATCGTTTGTACGAGAAGCTCAGCCAGACCTAAAATGAACTCCGTTTTGACAATTTGTCTAGTCACGACTTGGTGGATCGTAAAACAGTGAAAAGAACTTTTGAATGAGAAATCCTCGGCCGCTTGAGCATTATCATAATAGAAAACTCTGTTCCACGGAACGAGTACATTATCGAAAACGAGAATCGTATCCATTTCCTCGAATCGAGAGCTTAATGGGTGATTAAAAGTTGAATCCCCACCAACAAATGACTCCCTGCAAATAAATTTTAACCCCTTTGTATCTGAGGGAATAGAAAAAGCAAAAGCTTCGTATTCATCCAGCAAAAACTTAGGAATACTAAAAACTAATACTTCATCGGTTAATCCGCCTTGAGTAGCTAAGAGACGTGCGCCTTTGATTACTAACCCTTCTTCATTTCTATCAATTACCCGGGCAGCGATCGGTTCTTCTTTCGAGGATTCCAAATACGCTTCGGAACGGTTTACTTGGGGTGAGACAAAAGTGTGGGTAAATGAAAGGTCTTTTTTCATCGCTAATTCATATAAGGATTGGATATTTTCTGGAAAGCAGTTGACCCTTCCTCTTAATAAGGGAGCAGAAGCGGCAAAACTCATTACAGCGGTATTGAGATAGTCAGGACTTCTTCCCATCAATCCACCCGTTTGTTTAGCCCACTCCTCACTAGCCTTTCGTCTTTTTTTTAAATCATCCTTCGTTTTTGGCTGCAAGAAGGAAAGGCCAATAGAATCTCCGGTTTCGGGTGAATGGAAAGTCAACTTATCTTTGAATTCAGCCTCATGCTGCATGTTATAGAGAGATGCCTTTGTCCGAAGAACTCCTTTGAATGCAGGGTGCTGAGATATCTTCCCTTGAACTTTCTTTCCGTCCAGCCAAATCTCCGTATCCAGTTGATCTAAGCGTTTAATAAAATCCGATCCATTAATAGCTCCCATCCTAACACTCCCATATCCATTTACTTTTATAATGTGAATTCATTTATACTATATTATTATATTAGTCGGTATGTTTGCCTATTCCATTATTTAAGCGCCATGCTTGGTTCATCGATTTAAAACCGGGTTTTATTTTTTTGATAAGAATGAATGAATATAACCACAGGAATTTACTCAGCTATGAGAAAATAAAAACATTCTTTCCATTAAAAAGACCGACTTTTATTTTGTCTAAAAAATGACATTTTCTGTTTATAAAGGAAACGAGCTGTTTTCTATATTGCTCTTTACAACTATTTTTCTTATGATTAGTGTAAGGGATTTTATATAGGAGTGGAAAACATATGAATAATGGTATCAACAATGCTAAACAGCGAAATTATAATCCGCTGATTTGGTTACTATCCATCTTGGTTGTGGGAGTTATTGTGGCAACGTATTTCTTGCCGGAAATCCCAGGTGGTACAATATGGGGAATTGAATTAACGGTATTGCCGATGCTGAATGCTATATTCAACAGCTTTACCTTTGTTTTTTTATTGATTGCGTTAGCCATGATTAAAAAGAATAACATAAAATTACATCGCAGATTTATCATCGCTGCATTTGTAACAACCTTTTTATTCTGTATCTCGTACTTAACGTATCACTCTATGGCTGCATCTACCAGCTACGGTGGAGATGGCCCGCTGATGTACATTTATTATTTTATACTGATCACACACATCATACTTGCTGCAGTAATCGTGCCGCTTGCGCTAATCACACTTGGGAGAGGCTTGAATATGCAAGTGGAAAAGCATAAGAAAATTGCACGCTGGACAATGCCACTCTGGTTGTATGTAAGCCTTACTGGGGTATTGGTATACTTAATGATTTCACCATACTACTAGGCAAAATTCATGCTATAAAAAGGAAAATGGGAAACCAGATTTTTCATGGTTTCCTTTTTTATAGCACGCTATACTATGAATAAGAATGATAAGGATTTTACTGCAAGATATGTTTTTAGGAGGAAATACATTGTCAGCGATAACAATCGTTAAAGCTCTAAATAATAATGTCGTCATGGCCGAACACCCCGGAGAGGGAGAGGTCATTGTAATAGGGAAAGGAATTGGCTTTAATCGAAAAGAGGGTGATTCCCTCTCGGCAGCACAAGCGGAAAAACTATTTGTATTAAAAAATGAAAAAGAACAAGAACAATATAAAAAGTTGCTGCCGCAAATTGATGAAACCTGGCAAAGTGCGATTATCGAAGCTATTGGCCATATTAGTGAACGTGTATCAGGCAAGTTAAATGAACACATCCATATCGGTTTAACGGATCACCTTTTGCTTGCGATGGAGCGTGTGCGCCAAGGACATACAATTGTCAATCCGTTTTTAACCGAAACGATCGCACTATATCCATTCGAGCAGGAACTAGCAAAAAAGGCTGTCGAAATAATTGGAGATAAGACAGGCATTTATTTGCCAAAGGATGAAATCGGGTTCATTACGCTTCATATACATAGCGCATTAATGAATAAGGATTTAGGAGAGATAAATAGACATTCACAGCTTGTTACAAACTTAATTCATATTATTGAGAGTGACTTTGAACTTATTCTCGATAAGGAAAGCCTAGATTATATGCGACTTGTCCGACATTTGCGATTTACGATTGAACGTGTCGTACAGGGAGAAAAAGTGAAAGAACCAGAAAAGATCGCACAACTATTGAAATATGAATATCCATTATGTTATAATCTGTCTTGGAAGCTAATAAAAGTTATGCAAGAGTTTTTGAAGAAAAAGGTATATGACGCTGAAGCAGTTTATTTAACTATGCATCTTCAACGTTTAAAAAAATATGAATAGCAATTATATCTATACGTGTTACTGGATAGGCAGGCATAAGTATGGAAGATAATTGAAAAGACTTCACATGGGAATTCCCATGCTTCTTTTTGATATCTTCTAAACTTATGCCTGTTTTTTATTAGCTTAAATTAATAAATAGTGGAGGAATAGGAAGATGTGGAAAAAGTTTTTTGGTGTTTTACAGAAACTTGGTAAGGCATTGATGCTTCCGGTGGCGATGCTGCCAGCAGCTGGTTTGCTGTTAGGGTTAGGAAATGCGGCGCAACAGGATGCGATGTTACAGCTTTTACCGTTTCTTGATGCAGATTGGATACAATTATGTGCTCGCGTGATGGAAGATGCAGGGAATATTATTTTTGCTAACCTGGCACTTATCTTCGCAGTCGGAGTTGCAATTGGACTTGCAGGTGACGGTGCAGCAGCACTTGCCGCCTTAGTCGGATACTTGGTAATGAATCAGGTGATGGGGTCATGGTTAGGCCTATCAGCTGAAACGGTTGCATCAGAACCAGGATTTGCAAGTGTACTAGGAATCCCGACATTACAAACCGGGGTATTTGGCGGGATTATTATCGGTTTAATAGCGGCTTATGCTTATAATCGTTACCACGATATTGAGATGCCGTCCTTCTTAGGATTCTTTGCTGGTAAACGATTCGTTCCGATTATGACAGCAGCCCTTTCATTCATTGCAGGATTGTTGATGCTGCTTGTTTGGCCTCCGGTTCAAGACGCGATGAACAGTGCATCACTATGGTTGATTGAAGAAGGAACATATATCGCAGTTTTTGCATTTGGGTTTATTAAACGTTTATTGATCCCGTTTGGTTTGCATCACATATTCCATGCGCCATTCTGGTATGAATTTGGAAGCTATACAACGGCGGCTGGAGAAATTGTACGCGGAGATATGACTATTTTCTTTGCACAGCTAAGAGATGGTGTTGAAATAACTGCCGGTAATTTCATGGCTGGTGAGTTCCCAATCATGATGTTTGGACTTCCAGCTGCGGCATTAGCAATGTACCATACAGCACGCCCGGAAAAAAAGAAACTGGTTGCTGGTTTACTCGCTTCAGGTGCGTTAACCTCTTTCCTAACAGGAATTACGGAACCACTTGAATTCTCATTCATGTTCTTGTCACCAGTCCTATTTCTAATTCATGCGGTACTTGATGGATTATCTTTTGTGCTTATGACGTTTTTAAGTGTTAATATTGGTTATACCTTCTCTGGTGGGGGAATAGACTTCTTCTTATTCGGAATCTTGCCAGGCCAAGAACCTTGGTGGTTAGCTGTTATTGCAGGTCTTGTGTTTGCTGTGATTTATTACGTGATTTTCCGTTTTATGATTCAGAAATTTAATCTCAAGACACCTGGACGTGAAGCGGATAATGGCGAAGATGAGGATGAAGGTACTGGTAATGATCAAAATAGTTTACCTGCCCAGGTACTTGAAGCAATGGGTGGAAAAGAGAATATTGCCCATTTGGATGCATGTATTACAAGACTTCGCGTATCTGTTAACAATCAAAGTGAAGTCGACAAAGAACGTTTGAAAAAGCTTGGTGCTTCTGGTGTATTAGAAGTTGGAGAGAATATACAAGCTATCTTCGGTCCACGTTCAGAGATTATTAAAGGTCAAATGCAAGATATTATGGCAGGTAAAACACCGCGAGTAGAAGAAGAACAAAAGAAAACAGACACTAGCTCGACTAGCCCTGTTCAGGATGAATCATTTGTTTCCCCAATGACGGGTGAAATCAAACCGATTACTGACGTACCTGACCCTGTATTTGCAGGGAAAATGATGGGGGACGGATTTGCCATTCTACCAACTCACGGTACAATCGTTTCGCCTGTGAACGGGAAAATTGTCAATCTGTTCCCAACAAAACATGCAATTGGCATTGAATCCGATTCTGGACGTGAAATATTAATTCACTTTGGAATCGATACGGTGAAGTTGGAAGGTAAAGGCTTTGAAGCGCTTGTCGCGCAAGATGATGAAGTCAAAGTAGGACAGCCTTTATTAAATGTTGACTTAAATTATGTAAAAGAAAATGCACCATCGATTATAACGCCAATCATTTTTACAAACCTAAAAGACGGTGAAACTGTAAGTTTAACAAAACAAGGTAATGTAGAAATTGGTGATGAGGAAATTATTGAGATTCAGTAATACGTATGAGAACCCCGCTTTGTATTTGATGGCAAAGCGGGGTTTTTTGCATGAGCAGATGGTTATGGTGCGCAATTCCTGAGTGGCGTGCGAGTTTGTACGGTAATGGTGCACAATTAATGGGATAAAATATTTAAACCCTGAAGGACTTGAAATGAAGAATTACAGGAAGCAGTTGTATTAAAACAAATAATAAATAACAATAACGTATTAAATGAGGATATCCACTCAATTAAACTGTATAATGAGCAATTAATAAAATTAATATCTAACTTGCACAAGGATTCTATTTCCTATAAAATAATAATTGTCAAAATCTTGTCATTCTAGAGAGAGGAGTGTTCCCCCATGAAGAAAAAATCACTTGAGTTTTTACCTATTGTATATGGATACTCCACTGCTGTTTTTCTAGAAGTCTCTTTCTAAGGGTAGTATGTCTAAATTTGATCTCCTGGAGAAACGGCAGAAGAAACTTCTAAATGATGAGGTGAATAAATGGAAAACGAAAAAATTACGAGAAAAAACCCACCCAATATGCCTGTACCAATCGGTAATTACAGTCATATTACAAAAATTCCAAAGAATGCAGAGTTTTTTATATTCAGAGTGGGAACAATTATTTAGCAAAAATTATCCGGCAATGACGATTGGAAATATTACTGAATTAGGTTTACCTGAAATGAAAATTGAAATTGAAATTTGGGCAGCTAAAGTATAAAATTCAAACACACTTCACCACAACCATGGAACTCCTGAAACCAAGCGATTCCATGGTTTTTATTACGATCTGCGTGATTATATTTCTAGTGATGAAATTGAATGGGGAAGATGTAGAAAACTTGGATTTTACAGACAGCGTATGTTAATAATGTTCTAAATGAAAAAGTGGATAATAAGGTAAATATCAAAAAGAGGGATGAGAATGGGGGATCTTAACAGATTAGAACCAGTTAAAGCTGCACAAAAATTTATCAAAAACTATTTTCCATATTGCGATGGAGCTTTATTAGCAGGAAGTACCATCACTGCCACGAATGGTTTCAGAAGGTATCATACTTAAAGATAAGGGGGTGATTAACTCCATCAAAAGGGAAGCAAAAGAATTATTATCGAAAGGTCCGGAAAAGTGGTCAACTGAGATAATCAATACGAAGCGATACTTTATTACGGACACCCTTGATGATTTTATTGGTTGTAATAATAGAGCAGAAGGAATTTTCATTGCTAATACGCTCGCAGAACTTGTTAGTGAATTTGTATTACGAACTAATAATAAGTGGCTTGGTGCTTCTAAATGGATAGTACGTTCATTAAGAGAATACGATACAAACTTTGCCGAGCAATTTGTTGAAGCATTTGATATATTTTATAGAAGTAGTTCAAAAGATAAAGTAATTAAGTTAGTTGATGAAATTTTGAAACCCTATGGAGGACGGTTATTCGATGGTTTTTCTTTAGGTAAAAAATAACCGCCATTAAACAAATAAGCGCTTTAGAAGACCTTGATGGTAATGAGGATTTGGAAGATATTTTAGATTGTTGTGGATGGATAATGAAAATTATAGTTAGGGCTGGACTTGCCCTTGTGATAGATAGAGAAAATCAATATACAAGAGACCTGTACCCAGCATATAAAATATTTTCTAAACATTATCCAGAGAAGGAAGCTCAAATGAAACAAGCACTTAAATATGCTATTGAGCCAGTTATAAATGCTGATGATGTCATTGCCTTTTTAGATGATTTTGGAAATTGGATGATACTAGAATCGAAAAATGGTTAAAAGCTCATAATCCTAAAAAAGTAAAAAATTTGCAGCTATTAAATGAAGATGATCTTACTGCTGACTGCTAAAAGGAGGACTTTATTTGTTTCTTAAAGATGTTTTGTCCCAAACCTTTTTGGCTTTTGCTGAAAAGGAATGTAAGGGATCTAGCTTATTATACGAACATTTGTCCATTAAAATTGCCGCAGATGATGACCTTCTTGAAGTATGTAGTCACGCACGAGAAGGGCAACCTATTCCCAACCTCTTTTTTGGTGCAGTGCACTATCTCTTATTAAAAGGAACGGAACATCCATTAAAAGAGTATTTTCCGAGTATCGTAGGTAATACAAAATCATATAAAGGATCATTTGAATTCTTGAAGGATTTTTGCTTTAAATATCGACAAGAAATGGAGTCAATTCTTAAAACTAGGCTTGTTCAAACAAATGAAGTAAGGAGATGTGCTTATCTTTATCCTGTTTTTTGTACGGTTTACGAGAAAGCAAGGAAACCATTAGCACTAGTCGAAATCGGAACAAGTGCGGGATTACAGCTTCTTTGGGATAAATATTCCTATTCATACGGGACAAATAATATTTATGGTGACAAAGATTCAAAACTTACTATTACAGCAGAAATAAGTGGAGAAAACATTCCAAACCTGCGTGTCACACCGCCGCCGGTCTCTACTAGAATCGGATTTGATTTAAATACAATTGATCTAAATGATGAGGAAGAGAAATTATGGCTTAAATCCTTAATATGGCCCGAGCATAGAGAGAGGTTGTTTATGTTTGAAGAAGCTGCAGGTTACATGAAGGAATATCCTGTACGCTTGGTGGATGGAGATGGAATAAGTTTATTATCCAAATATGTTGAAGAGGTCCCGGAAGACAATGTGATTTGCATTTTTCATACTCACGTAGCTAACCAAATACCAAAAGAAAAAAATGATCAATTATTGCAAACCATTGAAACTATTGGTAAGAAAAGAGATGTATTCCATATCTACAATAACATTCAAGATAAATACTTACATCTAGATTATTATTTGGATGGTGTTGAGTATCGAAATACGATTGCGAAAACCGATGGGCACGGTAGGTGGTTTGAATGGTTATTGAAAAATGAAATGTAGTAGAAATTTAGAATTCGACGTCTTTATAACGTGCTTATATAACGAACAAATAAAGTTATGAATGAGAAAATCATCGGGGTTATAAACTTTATAACGAACAAAAGGGATATAAAGCTAAATATATGAAAAGTAAACGAGGGGGTGGTTAAAGTGAAAATACTTGAAACGAAGAGACTGTATTTAAGGGAAATGGTTTTAGAAGATATAGAAGAGTTATCAAAGGTTCTTTCTGACCCTAAATCGATGCAACACTACCCAGAGGCATTTAGCAAAGACAAGGTGGGAAAATGGATTCAATGGAATATTGATAACTATAATAAATATAACCATGGATTATGGGCTGTAATCTTAAAAGGTGGAGAAAATTTCATTGGAGATTGTGGAATTACCATGCAAATAATTGAAAAAGAAACAGTACCGGAGCTTGGATTTCATATTATAAAGGACTATTGGAATAAAGGATATGCAACAGAAGCCGCACTTGCATGTAAGGAGTATGCGTTTAGGGTATTAAATTATCCCAAGCTTTTTTCGTATACTACAGCTCAAAATATTCCATCGCAAAAGGTAGCGGAAAAAATAGGGATGCAGAAATATAAGGTATTTGAAAAAAATGGAGAAAAACAAATTGCTCAAGTAGCCGTTAATACTTTGAATCAGTAAATTTGCTCAAATAGGATATTTAAATGCATGTAGCATCTATCTAAGATATTCATGCAAACTGTTCGGCATTTAAATGGGAGATGAACATATGAATATTAATTCTATATCAATTAGAAAAATGAAACATACTGATTATGAGGTAATGGCTCAATGGCTAAGTACAAAAGAGGTTTTAGAGTTCTATGGGGATGCGAATTCTCCATTTACATTGCAACAAGTTAAGAATAAATATGAACCAAGAGTGAATGGTGATATACCTGTAATTCCTTATATCGTTGAGTTAGACAACACTCCCATTGGTTTTATGCAACAATATAAATTAAATGAGGAAAAACAAAAAGAATTTGGATATCCTAAACATTCAACTGTTTATGGAATTGATCAAGATGTAGATATGATTATTTTAGACCCTGCTGTTTCCAATGTTAGGGCAATAAGGTGTTATGAAAAATGCGGATTCAGAAAGATTAAAAAAATTATTAACAATGATAAATTATTTAAATATAACTTTAATGTCGTATCAGAGAAACAAGGGGAATAGATATTAGTTTTACTTCATATCTTTTTTCCTCCTCTAGTTAACATAATATAAATTATGAGAAGCTACATTAAAAACAGCATTTATTATCTCAATAACAAAGTATACTCTTGATAGTGAGATATTTTAACAAAAACTACGAAATGTACTTAAATCAAAAAACCATGCAAATGATATGCACGGCTTTTTTGTGTAAAACGATTTAAATACAATTGTTTTTCTTATCTGTCCTCATAGAACTGGCGATTGAGTGTAATATACTCAGATTCTGATTCCGGAACTTCATCCTCAATGAAAATCGCTTCCACCGGACAAACTGCTTCACAGGCTCCACAATCTATACAAATATCTGGATCGATATAAAACATATCTTCGCCTTCTTCAATACAATCAACTGGACAAACTTCAACACATTCGCCAGCTTTTTCAGTTTTACATGGTGATGTAATTACAAATGCCAAATCGAACGCCTCCTTTAGCAGCTAAGTTTTACCACGTTAATTATACATGAACCCTTGCTAACGAACAAAGATTATTAGAGTTTAAACAACTCTAGGCCGTTTTGAAATTAAATTTCTTTAAAATAATCCTTTAAAAATCCACCAACTCGGTTGCTATTGTCGATAATGAAGTAAAACTCGTCTGTTTCATTGATTACATCATAAACTTTTCCCGCGGTTAATTTATTATGGACAACGAATTTTGCTGCATTTGTATGAACGCACTCAATTTGTTTAATTGCTGCTCTTTTTTCCCAATCTAAATGAATCATATTCTACTCCTTCTTAGTTTACATAATAAAGTTATCGTAAATTTGTGGTTTTTACTCATTGAATAAATGTAAATACTGACCGTATCCTTCTTCTTTCATCTTCTCTTTAGGTATAAAACGCATTGCTGCGGAATTAATACAATATCGTAATCCGCCTGCCTCGGCCGGCCCATCTTCAAAAACATGTCCTAAATGGGAATCAGCAGAGCCGCTTCTCACTTCCGTACGGATCATGCCATGGGATGTATCCATATTTTCTTTTATTTCATATCGGTCAATCGGTCGTGTAAAGCTTGGCCAACCACAATTTGCATCGTACTGATCTTTCGACGAGAATAACGGTTTTCCGGATATGATGTCTACATATATTCCATCTTTAAAATTATTCCAGTACTCATTTTTAAATGGCAACTCCGTACCATTTTCCTGAGTTACATGATACTGTAATGGTGTTAATTTTTTCTTTAATTCCTCTTTGTCATACGTTTCTTTCCAATTGTTATTAATAAAATCTTCTCTTCCTGAACCTTTTTTGTATAAACGATAGTGGAACGACTGTTTCTTATAATAATCCTGGTGTTCTTCTTCTGCCGGATAGAACGTCTTAGCTGGAAGTATCTTTGTTACAATCGGCTTGGAGAATTTCCCACTTGCCTCAAGCGCCTGTTTTGATTCTTCCGCAATCGCCCTTTGTTCTTCATTGTGATAGAAGATTGCTGTTTGATACGATTCCCCTCTATCATTGAATTGTCCACCTGGATCAGTCGGGTCAATCTGTTGCCAGTACGTTTCTACAAGTTCTTTGTATGGCATCAATGCAGGGTCAAATGTAATTTCAACTGCTTCGACATGCCCTGTTGTATTGGAACATACTTGTTCATAGGTAGGGTTTTCCACATGACCACCTGTATATCCTGAAACGACACGTTCAATACCCGGGCGGCTGTCAAAGGGTTCAACCATGCACCAAAAACAGCCGCCGGCAAACGTAGCTTTTTCTAAAGAATTAGACATGAATTATTCCTCCAGTGCTCTAGTGATAATATCTATTTTTCCGTTTTTTTATTTAAAATGCAAGTATACTGCATATTTTTCATATATAAAGCTTTGGAGTTGATAAACCAGTTCTCTTTTCAACTTTCTTTTCTACCTTTTCCGTTGCTATATCTTTTTCTTTTTCATTTCCTTTTTCTTCACCTGTACCCTCTGCTTCCTTTTTTTCCTCCCCTTTCTCCTCTTCGGGGTCATCGATATTTTTAAAGGCTTTTACCATCCGATACATAGCTGGTAAATTTTTTAACATTGGCCCGTACTCCTTAATAATTGGTGTCGTCGTTTCTACGACTCTTAAAACCTGCTGTATATTATTCAGTATACCCGAAAAACCACTAATACCTTTACTGATTTGAGGATTATTTAATAAATTTCCCGAAGTTAGTTGCTGCAAGCTTACGGGAAAACGGCTGCGTCGCACTGGAGGTTGTGGGGGATTTCCAAACAAAAAGGAATTCATTCCTTGAGGTGGTTGTTGCCTATAATGGTAATTCAGGTTTCTTTGTCTTGGTCCGAGCATCTTCTCACCCCTGCCTTCTATTGCTTACTTTTATAATGTACGTAACACCTGATGAAAAAGTGTAGGCAATATATTATTTCCCGGGCAAGCGCAGGAATCAGCATAAAATTGCATGTTTGCAGTGTTTTCTTCGGTTTCTTTGACGAATCCTGTCAAATAAATTTCAAACAAACGTTTGATTTAATATATTCTGTCCATCCACACCTGTATTTACCATTGAGCGCAAACGAATCAAAAAAGAGGATGGAACTGTTCTGCACCTTCCTTTTCCGTTCCCTTACAAAAAATTGCATTAAAAAATGAGGCTGATCATTCCCTAGCCTCATTTTTATCTATTATGATATAAATCCCATACTTCATCAAACGTGCGAAGTGCGCCTGGAAATGGACTATTCCACTCCAGGTAATCACTTATTTCATTGTAATCATCCGAATGCTTTGGGAAATCGTGCTCTCGAAAAACCCACTCGGCCAACTTACATTTGTCATCGGGAACTTTCATCCCGCGGAAAGTCATCAAATGCTGATAAAATGTCTTCAAGAAAACACCTCAATCTATTCTTCTCATCAGGTTGATGAATCATTTTGGTTCATAAATTCCTCATGTTTTTTTAACTTTCTCTTATACACTATCTTAGATAACTGCACGCCTATTTCGTAAAGAAGAATTAATGGAACGGCTACAACGAGCTGTAAAACAAAGTCAGGAGGTGTGATTAACACTCCAATTATGATCAAGCCGAAATATGCATATTTTCTATTTTTAATCATGAAGTCTGGAGTAAGTATGCCTAGACTCGTTAAAAACATAACAATAATCGGTAATTCGAACAGTAAGGCAAATGGTACTGTAACTCGAAATAGGAATGAAAAATAGCGATCGACTGTAAACATAATATTAAACATTCCGTCGTTCAACGATAACAGGAATGGCATAATCAGTTCTACGAAAACAAAATAGCCAAAGATAAGTCCGCCAATAAATAAAAGAAATACTACCGGTATATAACCGATTGTCGCTTTTCTTTCGTGTGGAAGTAAACCAGGCTTAACAAAGGCCCAAATTTGATACGTAAGAAGTGGAATGGTTCCAACAATCGCAACCAGCCCTGCCATGGAGAAATAAATCCAAATAATTTCTGTTGGACTAATTGCCGTTAATTCCAAGTCTATATCGTTAACAAAAAACCAATAAATATCTCTAATGTAGATAAATCCAACAATGAAGAAACCGATAAAGAAAAGTGCGGTAACGATTAATCGGTTACGCAGTTCAGAAAGATGGTCAACGAGATTCATCTCTTTTTCTTCAATTTGACCTTTTTTTGCCATTTAAGAAACACCCCTAATCGAAAAAACACATAAAAGAAGATGTAAGGTAAAATAGAAACTTACATCTTCTTTTATCCGAAATTATTTTTTGAATTGGAATAATGTATTACTGTTTATTATTCTCTTCATCTTCAGTTTCAGTTAATCCCTTTGTTGCATTCTTAAATTCTTTCAGTGAATGCCCGAAAGCTTTACCAATTTCCGGAAGTTTATTTGGGCCAAATACAATAAGAGCAACAATTAAAATTAATATTAATCCAGGGATTCCGATATTACTTAGCATGTTCCTTCACCCCATTTATTTGGACTTGGTGTCATCATTCACAATGGATTTAACTTCTTTTATTTCATCTGTAACACCGCTAGTTAAATCATTTGTGGACTTCTTAAATTCCCGTAACGTATCACCAGCAGCCTTACCAATTTGTGGAAGTTTATCTGGTCCGAAAACAATAAGAGCAACAATCAGAATAAGAATTAATCCTGGAAACCCTATATTTGCCAGCATGTTTATCATCTCCGTTTTAAGTATAAGTCTATGATGCTAACCATTAGTATATAGCATTAGAAGAATCTGTACAAGTTCTATTCCTTATTCTTCCGTTCATAAACAAGATAATAATAATCATAAGGGTTCTTTTCATCTTTCTTCCCTTTCGTTTTCCCGGTTAATTCCCATTCATCTAAGGAAATGGATGGGAAGAACGTATCTCCTGCAAAATCTTCATCAATCCATGTAATGTATAACCGGTCAGCAAAAGGAAGTACTTGCTTAAAAATATCTCCTCCACCAATCACAAAATATTCTTCTTGCGGATTGTCATCATTCCATGTTTTGATTGGTTCCAAGTCACGGATCACTTCGACTTCTTCTGGAAATTCATAGTTCCCTCTTGTAAGGACAACATGCTTCCGATTCGGTAAGACGCGTCCAATCGATTCAAATGTTTTTCTCCCCATAATGATCGTGTGACCTGTCGTTGTTTCTTTGAAATAACGTAGATCATCCGGCAAATGCCAAGGTAAATCATTGTCGGACCCAATTACATGATTACGGTCCATTGCTACGAGTAAGGAAATCATCGTTAACTCCCCCTTTCTATACAGCAATCGGAGCTCTAATAGCTGGATGCGGATTATAGTCAATTAATTCAAAATCGGATAGTTCAAAATCAAATACCGATTGCTTGTCCGTATTCAATTTCAATTTCGGTAACGGACGTACCTCCCTTTTGAGTTGAGTCTTCACTTGTTCCAGATGGTTGGAATAAATATGAGCATCTCCAATCGTATGGACGAATTCTCCTACTTCCAAATCGCATTCATGGGCAATCAAATGCGTCAAGAGCGCATAACTAGCGATATTAAATGGTACACCTAGGAATGTGTCTCCACTGCGCTGGTATAATTGGCACGACAATTTGCCGTCTGCTACATAAAACTGGAATAGTGTGTGACATGGTGGTAAGGCCATGAATGGAATGTCTTCCGGGTTCCATGCGGACACGATATGTCTGCGTGAATCGGGATTATTGCGGATCGAGTCAATGACATCCTTCAGCTGGTCAATCGCTTCTCCTGATTTTGTTTCCCAGTGACGCCACTGCTTACCGTAGACAAATCCTAAATCACCGTATTTACTTGCAAACGCATCGTCGGTTAAAATTTTTTCCTTGAAAGTTTCCATTTGTTTTTTGTATTCTAAATTAAAGGCCTCATCCTGTAAACTACGATGACCGAAATCCGTCATATCCGGCCCATCATAATCGTCACTCTCCACCCACTTTTCAAAAGCCCATTCATTCCAAATATTATTATTGTTTTCTAAAAGGTAACGGATATTCGTATCCCCTTTAATAAACCAAAGCAGCTCAGAAGCAATCAGATTAAAGTTTACTTTCTTCGTTGTAAGTAATGGAAAGCCTTCACTTAAATCAAAGCGCATTTGGTGACCGAAAACAGAGTATGTACCTGTTCCCGTCCGGTCCGCTTTCTTATTTCCATTTTCTAAAATTAAACGGCATAAATCCAGATATGCCTGTTCTCCTTGTACCATGTCGATACCCTCCCATTGTTAATATTCCCCTTCTTTCTCCCATCTATTTATCTGTTCCCCACTCTTTATGAAACTGATCTAGAAATAAAAGCATCCAGCGATGGCGTTCCATTGCAATCTGTTTTGCGTAAGAAGTATGGAGCTTATCTTTTATTTTCAATAATTTATCATAAAAATGTTGGATGGAAGTATGCGGATTACCCTGTTTATAGATCAATTGATTGTTCGCTCCACCATACTGGAAAGTCCGTGCAATCCCAATTGCTCCGATAGCGTCCAGCCGGTCAGCATCTTGTACAATCTTCCCAGTCCAAGTAGCAGGTGTTTTTCCCTCTTTAAAAGAAATAGTTGAAATAACATGATTGATATCATGTTTCGCTTGATTATGGATGGAGATATGATCTAAAAATATATTCATTTCATTAATCGCTTGGTCTGGGTCTGAGAAGAGTTTACGGTCCCCAACATCATGAAGCCATCCGGCAGCCTCACATAAGAAAGGGTCACGGCCTTCTTCTTTTGCGATTTTCTTTGCCATTAAAGCAACACGTCGCATATGTTCATAATCATGTCCTGTTGGATCATTATGGAATAACTGATATGTAAATTCACGAATTTCGTTTAATTGCTGCTGTTGGATTTCGTCCATCCTCTACCCCCTTTTTTCTATATTACTTTATTTTGTATAGGAATGCATTTGATTCATTCGTTTTTCCGACAAACTAATATTTAAAAAGATTCAGAAAAAAATACTGTAAATTTCTTGACTAGTCTAATTAAATGAGTTATCATAGGTTCAACAAAGCAGAAGTACGGATTCATTAAACACAAGACAGCTTCCAAAGAAGTGGGTGTAATTGTAATCCTACTCTCTAGAAAGCTGTCTCTTTTAATGTTTTTTGGCCTCTACTTTGTATTATAACCACGTTTTACGTGAAAGGTTTTAGGAGGAGTTTACATGCAAAACGGAGTAGTAAAATGGTTCAACGCAGAAAAAGGGTTTGGATTTATTCAGCTGGAAGAAGGAAATGACGTCTTCGTACATTATTCAGCAATCCAAGAAGAAGGTTTCAAAACGTTAGAGGAAGGTCAAGAAGTTTCCTTTGAAATCGTTGAAGGCGAACGCGGCCCTCAAGCAGCTAACGTAACAAAATTATAAAAAATTCCTAAGCAGTATTCGTAACAGAATACTGCTTTTTTTGTTTTCCGGAATCCTGAAAATCCTCAGGATTCTTTTTTATCCTCACTTTTTAGACTTTTCTAAATTCGAGTAGTCTATTAGCTAAACTTCACACAACGTTCAAATACTTTTATAACTAAAAGGTTAGTAAAATCGTTATTTCAAAGAGTATGCGAAGTATTGAACATATTGTGAAAAGTATCTGGAAGGGATAAATTCTATTTTCATTTTGTGTATGATGAAAATAGCAGCACATCAAACTTCTAGGAGGGGTGAAGGAATGAATACTGAAAAGAGAAAGCAGTTGAAATCCAGTCCAGAAAGTGAACCAAATCTAAAAGGAACGCTTATCTCCGTTTCTGTTTTAGGAGTTGTTATCTTAGTAACTTGGTTTGGAGTATTGATGCTATACCTTTCCAGATAAAAAAAGGGAGTGATACAGATGCATTTACACAAGTATGAAAAGTATTGGCTTGGGCTTGGGATAATTGGCCTTATCGCATTCTTATTAATTTTAGGTTTCGGAGCCTTTTATCTAGGGACACACCCACAAAGCCATGGTGAGTTGATTGATCCTGAAAATTTGGAGATGAATGAAGCTTTCCATGAAGAAAATCTTGGCTTGACCAAGGTCGATGAAGGCAGATACGTGTTAAATGTGGTTGCCTCTGCTTTCAATTATAATCTCGGTACAGATGAATCAGGCGCACCGATAAGTCATATCGAAATACCTGCTGGTTCGAAAGTGCTCGTCCAGGCTACGAGTCCAGATGTCGTTCACGGTCTAAATTTCGCTGGAACGAATATCAACATGATGGTTGAGCCCGGTTATGTAAGTGCTTTGGAAGTACAGCTTGATAACCCAGGAGAATACACACTCGTATGTAATGAGTACTGTGGTGTCGGTCATCATATGATGTTTGGGACAATGGAGGTCGTTGAGTAATGGAAACAGCAACAGCACCAGCTAAACAATCTAACGTTTTCAGTAATAAAGGAACAATGGAGCTTCGTTTATCGAAAAATGAACGCAGACTTGTCATGTCCTATATGTATGTCGCATTTATTTCCTTATTTATTGGTGGATTAATGGGATTATTACAAGTACTTGTCCGTTCCGGTAACTTTGAATTGCCTTGGGGAATTAATTATTACACGATCCTAACTGTTCATGGCGTTATTCTAGGCCTAGTACTTACAACTTTTTTCATTATTGGTTTCCAAAATGCCCTAATGGGTAAAACAGTAGGATATTCTAAGAAACAATTGAACTGGGCGTGGATTGGCTTTGCCGTCATGACAATTGGTATGGTTATAGCTGCAATCACCATCTTAGTAGGTAAAGCTAACGTACTTTATACCTTCTATGCTCCACTGCAAGCGCATCCTGCATTTTATACCGGGATCACACTTGTAGTTGTCGGCAGTTGGATTAACGCATTCGTCAATTTCCGTCAGTTCTATTTGTGGAAGAAAAAACATCCAGATGAAAAATCACCACTGCTTGCCTTTATGGTTGTCATTAATATGCTTATGTGGTTGATTGCAACACTTGGAGTTGCTACAGCAATGCTCGTTCAATTTATACCTTGGTCACTTGGTTATAAGAACACAATTAATGTATTACTAAGCCGTACCTTATTCTGGTATTTCGGTCACCCGCTTGTTTATTTTTGGTTATTGCCGGCATATATGGCTTGGTATGCAATTATTCCGAAGATTATCGGAGGGAAAATTTTCAGTGATACACTAGCAAGATTTTCATTTATTCTATTCTTGTTCTTCTCTATCCCAGTTGGTCTGCACCATCAGCTGACAGAACCAGGACTGGACTCAACATGGAAGTTTATTCAAGTCATCTTGACATTTATGGTTGTCATCCCAAGCTTGATGACTGCCTTCTCCATGTTTGCGACGTTTGAAATTACGGGTCGCAAAAAAGGATACGGGGGATTGTTCGGCTGGCTCAAACATTTGCCATGGAGTGATGTAAGATTCCTCGCACCATTTATCGGAATGCTCGCATTTATCCCAGGTGGAGCCGGTGGAATTGTTAATGCTTCTTATCAAATAAACACACTTGTTCATAATACGATTTGGGTTACAGGACATTTCCATTTAACAGCAGCAACGACAGTAGTGTTAACATTTTTCGGGATTGCTTATTGGCTCATCCCCCACTTGACGGGACGTAAGTTAACAAAATCAGTGAACCGTCTCGGAATTATTCAAACGATCCTTTGGACAGTCGGAATGCTGATTATGTCAATATCTATGCATATCCAAGGTTTAATTGGTGGACCGCGTCGTTCCGCCTACTCCGATTACGGGGGGACGGCACAGGCTACAGAATGGGGAGCATATCAGATGGCTCAAGCAGTCGGTGGTACGATTCTTTTCATTGCGATCGTATTAATGGTATACATTTTCGTTAAAATGATTTTCTTCTCTCCAAAAGGAGAAGAAGAATTCCCGATTGCTCAGGAAGAAGACAATGCAGAACCAACGCCAAGATGGACAGAGAACTGGAAGTTGTGGATTGCCATTACGCTTGTATTGATTCTCTTTGCATATACAGTTCCGATAATGGATGTCATTCAAAATGCACCTCCAGGTTCAGCACCATTCGATTGGCCAATTGGAAATAGCTAATCAACATAAGAGGACAAAGATTCATTAAACGAATCTTTGTCCTTTTTGGCAGCTCTAGTAATAATTCCGAGCTATGCTTGACTTTTCGTTCATAATTTAATACAACGCTCGTGATAGTTTCCCATGCAATTAGAAATTATATATCCGGCTGTATTTTTCTGTTAGGTAATTAACTAAATGTGTCGGGTTTAAAGATTCATTGGTGATGTCCTGTAGCAGCTCCAAGGGCTTTTTCATTTTGCCATATTGATGAATATTTTCTTTCAGCCAATTCGTAATCGGAGACAAATCGCCAGACTGCACAATCGAATCTACATCCATCTGCTGGTTCAACGTATTGTAAAATTGCGCAGCATACATATACCCTAAAGCATAAGACGGGAAGTAGCCGAAATCTCCACTCGACCAATGGATATCTTGTAACACCCCTTCTCCATCATTCGCGGGCTCAATACCAAGATAATCAACCATTTTCTCATTCCATAAGACAGGAAGATCTTTCACTTCGATTTCTCCATTAATCAACGCTTTCTCCAGTTCATAACGAACCATAATATGGAGTGCATACGTAAGCTCATCTGCTTCAATTCTGATTAATGTCGGTTTTACTTCATTGATCGCTCGGTAAAATTCATCAACATCCAACTCTT
Source organism: Oceanobacillus sp. MO10714A (assembly GCF_037072045.1). NCBI lineage: Bacteria > Bacillati > Bacillota > Bacilli > Caryophanales > Bacillaceae > Oceanobacillus > Oceanobacillus sp. MO10714A. The sequence continues at coordinate 401,574 of NZ_JAXHDC010000001.1, read as the reverse complement.
TGAAAAAATCCGGTGCGAAGGATTTAAACTTCTCATAGTTTGCCTTCCAAAATCCATCGCTTCTGCCGATCAAGTTTTCCCAGAATAATGATTGCGACTCGTGAATGCCCATGGATGTTCCGGTGGCAAGTGGTGTGTGGGCAAGCTGTGGATGGATATTTTGCTCGTATAAAGCATGACCACCTTCGTGAATAATTCCAAACACTGCCATGCGGAAATCATTTTCGTCGTATCTCGTTGTAATCCGAACATCGTGCAGATTTAATGTAATTTCAAACGGATGAATCGTATCATCTAATCTTCCCGCTTCAAAGTCATAGTTCATCTGCTTTAATACATCAATTGCAAAGTTACGTTGTTGTTCTTTTGGAAAATAACCAAGTACAATGGACGAATCAACATTAGCCTTACTATTATTCACTTTTTCCCGTAACTGAGTTAAGGATTCACGTAGTGCTGGGAATACTTCATCGAGCGTTTTTACGGTCATGCCTGGCTCATATTGATCTAATAGAGCATCATAAATATGGCCTTCGTATCCCCAATAATTCGCGAACCTTTTATTGAATTCCACTAACTTTTCCAAATAGGGCTGGAATAATTGGAAATCAGCTTTCTCCCTGGCTTCTTGCCATGCTGCTTCAGCTTGTCCTTGTAAAGTGACATATTCCTTGTACTCGGCTTGAGGAATCTTATGGTTCCGTTCATAATCCAATTCACATTCTTCAACTGCTTTTTGAATGACTTCATCATCCGTCTTGTTCTTTAGTTCGTCAATGAATTGTTTCATTTTATCAGATGTCTGCATCTCATGAACTTTAGCAGAAAGAATTCCAATTGCTTTTGAACGGGATTCAACACCTTTTTTTGGTATTTTCGTCCGTAAATCCCAATGGGCGAGTGAAATTAATTCATGATAAGCATCAATTTCTTGTAAGTATGCCAGAAAATCTTTTTCCAAATTGCTTTTAGTCATCATTTATTCCCCCTTTACTTTTTTACCAAAATATTGATAATAATTCGTTTGGATAAAACCATTGAATAACTTTCTCTTCTTCGTTGCCTGCTGACCATATTGTTTTTCAAATGTCTCAAATGCTGTAATGATATAGACACTCCAGGATGGATAGTTCCTCATCACTTGACCAAGGTCATTATACATCTGAATGACTTCATCCCGCTCATTTAGCCGTTCACCATACGGCGGGTTACTTACCAAATATCCATTTTCCTTCTGTATAGACAGATCTGCTACTTGCATTTGTTTCCATGTTACAAGATCGCTTAGCCCCGCTTCAATTGCGTTTTCACTTGCTGCTTGGATCATCTTATGACTGATGTCAGAACCTGTTATATCTAAAGGCTGATCATAGTTGGCAAGATCTTCAGCTTCTATTAAAGCTTCATCCCAAAACTTGCTTCTAATCCATGACCATTTTTCTGAAACAAATTCCCGGTTAAAACCTGGTGCGATATTCTGTCCGATAAGGGCTGCCTCAATTGGAATGGTTCCCGAGCCACAGAACGGATCGATAAACGGCTCATCCGGCTTCCAGTTCGTTAATAAAACGAGGGCTGCAGCAAGTGTTTCTTTTAAGGGAGCTTCCCCTTGTCCAACCCGGTAACCGCGTTTATGAAGACCTGCTCCAGAAGTGTCTAATGTTAATGTCGCCACATCATTCAACAGGGAAATTTCTACTTTAAATAATGCTCCTGTTTCCGGCATTTTAGAGACCATGCCATATTTCAATTTCAATCGCTCTGCAATTGCTTTCTTCACGATTGCTTGACAGTCTGGAACACTATATAACGTTGATTTAACGGATTTGCCACTTACAGGAAATTGTCCATCCTCTGCAATATAATTCTCCCAATTTAATGCCTTCGTTCCCTCGAATAATTCATCAAATGTTTTGGCTTCAAATTCACCTACGATAATTTTCACACGGTCTGCTGTACGCAACCATAAATTACAGCGCGGGATTGCAGAAATAGGAGCTTCAAAGATCACTTTTCCATTATCTACTTCTACTTCATAGCCTAATTGCTTAACTTCCATTGCGACAATTGATTCAAGTCCCATCGCTGCTGTTGCAAGTAATTTCACCTTTTGCATACATGATAATTCCCTTCATTTACAGATTATTTTTAGTGTACCATATCAAAGTAAATAAAAAACCTATTTCAGCTACAAAATGTAGCTGAAATAGGTTTTATCATTTTTTATGGAAGACCGTTGAATACTCGATAAGCCATGTTCTGTCCCGCTGTACTGCAAACGGCGGTCTTTAACCTCGTACATTGGGTGTAATCATCTATCTACAGACAAATGTCTGTCCCTCTTTCGGTTCAATTCCCTAATCAAGAGTGCCCCTACCAAAGTTTGGGTTGCTCACTCGTGGGGTTTACCTCGTTCCACCTGAATTGTTTCCAATCCAGCTCCGTCTCTGTGGCACTTTCAAGGAGTGTCTTCCTTATCGTTAGACTTAGGAATTTCTCCTGCCGTTAACCAAATTGGCTACCTTGACTTATCGTTTCGTCAAGCACGAACACTACAAGCATCTCAGCCTGTGTGAGCATGGACTTTCCTCTGCGCAAACGCAGCGATTACATGAGTACTCAACTACCTGCTTACTTTATTTTAGCATAAGATCATCAGAAAGACAATGCACGGCAGTACTTACCAACTATTCCTCAGAGTTGGAGACTTTCTTGCCAAAAACTGCTTTTTCAAGATTGGACAAGCGTTTTAACACATCATAATTCACTTGTGTATTCTGTTGCGGAGCACGTGTTCTCGTATGCTGTTGTTCCACAGAAGATTTCTTTAGTCGATCATTTTCTTGTTGCAATCGCTGGATTTCTTGTTGAAACGCGTCATAATCTTGAATGACAACATCTAAAAATTCATCTACTTCCTTTTGGCTGTAACCACGGAACTCTGCTTTAAAATCTTTTTCATAAATATCTTTCGCATTTAATTGGATTTGATCGAAACTCATCTCTATCACCTCTTATTTTACGATTTTCCAGTTTCAATTATATGATATTATTTGGTTATAGATTCATTACATTATATATCATAACACATTCGCTTATCAATGGTTATTATTTAAGCGAATGAAGTCAGGATGTATCAATGTTTCTAAGGTTTTAACATTTATGTGGTTATTAAATAAATGTATTTAAAACTATTCATTTGGGGGAGATTTGGGGGAGCTTTGGGGGAGCTTTGGGGGGTATATAATTTCAAAATAAATCGTGGACAGGTGCTTAAAAAACTAGACCGCTAACCCAGCGGTCTTTTCTAATCTATCCAAACACCAACAATCGCATCCAACGGCAACTCCATCCCCTCTAATCCTAAATAATTATTCAGCGGATCAACAGCCAATAACTTATCTCTAACTTTGTGATAATCGTGTTCTTTAAAATACTCAACCTCAATCGTCAAATCATCTTTAAGAGCAAATTGTAGCTTTAATAATTTCCGCCAATAGTTGTTCATCGAGCACCGGCTTTTTCCTCCGTTCCTTTTGGCCTCACATTTCTTTCAATAAATTTGCTTACTCAAGAAGCATCATTGATATCCATTGGATTGTTCCTCTGTCGATTACCATTATTACCTCCCTTTCTAATAACATAATTTGATTATGCAGGAACGTTTATTCTCTAACAAGGTAATTTTTTTATTTTTTTAAGATTATGTTTGACAAATTAAGTTTATGGTGATAATTTATAAGTAGCTCATCTACCAAGATGTAGAAGGAGACCGCTGGACTTCGCAATGCGATAACCAGCTTTTTTTATGTTTAATTAGCAACTTCAATTGTTTCTTTTGCATATCTTACATAATCTTCTTTGAACTGTTCTTTGTTTCTCTTTGTAAAAACAGGGTATGCACTGATAAAATTATATTTCTGCGTATATCCTCTCTTTCTATCCTCTTTAAGTATTATTACATAATCGACAATGCCGGATTCATACCTAATGAAATGTTTATAAATCTTATTCTTGTGCCTATCAGTTGTAGGTTTTGTCCAAACAGTTATTCCTTCATCTTTGGTATTTGCCAAATTAATAATCTCTGGTATCCAATGAATTCTAGTCATTCTATATAAACATTCTGTTCTATTTATCTTTTTGAATTCAGTATGTGAATTTGTTAAGTTGCAGTACGTCTTGCACAAAGAGTATGTCTTATCATTATTACATGGAAATATTGTATAATTATGCTTATCTTCAATCGAACATATGTGAAGAAATCTTTCAGGGTATTTAAGTCTATTTCCATTTCCAAGATGAAACCTGTTCATATTAAAGAATATAAATTTCTCATTGTATAGAGCCCTAGCATCTTTATCCATAAATATAGTTGCAAAATATTCTTCTAAATTCTCCAGCATTTCAATAAAAGTGTCTCCCGTCAACACAAGCGGAGAACTTAACTTACCGTATATTCCCGACATTTTGAGGCCTCCACACAAATAAATTAAATTTATTAGTATTACGGGAAGTTGTGTGGTCAAGTTTGATATTATATTGATCAATAATCTTTTCAACAAGCATTTTTTTAGCAGGACTCGCAAATTTACCTCTAAATAATCCTCTATGATAATAAGATAGTACACCGATTAAAAGGTCACATAGTTGCATAACCTCTGATTCATTAGAATGGATTTGCTTTATATCTCTAACAACTCTTTGGCTAAAATCATAATGGCTATTACTCAAAACCTTATGTAATTCAGATACTTTTTTGCCACCGTTTGTATCCTTAATATCTATAAATATTTTATACTTCTCCTCCGGGCGAATCATTGGATTTAATAAGTAATAATACATTCTGTAGTACCAATCATCATACGTGTTTCCAAATTGTTCATGGTCTAATGTTTTCTTGTTAGTAGAGACAATTCCTCTAAAACTCAAATATTCATTTTCAAAGAAATAATCTATGAGTTCGGAATAAAAATCCCATTTCGCCTTAGAAACCTTAGTCCACTTAATTTCAAACCATGAACTAAGATTATGTCTCTCTTTTATATTTCTAATATCAACAAATACTTCTCTTTTCATAAACTCCGGGACGGATAAACCACCGAGCACCATAACGTCAGATAAATCATTCTCCAAGTGACAACTCTCATCACAATATATATATATCATTATTACACCTGCCTAATTTGATGTTTCGAGTTTATTTCCTATTATTCTATCATATATTACAATGTACCTACAATGAACTAGTTACTAAGTGAATTAGACTTACATATCTAAATTGCTATCGAATCCCCCCTTTCTTAAATTTGTTTCGATTGTATGGTTAGGAGGGGATTTTATTATGAGATCTAAAATACCAGGACATTTAGTAAACGGTTATCAGTGGAGTAAATGGGCTGATTATGAAAATTATGTATTTGATGATGAAAAAGCAAGCGGTGCTTTTAGTGGGTTTAAGGATACGCCCAGTAAAGAGGAGTGCGACAAATTATGTGCAGCCCTATCAGGAGAAGTTACTGTGTATAAAATGGCTTGAAAGAAAAACAGCCTCTCAACCGGAAATTAGTTGAGAGGCTTTTTAACTTTAGTAGGGTCGGTTACAACAATGACAGAATTCTCTTTTATGCCTTCTGTTGTGATTGTGTTTGTAACAGCGACACTCCTCATGTCTTCTCTTACAGGAATGACAATGATCATGCTTCTCTCTAGAACAATGTTCATGCCTCTTTTCAAAACATTCATCATGCTTCCTTCTATGGTCGGAATAACACATAACTTATCCCTCCTCTCACATTTAACATATGCGTTTTGAAAAGAGAAGGCTGGACAAAGTTACATAGTAGGAAACACAATTTTGCTGTTGCTGTATTTCGCAGAACATTGCAATTAATAGTCCATAATGTTGAAAAGAAGAAATTAAATAAGCCCAGGGTTTTCCACGCCCTGGGCTTTAGTGTGTTTCCTACATAATTATAACACCTTAATTACACCTTATTTAACTCTCAAACGCTGCCCCGGCTGAATAACATCACTAGTCAAGCCATTAAGGCTCTTGATAGCATTTACAGTAGTATTATACTGTTGAGCGATTCCCCATAAGGTTTCTCCACTTTTTACAGTATGGTAAACAGCACCGCCACCACTGACAATTAACACTTGTCCAGGATAAATATCATCAGATGTCAACCCATTTAAATCTTTAAGTTGCTGTACAGTCATGTTGTGGGCTTGAGCAATACTCCAAAGAGTATCCCCTTTTTTAACCGTGTACGTATTACCTCCACCGCCGGACTTTCTTTTCAATCCTAAGGCTTGAGCAATTCCATTTGCATGTCCCAATGCAATACGATTCAGGTATGCATCTGATTTGAGTTTATTTGCGTCGGCTACTGTATCAATAAAGCCATTTTCGGTTAACACAGCTGGCATACTTGACTCTCGTAACACATGGAAATTCGCACGTTTCTTCCCGCGATCTGCAAAATCGACCTGTTTCATCACTTCTGCATGTAACTTGTCACGGTACGCTACAGTGTTGCTGGATACACTACCGTTGTAAATATAATCTTCATATCCAGTTCCGCCGCCAGCATTGATGTGGATAGATACAAAAAAGTCAGCTCCCCAACTATTTGCATCATTTGTACGCTGGACAAGGCTCTTGGTAGTATCGGTTGTCCGACTCATTCGGATGCTATGCCCTTCATAATCCCGATTCAAAATATCGCGGACTTTTAGAGCGATTTTTAACGTTACATCTTTCTCCTTAAGTCCATTGGCTTGTGCTCCTGGGTCAGTACCACCGTGTCCTGGGTCTAAATAAATTTTACTCATTACAAATCTCCTCCTAGAATTTTTTATTATTAAAAAAGTGGCTTGCCCATTTGGACTAGCCACTTGATTAATCAGTTATTTTATAAAGTGTGTCATTAAAATCAAAAACAACTTATTAGGTGTTTACTTCTCCTTTTTGTCAAAAACATTTTTAAAGAACTCAATAAAAGGATCCATGCTCTTGTCATCCTCGGCCAGTTTAAAATGATTTAATACCGAATTAATTTCACTCAATAAATACCCTAAATAAAGTACATACAGCGCACTGATTCCCAGTGGCTCTGGCATCAATAAGGCAACCGGGATTGAATAAACAAGTAAAATAAATAAAAGCAACTTTCGGGCTATCCCAAAAATTGCTTTAGAACTTGAAAAATCTACTCTTGGATTAAACTTAGCGTTAATCCAACCGACAGTAAAGTCGATAATATTCGCCCCCATAATTAAAGCTAAAATATAAATTAATTTTGTGTTATCTGATTCCAAGAAACGCTGCAACCATTCTATCATTTGCATCTATACTCACCTTTCTTTGTAAAATTATTTTTATTGTATTTATCAAAAATTTAAGCACCCCCATTTGGAGTGCTTAAATTTTTTCTAAGGTTATTGAATTACCGCTGATATTTGTTACCATAAAATCACCCGCAAATGAAGAGTCTGTATTTTCACCTTTAAATTGGATGTGTTTTATTACGGTAGTGTTCCTTATCATTTTAGTAAAAATATGCGTTATAGAGTTTTCTCCCGCGTCAATGATTATGCCTTTTGAGATCCTCGAAAATTGACCTTCACCGACATGTTCAACTTCGTTCACAATAACCTTATTAAATCTTTTAAAAGACATTTTTTCCATCCCCTCCTATCTACCTATTCGACAAGAGGGGGAAAAGTCCTTCTTTTTATTCGCTTATTCCGTCAAACTTTGCTTATATTCGTTTAAATCCTCAACATAACCCTTGGCTTCTTCAATCTTTTTATCGACAACAAAAGTCCGCAAACCATCTGGTTTATCCTTATTTTGCTCATATTGCTCTTTGGTAATTTCAATCGGATCGTTACCACTAATCTTAAATCCATTCGCTATATACTGTAACTCTACACCCGTATATCCTTCGCTGTAACCATTAGCATACTTAAAATTAATTCCCGTTATTGTCACCCTCATCATTATCCTCTCCTTTTTCTAAATTAAATGCATCATATAAAACAGAAAGAGCGTAAGCATCGTTCCCAGAGAACTCCTGCTCACACTCTTCGCTTACTAACTCTTCAATTTTTGATTTGACTACATTTAATGGCTTTAGCATGTTCCCGCCTTCGACAACCACTGAATCTTCAAAGTAAGCCTTTAATTCTTTCTCGAGCTTTTTCGGATCATCTTTAAAATCTTCACGGATTGTTTTCTCACCTTCAATCACGGTATCCAATTCTTTACCAAGATAGTTCGTGAGCTTAGAGCGCATTACACTCTTCAATCCTTTAAAATTCTCCCGTTCCAGGAAACTAATTACCTTACTTAAATCAATATTTCTAATTTCAATTTTCATATCATGCTGCCTCCAATTTATTTATTCTCGCTTCGAGTTTTGCAATTTTTAATACTAGTTCTTCCTTTGTTAGATTAAGATTGTCATCTAATTCTTGGATGGCTTTCCACGACAACGACCGCATAGAATACCCGTCAACCGCATCGCCATCCACAATACAGCTAGGTGTTTCTCGCTCGATGACCAAGCCGATTTCTCTGCCATTTACACCCTCTTTCTCATAGTCATAGATGACAGACTGATTAATTAAGTCGAGTGCACTCCCTTCAAATTTACGAATATCACGCTTAAATTTTTCGCTAGATGTTTCGTAAACCTTGGATGTCCGCAAAGATCGATAGCTTGACGTGGATCCCGGTGCTGTTATTCGCACCTCCCCATCCGAACCTCCCGGTCGAATATAGATATGCTTACCACCAAGGGAGCTGTTAAATGCAAATACATTCCCGAGGATTTTCGCGGCTCGTACATCACGGTAAATGCTGCCTAGCCCTTTGTTAACTACTCTCAATTCGCTATCAGCACCGATATATGCGTTATCCGTGGACGTAATCATAGCTGTGTTGTATATACGTCTCGCGTAAATGTCCCGGTAAGTCGGACTGCCGGAGGAGTTTTCTAAATAGCCTTTATTGACGACATGCATCGCGCTATCTGTCCCCATCCACAAACTAGTGGAGGTCGTTCGGAATCCTGCCCCGTAATAAACGGAAGCCCGTACATCCCTGTATACTCCGCTACTAAGTAAGCCTTGTGACATTACTCGTAATTCTCCGCCATCCGTACCGATATAGAAGTGCCTACCAATTGGCGAGCGTATCGCCCTAGTACGTATATCGATGTAGTCATAGTCCGTACTACTACCGCCCCCACCTAGCGTGCTCCATTTAACAGTACGTACCTCTCCCACTTCTCCGGTATCATCCGCTGCTAAGTAGACGTTTAAATTAGAAGTGCCTAATGCGGCGCTCGTGACTAATTTTGCATCCGCCTGAAATCGCACACTACCACCTGCGTTGTATCCGTAAAAACCAGTAGGACTCATTTGCAAATATCTATTGTTGGCATTTTGCAAACGAATATTTCCGCCTGTTATTTCCATGAAGTCGGTACCGGTAGAAGATCTGAATCTTGAACCGTAAATATCTAATCCTCTAAGATTAATAAGCGTTACTTGTCCAGCATCTAATACTCCGGTAGTGAGTTTTCCCGCATCTATAGAAGTAATATTAGCATTACCAACTCGGAAAGTACCTGTGACTGTTGTGTCGCCGTCAAGGATAAGTTTCTTACCGCTGATTAAAACACCGCTTGTGTCGATGTTAATCTGGTTGATAACGTCGCCTTTCATTACCCTTAAATTGATGTTTTCGGCTAGTTGGCTAATTTGAGATTGGGTATAATTTATGGCATCTTCAGGAGATGGCTGCCATCCTGTAACTGGTCCCCTTTGCAACTGTTCCCTTGCGATTATAAAGCTTAAAGAATCTGATACATTTAACGCCTGAAATCTGGGTTGAAACCAATCATAATCTTTGCGTCTTTTCCCATGAAGGATAACGCGTTTGCTAACACCAGGAGCAATATCCTCCCCTTGTCCTCCACCAGTTGGCGATAATCCGTTTAGATAAACCCTGACAGTATTATTCCCTACGTTTTTAATATAGATCGAATAAGTGTAGTTTTCTTCTAATACCAATGGCTCGGTAGTATAATTTGCTGAAATGTATAGTGCCTTTATAGTATTAGTTCCTCCTGAAGTATCTAATCTATATGCTTCAGGAAATCCCCATTCTTCACTCATATCTACCTTTGTATAAGTGACTTTAGCACCTTGATAACCAGAGCCAAACTTTCCATTTAAATTTTCCGTTTGCTTGAGCAAATTCCGCCCGTCGAGGTTTTCTAAATCATACTTAACACTCTTAATCGCGCTATCCAAACTAGAAGCTGTCTGAGTGAGTATATTAATATTACCCTCGGCATCTTTCATTCTAGTTTGCAAGGTATTGGCTAGCTGTGTGACGGAAGATATGTCACCTTCTGCGTTAGTGATACGATTTTGCAAGCCTTGGGCCGTGTTGGATAACGTACTAATATCACCTTCCGCATTTTCAATCCTCCTGCCGTAACTCTCGGTAGTTTGATTGATTGTAGTGATGTTACCCTCAACACTCTGCATCCTGCTGGTTAACCCCTCGGCCGTAGATAAAGACTCCTGCGCCTTATCAAATGCTGTTTGGGCTTCAGCTAATGCTTCGTTTGCATTGCTTGTGGCTAAATTAGCTTTTTCAACGGCTTCATCTGCCCGATCATGTGCAGAGTTAGCAGTTTCTTCAATGTCTTTCACATCCGCACTAACAATTAGTTGCCATTGAATACCGTCATAACGATAGGTGCGTGTGTATTCGCCGTCGACTACCCTAAACCATATGTCATCAACATTACCTGTTGTCGGTTCATCTGGTCCATAATAGATGGTGTTTTTTCCATTGACAGCACGAATAGCTTGATTGGCGTTTTTATCTATTTCATCAACCTTGTCAATGATTCTTCCAACGTCATTAACTTTATCCGTAAAAGAAGCTTTTACATTACCGACATCGACAGCAATATTTTTCTCTGCAAGCACATCATACTCAATACGATTGACAATAGCCGTACCTTCTACTTTTAACTTGCCATGCCTGACCGTTATGGTGTCACCCATACCAACAAGCTCAAGGACAGCAACATCTTTGTATTCTTCTGTTTCCCAAAGATGTTCAAATTGGACTTCCATTTCAACTTTAGGTTTATCTCTGCCCGTCTCTTCGAACCAGCTACTGGCCACCTTTAATAAATCTTGACTGGTTTCAATGCCTTCTTCGCTCGAAAAGTCCACAGGAAGGATATAAGGCATTTCATAGTCATCAATGTGCGGGCTATCAATATACTTGCCAGGAACAGTGATTAATTGTTCTGGTTCATCTTCCGTGGCTTCTTTATAGACAAACGGAAAAATTCTTGTCTTTAAGCTGCTTATATCAAACTCGGCATTTAGTCCAGTAAGATTCTTTTTATAAATCACTAGGACACCATCATCAGAGCCGCGCCTGTCATGCATAACTAACCTAAAATTGTCGCGTTCAATTTGACCACCCCAGATCTGCAAGACAGAGCCTTCCATACCGCCAATCATTCGTAATGGATTAGTACGGTATAAGTTTGTGCTTGATTGCGTAGTTGTATTTGTGCTGGTCACATCAAACGGATGAGGATAGGCTGTGCTTGATCCGATTAGTTCCATGACCTGCTTCTTGGTTAGATTATTTGCATGTAATTCCTCAACAAAATTATTTCCCAAGTCATACGTGACATGTTGGCCAGCAATAATAAGATTGTCGTTTTCGTGATTTTTGGTGATGGAGTAAATTCTAAACAGCTGCTCTTCTTGCTTATCATTTGCTTTGGCTTTGATAATCATTTCTTCTTGGATAACATCAGCCAGGAAGCCTTCACTGTCATACTCCATATTTAATTCAAACATGCCGTTTAGTTCTTCGGTAGCAATGGCTGAAATGGTTCCGGTTAGTAATCCCAAGCCATTATGGATAAAGTTTGTTTCGTTAGCATTATAAAGCTTTGGGTACATTGGTTACCTCCTTTCTTTGTGACATAAAAAAGAGCCCTAGATAGGCTCTTAAATAAGACTTTTAAAACTTTCAATTAGATGTTTCTCTATTTCTTCAATAGAAAATTTCCCATGTTTACAATACGTTTTGCCATTATCAATGTTAATTTCATCAATATTTGTTACCTGACCATTTTCTTCTTTAGTAACAGATATCTTCTTGTCATCTAGTTTGTACTCTAAAGTAGTATCAAATACTTTAAGATTACACTTATATGCTGAACTACTTATCTGTACTTCTTCATAATGTCCTTCTAGCGCAATATCATTACTATAAAAATTTGATACATAAGTTATTATTTCACTTATAGTTTTCTGTGCTAGTTCACTATCTTTGTTTCTTACTCTTTCTGAAATTTTCCTTCCTAATTCTTCTTTGTCCACTACATTCCCCTCCTACGTAAACTATCTTAAATACATAGTTCAACATAAAAGGAGAAATTCCTTTTATTAATTATTAAATGTACCATGCTCTATTAAAGTAGTTCTGTCTACATGAATCTTATTTCCCTTAATTTGAATACCTTCTTCGCTTATATTAATGGCGCTGATTACCTCGTTTTTGTCGACTTTTGTATTGATTTGACTTTGAAGGTTGCCAGACGCTTGTGTGAGAGTGCTAATTTTCCCTTCTAAATCCTTTATTTTCAATTCCAACTCTTTAATTTTATCCTCCATTTTAGTCCCTCCCGAATTTTTTATAGTGACATTTTTCGCTTCTAATGTTCCGTTTTTTAAATCGATTGAAGTATTTCCATTTTCGCTAATCAACACCTACACCCACCTCCATCTCGGATTAATTTCTAACTTGCTTATGTCTCCATCAAAACTAATCACATTACTTCCATGCCCTAAAACAGGAAAATCACCAATCATATGGTTGTTAAGATTGGTGATAATGCCGTTGTTGTTTCTGTATGCATTCATCAGTTCTGAATCTATAATAATCGTGCCGTTAACGTCCTGTATGGTGATTACTTGGTCATTGATATAGATTTTACCTGTGCCAGTTGCATGCGCTGTGATGACTGGCTGGGATTCATAGCCGGGATTGTTTAGGGTAGTTCTTGTTGTGATGGTTCTGGAAGAATCGGCAATTTCGTATTGGAACGGATCGAGTGTGAAATCAACAATAAACTCACCAAATGTAACAATCTCATTCTCCGCCTCATTAATTTGCGCACTTTTAATTTTATAAAAAACTTCATCATCATCATCAAAAGTTATCATTTTAGCGTTTAGCAAATGCATTTTTGCTTTACGAAAGATCGGTTTGAAACTATCCTTATCTTTCATATAAAAACGTACGGGTAAAGGAATATCCTTATATCCGTACGTTTTTGTTAGTGTGCCGTGCCTTCCCCGTATTTCTACATGCTCGATGTCACGCTCTGGAGTGGGCACAACGATTCTCTCTTTCGGATGGATTCCGTAATCATCTGTATACACATCATTTATTTTAATCTTAGAAGCTTTTAACACTTAACCACCCCAAGCTGCGTTTTTTCTATTACCGATAATATTCAACCCCTCATCTACTTTTCGATTAAGTTTATATAAATCTAAGTCCTTACCTAACAATCTAGCTAGTAGATCGTTGGATTTTTTTAGATATTCGTTTTGCTCCATCAGAAGCTTTAGCACTTCACCATTATCATTACTATCACTTTCCCCACGGACAACAATGTTTGATTCGCTTGTTTTATTATATAAAGAAAGTAACCTGGCCAATTCACTGTTACCTAAAGAGCTTGCCCATCCATCAGTACCTGTTGCATAACGTGGAGCATTCTTAATGATTCTTTTTGTTTCTTGATGTGGTACAACATGCGCCCCTCTCGGCAAGTCCAATAGCGTGTGACTGCTAGGTGATAAAAATGATCGTCCGCTAGGTAATCTAACAAGCTCTGAACCTTTCTCACCAATAACAGCAGGACCACCAGGGTGACCGCTTGGAGGTGTCCCTTTTTCCCAAAATTTCAGCTTACTTAATCCCTTGCCCACAAAATTAATTACTTTCGTCACCGGACTTGATGCTTGCCTATTTACTTCGGCCACATTGCTTGCACGTAATTGGACAAGTTTACTTCTTGGTGCAATAGCTCGCTCATTCAATTTATTTACTGTATTGCCATCTGTGACAGATACCGTTTTACTGACATCTTTTCCAGCCTCTTTCGATCGTTCCTGTTCCTTCTTAATTCCTGCATCAGTTTTTTGATTATTTTTATCAATGGAATTACCTTGCTTATCAAGCTTACTCTTAGTTTGATCGGTAGCATTACCTTTTTGTTTTTCTTTTTCAGTGCCAGTTTCGATTGAATCTTTCACTTGATCCCAAACGCCGAGTTCTTGGAGAATCTTTTTAATCACGTCATCATTCTTTGCTTTTTTATCCTGGAGTGCACTAATCTGCTTATCTATTTCTTTTTTATTAGCACCCTCTTCTTTCTTTTGCTTTTCAAGCTTCTCGATACCTTTATCATACTCTGAATTTTTGTTTTGAAGCTGTTTTACAATGTTACCTTCTTCAACTTTGATTTCAGTTGATTTGGCAAGACTATTAATCTTTTGTTGCTCTTCTTCAGATAGTTTTGAGATTCTTCCTTCTACTAAAGAATTAAGGTCCTTATATAAATCCAATTCGGTATTGATAATATCTTTAGCCTCGTTCTGTCTTTCAACAGTGGCAGAAAGCTTATCATAACGTTCTTGTTCTTTCTCACTCAAACTACCGTTTTTTTCTAACTTACTTTCTAGGTCTTCTAATTCTTCTTTATTTTTATTTATTGCTTTATCAAGGTTAGCTAAACCTTTTTCGCCTTCTTCATTAATGCCTGCTTGTTTCAAGAGGATATTTGCATACTCCCAGTCCATTTCTCGTATTTTTGCAAGTTCTTCTTCAGAGGCTTCAACCGATTCTCTTTTACTTGTTAACTGATCTTGTAACATTAATCTTGCTTCATGTTCCTTATCTGTCAAGATGTCTCTTAACGCTATCTCTTCTTGGACTAATGCTTCTTTTAATTCAGCACTAACATTTTGATCTTGATAAAGTTCGCTTATTTCCTGTAATCTGCTTTCAATCTGTTCTTTACTCAAAAGTGAAGCATTATCAAGTAATAACATTCCTCTTTCGATATCTTCTATTTCTAGATTCTTTTTTGCTATTTCATCAAGTAATCTTTCCTCCTCTTTTAGAGCTATTTTCCTTTGATTCCCTAGCTCTACCCTTGAAGATTCTAGCATTGCCTGCACATACTCATTGACTCGATCAGTATTTTCAGCAAACGCATTTCCTTGTTCACTAATGGACGTTTTCAGATTGGGAGTTTGATCGATAATAGTTTCGTTCGCTTCAAACAGTTTCTTTAATTCATCTTTGGATAAGCCCGATTTCTTTGCTAATTCATCATATTGATTTTGTAGTGCTTCAATTTCACCAGGATTGCTTGATTGGGAAATACGAATATTTAAATCGTTTAATTCAGCTAATTCCGCATTACTTATCTTTGCCTTTCCTGATAACTTATCGAATGATTCGGCTGCTTTCTCAAGTTCTATAGCTTCATCTGTTAATGATTCAGCTAAATCCAGACTAACTTCATTCGCTTTTTTCTTTTCTTTGTACATGGAATAAGCTGCGCCACCGACAGCGGCTAGTCCTGCTACCGCAATACCGCCAACAGCCATTGGCCCTAAACTTGTTAGTCCTGCCACTAAACCGGCTCCGCGAGCAACTCCTATTGCTTTTGATAATTTACCCGTAACTTTTAAAACAGATCCAAGGCCACTTGTTAACTTACCAGCAAGTTGTAAAGCTGGACCGCCAGCGACAACCATTAATCCCAAACGATGAATCATTTGTTTTTGTCCATCATCTAAGTTTTGGTACCACTCGACGACATCCATAATTGAATCTTTCATTTTATTAAATGCTACTCTTGCTGTTTCTCCCATTTCAGCTGCGCGCTGTTGTATTTCTGGTGACTTAAGCATTTCGATAAAATCAGCGAGTGACTTCTTGGAATCTTGGAAAATACCACGCAAGAAATTTTCTCCAATAATGCCGATGTACGCTTTTGTATTGGCAACCATACCATCCCATGATTCGGCATAAGCACTAGCCATACCACCGGCAAAATCTTCCATAACCTTTAAAAAGTCTTTAGATGATACCTTGCCATCCGTAACCATTTCACGGAACTTTTCTGATGACACGCCTAAATGTTTGGACATAGCTTTACTAAATCCTGGCATACCTTGTTCAATGGAATTTAATTCCTGTGTCATCAGTTTTCCGTTACCTTGAACACGGTTGAAAATCATTGCCATTTCTTCAACAGGACGATTTGCACCTACTGCAGCATCACCAACAAGCTTGATATATCGTTCAAGTTCTTTACCTTCTTTTACTCCTGCAGCAAGTGCACCTGCTGCGACTGCTGTACCTTCTGCCATTGTGGTCATTCCACCATCAATAGCTGTCGTTACTTGGTCAGATATGCGTCCAACCTCTTTGGTACTGTAACCTAATCCTTTAAGTTGCGCTTGTGCCGCATCAAGACCTGTAAGGCGTTTCCAGCCAAGAGCACCAACCAATCCAGCTGCTGCGGTAGTAGCAACTAAAGCGGGCTTGGTTATTTTGTTAGTCATTTTGCTACCGACGTCATCCATTTGGGAGCCAAAGGTTTTCAGCTTACCGCCATAACTTTCCAGTTTATCGCCCATCTTAGTCCAATTGGAATTAGCAATACGTTGCTTTTTTTCAAAGTCAGCAAGCTCTTTTTTTGTTCTTTCGATATAACGCTCTAGGTTATTCAGTGCAGCTGCTTGGTTGTTATATTCACGGGCGGCCTTTTCAGCTTCCTTAGAACCATGTCCGTGCTCTTTGACCATTTCTTCATATTCTTTCTTGGCTTCAGCAACTGCACGTTTTTGTACTTCAAGTTTTTTGTTTAATCCGGATAGGCTCGTTTCATATTTTTTGACGCTTTTTTCACCAAAATCAAAAGCAGACATGTTACGTTTCATTTCAGAGTTGACTGTTTTTAAATTATCTTTTAAACCTTTAAGTCCTCTATCAACGGACAAATGGTCTAAATCTAGTTCAATAGCCAAACCTTTTATTTTTTCCAAGTCTGCACCTCCTAACCTAGTAAGTCAAAGAATGAATTTGCTTGTTTGACTTCGACTTTTTCTTTTAGAATTTCCATGACATAATGGACAGGCATATCAAGTATTTCGTTAATGTCCTTGCCTTCTTTCATCAAATCACGTGCAAATTTATCCATGCTCTTCATTAAAGCTTGCGGGGTTATTTCTTCCCCGCTAGGAAGTTTTTTGTATCATCACTCTGCTCCCCACTTGCAACAAAGAATAATATTCCTTCAAGCACCTCTTGAGCATTTCCTTGATCTGTGTAACCAGGTCCAGGAAAACGATTGTAAATATCATCTTTTGTGATTTTTCCGCCGAAAGCTTTTTCTGAAAGAAATTCAATGATTTTGTCATTTTTATCATCATCAGACATTTTGGTATTTCCGATAACTTCATTCAATAAGGACACTGCTTCACGAGACGTTTTAAACGATAAAAATGGCACAGTCCACACCTTTTCAATTTCCGGTTCATCACCGTTATTTACTGCTTCCGGATTTTTAATGAGTTCAATTTTTTCACGTTTTAAATTAGACATCTTCATTCCTCCACATAAAAAATAGAACAGACCTTTTAGGCCTGCTCTTTATTGATTCACCCCTGTATTACTCCCACTTTAAAGTTACTGTTTTATCGGTTGACGTGGCAGTAACATTTACGGGCTTAAGAGGGATTTTCTTCTGGTTTCTTTGCATCAGGATGTTCTACACCAAAAATGACTTTGTACAGCTTATCCCTGTTTTCAGTTTCTCCCGGTTCATCAGCAACAATGATAAAAGTCATATTCTCATCAAAACCATCAACTTCACGCGGCATGAATTCTCCCTCTGTATTATCTGTACCGAATTCAACAGATTCACCCTTCGTATTTCCTTCAACGTCAGCCATTTTGAATTTTCCTTTTGTAAAACCAATATGTTCCGTTGAACCATCTTCCATTGTGCGAGTGAACATACAGCTTACATACGGTGGATTAGGTGACCCAGACAAACCCACTAATTTACCACTCTTCTTCCATCCATAAATAATAGTTCTATCTTCTAGAGGAATTTTGTGGAATTGAGTAGTTAATTGCGTCGCATCAGTAGAGATCGCCATTTCAGCCGTCTCGTTGTCTCCATAAGCCTTAACAATATCTTGTGGTGTACTAATATTAATGTTTTGCAAAAACTTAATACGCTCTGCCTGATCCTCATTAATTCCTGTGTCATCATTTTTCGTTGTTCCATAATAAAAATCCGTTAACCCAGTAAAGGATAAATAATTCTTTTCTGTTTCTGGCATTTATATCACTCCTATAAATTATTAAAATCTTTTCGGTATGCCTTGCCACGATAACGACGAGCATCACGAAAAATGTCATACTCGTTGTCGTATTCATCCATACCGTCAATTTGCCTAAAATTAAGTTTCCACATAAAGTACTGTATTTTATTAGCAATTAGATTACGTTCGTCCATATCTTTTGACCACACGTCAATTTGAAACATGTAATCATCTGTTAACCAAGTATCATCAGCATAATCTCCAGGCTTAGGGACAACTAAAGGGTCAATGATGATATGCGTTTCTTTAATATCAGCAGGCTCTGGATATTCATAAAAATCAATTCTATCGCCTGCCAGATCACTGATAACTGCATCAGCAAGTAGCGCATTATAAATAGTCCATATCATTATATCCCCTCCAATACAGCTTGTTTAATAGCTTCGCGATATGCATTTTCAGCATTACGCATCGCTCGTGCAATTGCACCCTTACGTGGTGGATTCGGAATCTTAACAGTTCCCCATTCATTCAAATGTATAATTCGATAACGGCCATGAGGACCATTAAAATGTACTTTTACAACTTTCACGCCACCAATGTATTGAGGTCCAGATATTGTTATATCTTCAACTGTCCAACCTTTTGCGTATTTCCCACTGGTGCCGATTGATGCCTTTAATTCTTTAACAAAAACCTCTGCGCCTTTAAGTAGCGCCGCATCACTAATACGGTCCATATTCTCTTTACCAAAACGACGATCTAGTTCTTCTAACAGTTCATTAACACCCGTCATTTTAATATCAATCATGTTGCCAATTTCCCAACTATATTAATAAAATTAGGATCTTTAACGTCTGGCTGAACATGCTTAATATTGTAAGGGTCCGGATAAATACTATCCTCGATTTTGACAAAATGCTTATTCGTTGGTGTGTATGAGCCGATGGGATTACGGATGATAATTGTTACTTCTGATAGGGTTCCATTTTGCTTAGCGCGTTCTAAGTCTTTGAGCCATACTCCATCTATCTTGGCCAGGCATTCGAATAAAATTTTCTTTTCTTTTTGCCCTGGCAATGGTCCACTTTTTTCTCCATATTCATAAAAGACAACTGGTGTATTAAAATCGCCGCTTCGATAACGTGGCGGTTTATATTCATTCTTCCACATCTTCATCACCAGCCATTTCAAGACTCAAAGAGATAATTTCACTTAAAAAATTATCCTCAAAATATTCAAGAGCATCATTGTAAGCATAACGAGCACGTTCAAAGACTAGTTCCCTTGCTTTTGTGTGTTTCTTGATGTCAAACTTCCCTATTTTGGATTCGACAAAAGCAATAGAAAAGGACAACAACTCTTTTAAATTGTCATCCTCTCCATCGTGAAAAATATGCATCTTGTCTTTAAATTGTTTTAATAAGTCATCAGTGACCAAGTAGATCACCTCTCTTATTCTTCCGGATCCGGTTCAGGTTCGGTTACATTAACGGTAGCTGTATCAGATTTATTTTCAGCAGTAGCTGTTATTGTCGCTGTTCCTTCACCTATTGCCGTGACAGTACCGTTTTCAACAGTCGCTACTCCATCATCGCTAGATGACCATGTGACATCTTGTTTAGCTGTTGACGGTTCAACTGTTGCGTTTAGTTTACGAGTGGCACCAACTTCTAAATTGTTTGTTTTAGGTGAGACTGTAACTGATTCCACATCGCTATATTTTGTTTTAACAATAACTGGTTCTGATCGTTCAGATTCCTTTTCGCCAATAACTTCGGATACGGAAAAAGAGTACTCTGTGTTAGGAGTTAATCCTTCGACAGTGTACTCTTTACTTTCAATACCTTCCGCTATCAATTCGCCGTCTTGATATACATTATAAGGCATGTACATTCTCCTTTCTCATCTATTAAAAATAGCCCTGATTAAAGGCTAGTCCCACTGTAATTTGGCAGCGGTATCTGTTGCACTAGCCTTTAAATTTACGGGCTGCTTAGGGAGTTTCTTCTTCTCCTGGTACTGGAAATTGAATGTCCAAATCATATACGACTGCTGCTTTATTATCTTTCGGACGCCCGTTTGCGAAACGTTTAATCGTGTAAAGCGTTGCATCTTCAATGGCTAGTGTTTGGTCAAATTTCTTCAACTTGTACCCACCGGCAATAGCCGCAATGTATTCACCTTGTACAAAAAACAATGCTTTTCCAACTGGAATTTCTTCTGAATCAACTACCGTTAAGTTATATGGTAGGTTAGTTACAAATGTCCCTGAATCGTTTTGAATGGTGTGACGAGCATTCACTGCTAACAAATCAATTGGATTCACAACCATAACGACTTTATTTAACACTTTACGGTATTTGTCATCAGCATCTTTAGATAAATTAGAAAGCACTCCATACAATTCACCGACAACAACCTCACCACGTTCAGATGGAGCAAATGTTAATGTTCCACTTGATTCTTTATCTGTAACTGCTCCTGTATCTGGATTAACATCTTTGAGTAAACCAATAGGCTCATCTTGTGCAGGTCCACGACCGTTAACTAGTCCGTATTCAAGTCCAGCTGCTAAAGATTCGATTAAAAGAGTAACCATATAGCGGTCAACCCACACTGGACCAAGTTCTAACATGTCATTCGGGATTGCTCCAAATGCTGTTAATTTAAGCTGGGTAATTTTTTCGTCACGGAATGCAGTGTTAACTTGTCCGCTAATATCTCCCATGATTTCTTTCCATGCGTAAGCAAGTGTTGGGTCAGAATAAATGAATTTCGTGACAGCTCCTAGGTCTTGTAAACCAATAGCTTGTAACAATGGACGATCTTTTACTAGACCCTCAAAAATACGGTCTTGTACAGATTCCGGGAGAACAGACTCATCATTAAAGCCACCATCTTCCACAATTTTATTATAAAAAGCTGTTTCTTCTGATGTTAAAACGTGGCTTCCCCGAGAAACTAACACCTGTGTATCCATGGAAGAGTTACGTGCATCCGCTGTAATTTTCTCTGTTAAATCCTCTTGTAATGCTGTAAACATTTCATCTACTGCATTTTGTAATTGTTCTGGTGTAGCATTTTCATCTTTCAACAATTTTGTATAAGCTTCTTTCTTAGCTTTAAAATTTTCCATTTTACCTTTTAATTTCATAACCATAAATTATTCCTCCTAAATTTGGAATTAAAAAAAGAACCCTCGTCTTTGTGCAGCTGCTGGCTGTTTGGGTTCCTTTTCCTTTTCATTTAATTTTTGTTTCAATTTTGTAATTTCATCTTCAAGACTAATAATTTTCTTTTCAAGCTGTTTATCTTCAGCTTTTATGGTGTTATTAAATTCTTTAGCTTTGTTGGAGAAAATCTCACTTTCGACCTCTTCAGCTGCTACATCATCCACAATTTCATCAATAAAACCATATTCTTTTGCTTTCTTAGCCGACATATAAGTTTCTTCTTCAAGCAGTTTTTTAACTGTGTCGGCATCAACTTTATGAGTGTAAGACGCTAATACAGATTCGCCAATGCTCTCTAAATCATCTGCGACCTTGCGTAAATCTTTAGCATTACCACGCGCAACAGTCCAAGCATTATGAATCATAAGCTGGGTATTAGAATACATTTTTAATATGTCTGCTCCCATAGCAATTACAGATGCGGCACTTGCTGCAATACCTGTAATTATTACAGTAACTTTTCCTTGGTGAGAACGTAAAGTATTCATCATATCGATTCCTAAAAATACATCTCCACCATAAGAATTAATTTCAAGAGTAATATCTTCATCCTCTTTGACGGATCTCATTTTTTGGTTAAAATCCCAAATGGAACTGTTCCAAGAAATGATGTCGCCTTTGATTTTATGCTTCAATCTTTCTCACCTCCTTCAAATGAACATTAATCTTGTCACATCTTTTACTGCAGCAAAACTACGAATGAACACATCTTTATTCATAACATGTACTAATTCATAGGTGTAGCTTCTTTTGTAAAAAGAAAGTTTTTCTACAAAAGACTCTCTAGGAATAACTATAAATTCTCTGATTCCTTCAGCTTCAATTTCCAATATTAAAAACAAAAATGTTTTGTCATTTATAGCCCTATCGAATTCCCGTACTAATTTTTCTTTATTAATTTTCTTCACCACCCTCAACAGCTTCATCACTTGTCGTGTAGTTTTTTGTAATAAAGAATCTATCATGTATGGGATCGTCCGAATGTTCAAAGCCTATTAATTCACGAATTTCATGACCGTTTGCAACAGCTGATCCCCGTAGCTTGTCCGCATCTTGCGCCATCTCGAGCGGACTCTTTTCGTTTACACCATAAACTCTCAGTTGAAGACCATCCTTGTAATCTTTTTCATCAATCAGCTTAGCTGTTAGTTCATCTTTAATTTGTTCCACTAAAGGCTTGGCGGTTAAACGAATGTAAGCTTTCATTGCTGTTTCATATTCGCTTAGTTCCCCAAGCACAAGAGCAGAAGGAATCCCAAGAATATTAGCAATCTGCTTGGTGGTGTCTTTCCTTAATTCTTCCAATTCCTTTACTGGTTGAGCTTTAGTCCCTTGCCCCTTTGTTATTTCGTCATAGTTAAAACCTTTCACTTTTGGAACAATGGCAAATGCACTTTTCTTAAATGCCGCATACATCCGAGATATGAAATCATTTAATGTCTTTCGGCTTTCATCATCCAACTTTTGCGTTGTTTCAATTTCTGCCAATGCTCGAATTTGATTTTCATACATTTTCGTTTCGACCATACGGGAAAACATTTCCGTATAATCCTTGAACATGCCATCTAAAAAACGAGTAAATTTTTTATTGTTGTACGTCATATAAATGACTTCACTCATTTTAAAATCACGCTTAAATGTATAGCCTTTTACAGTCACACTCTTAAAAATATCCTCATAGAGTGCGTATGGTATTTTGTCAAAACTATCAGCAATTAGTAGTTCGTTCGTGTCGCTTAAAATGACAAGCACTTCATTTTCTACTAGTAATGTATAAATGAAGTCTTTCCAAAATTCGGCAGCGCTCTGATTGCTATTCGGTCTAACGTTGAGCATATAATCAAAATCATGATCGATTCGCC
Source organism: Oceanobacillus sp. MO10714A (assembly GCF_037072045.1). Taxonomy (NCBI): domain Bacteria; kingdom Bacillati; phylum Bacillota; class Bacilli; order Caryophanales; family Bacillaceae; genus Oceanobacillus; species Oceanobacillus sp. MO10714A. The sequence continues at coordinate 377,990 of NZ_JAXHDC010000001.1, read as the reverse complement.
TTTTATGTTTAATGAATCGAAAATCAGCCGTTGAAATTGTTCTACCCATTAAATTTACACAAGTTTCTATAGCTGAGTTTTTTAGATATAAACGTTGCTCAACATCTAAGCCAAAGAATTCCCAATCGTCAAGCGCTTCGGATAATTCTTCTCCTGATTCCCTGTTCCGTTTAAACATATCAAGTACACTCAAATTTTAATCACATCCTTTCATGGTGGATTAGGTTTGGATCACTTCTTATCGACAAATAAAAAATATACTTTTTCTAACAAAGCACTAACCACATAAAGAAATGGGATATGCAAGATTGTCAAAATACATATGGCAAACAAAATTAATACAAAATATAAAATAAGGTACAATACACCACCCCTAAAACTCAAAGCTATCAAGAAAATCTAAAACATCATCCACACTTTCATCTTCTAAATCACGGCTTGCCCACATGCCATAAAGAAACATCATGAAGCCATCCGTCTTACGTTTGACCGCTTCTTTTTTCCGGTAGACCTTATTTCCATTAGGGAGCCGTTTCACGAATACGTTATTTGTATACCAGCGCATTAAAGGATTGTCCCCAAAGATTACTCGTTCCTCTGAAAACGAAACTTCTATTTTTGGAGCTAACAAACCACTTGCAGCATCCGGATTACGGATGACCTCAACCTCAAACCCTTCTGTTTCAAACAATGGTTTTAATATTTCCATACGGTAGTTATCACCGATTACTTTTTTAATGTTCCAGCCTTCATCCCTTCGCTGAACAAACCAATCGACCACCATGTAAGGGTCCATCGTTTCTTTATCAATCACACTCAAAAGACCATCGTCTTCCCACTCACGAATTGGAGCGAATTTCCGATGGTCTTTTTTGTTATTCCCTTCCGCTTTTGGTCTGCTGTAAGCATAATGTTTATCAGCAAATGGTTTACAAACATATGAATGTGTTAATTCTTTTGGTACATAATATTTATCTTCTTTCATGAACAACAATCCCATTGCTACAAAGTCACGAACGGATGCATAATCCAAACAACCAATACATTCCCTGCGCTTTAATTCTTCTAGATCATAGGGTTGATTCGTAGCTTTAATCTTTTCCCAAGATGTAACGCTTTTTTCTAAATCTACTTTTGGAAGGTTCATCCGTTTCGTAATGAATTCTTCAAATCCACTAGGTTCATGTTCTAATTTCAAGTATTCCTTTTTTACTCGCCTAAAAAGATTTTCAGCATAAACCGACATAGGTTCGTGAAATTGTGGGTTAGCTTTCTGCCACATATCAAAATCGTGCATTTCATCTTCATCATCAAGAGCACACATAAAAGGGAACAATCCATCTTCACGAACATCAACATGTCCTTCCAGTAGATTCTTTGAACGTTCCTTTAATCTATCAATATAACCATCTCTTATAAATCCATCTGTACCAATATAAAACACTCGATCATAGATTACTTTACCAAGCCCACTTGTAAAAACATCAACAACCTCTGAATCCTCGTATCGATGTACCTCTTCAAAAATAACGCACCCATCACGTAAACCATCTTTTGTTCCAGCGTTAGATGTGTGAAATTGAAAAATGGACCTTGTTTCCCTTCCTTCAATCTGCGCTTTTTTATGGTCAAAATGCTCTTTTAAATTATCATCCATATCGATCGTGTTATAAACTTCGGTAAATGACATTTTCGCTTGTTTCTCACTATTGGCCACAACAGACACATTATAAAAATTAACACCATGTAGATCGCTAATGAAATAATTCGCTAATGTTGATATAAATCCTGTCTTACCTGCTCCACGTGCTTCATAATGAAAGTGTTCATTAAATACTAAAGTATCGTCATCATAAAACAAAAAAATAAAACACACCTTAAATTTCTGTGAAGGTGTGAGCGGAAAATAATATTTCTCTGTAAAGGTTATATAGTTCTCGATTTGTTCATCATCAAAATAAATACCATCCATAGTCAGAACATCTCGTTCCAACCATTCAATCAGTTTAATACGATCTATATTTAAAATTATTTTTCCGCTTCGCCAAGACTGAATATACTCATTCACATATTTGTGAGAAGTATAATTTAATACATTAAGCGTCAAATTAAACTACTCTTTCCTTTTTTCGTATCCTTCTCTTTTACAGGAGGGGGGTCAGGCGCCGGGCCAATACCAATTAAATGTTCAAGTCGTTCAAGTTTCTTAGCAATATCCAATTTTGTCGTAACGGAAGGATTCGTTTTGGCAAATCGTTGGCTACCATTTTCAATCCAAATCATTGTTCCATTTTTTCTTATGTCTGTATCACATTTGGCATCAATTTTTAAAAAGCTAATATATCTTTCAACATATGCTTTTTTCATTGCATCATTTTCGTGCTGTTTTAACAGTTCTTGGCGAAGTTTATTTATATCAGATACTTTCACCCTCTCCACCCCCTATCTGCTCTCAATTCGATTATTTTTAGACAGTTGAGCCCCCTGCCCGGTTCCCCCTTGAACTTTTTTTGCAAAACTTTTTGACCGGGGGCCTGCTACCAGCGTTCATCATCCCACTTAGGTTTTTTCTTTGGTGCGAATTCAAATCGTTTATGCCTTTTGTTGTGATGGAACTTGCACAGCACTCTTAGATTACTATCTTCTAATGCAAGTTCAGGGAAAGTCCTCTAACTCTTTGATGTGATCCACTTCCAAGATAGCATGATCTTTAGTGGTTACACCTCCATCTTCTTTACACCATGCACACTCATAGTTATCACGCTTGAGTATGTCTTCCCTCTTATCTCTCCATGCCTTTGAGTTGTAGAAGTTTCTTTGTTCAGCTTTAGTTAGCACATGTAATCAACTCCATAATAAAAAGACACTTACAATGAAGTAAGTGTCTTAGTTTTATTCAACGGGGTATAACTCTATGGGGATGTCTGCTTTCAGTTTGTCTCCCTCATCCCCGTAGAAGGTATATTCTTCTATGGATAAATCACCCTCACCAAACGTTTCAGCAAAACTATCGTCGCCATAAAAATAAGCGTTACCTCTATACCCTTCCTGGTTTGTTAATTTATATCTTCCTACATCTAAGTCTTCTCCAAAATAATACACGCCAGGATTAATTTTAATTGGTTCATCTTTAACTTTAGCTATTTCACCGTTGATCTTTTCTAACTCTTTTTCTTTTTCCTCTATGTCTGTTTCTAATGAAGTTATTTCTGCCTTATAATCAACAACAGTTTCTAACAGTTCTTCATGCTCAGCAGCTATCTCTTGTAGTTCATCATAATATTCTTTGTTATCGTCCAATTCCTTTGTAATGTCACGCAGTTCAATTTCTTTGTCCGCAATTAGCGATTGCAGTTCATCATACGTTACTTTATCTTCTTCAAGCTCTGCACCTTTTCCGACACCGTAAAGAATTGAAATTATCAGCGCTACAACTAATACTGCAATTATAATAAATAAGTACTTTCTCAACTCAATCACCCCGTAACTTTTTAACTTTATTATGATTGAGTTGGAAACTTTATGCAATTGTTTATGCTACAACTATAAAACAGATTTTCAATAGATTCTATACATTTTATACACCCTAAGAAAATGTTAAGTTATGGGCAAACTTAATTATTTTCATTATTTCAGCGTGTTTACTGTAAATATAATTCGGACTCAAATCTAATTCATCTGCAATATTAATTAGTTTTTTTCCTTCAACATACTTATGATAAAGTATTTTATTATCTAAACCGTCAAACATGCTAATTAACTTTTTAGCATTAAATAAATCATTCATCTTGTGGGCAAGTTCATATTCGAGTGCCGCGATCCTTTCCTCTAACCCTGAAGCAATGGAGTGCTCATTTAATTTGACCTTACTTAAATCACCACTTGTCCACCTTTTCAATTCTCTTTTTTCTCTATCTAGCTGGTATTCAAGATAATCAATTTCATTCGTTAATTTTTGATAGTCAAGCAGCCATTCGTACAAATTGCTTCACCTACCTTTTATGTTTGTTGTCAGAGATGAGTGTCAGAGATTAAAAACCTCAATAAGCTTTATTCTATCAACGTTTATACAACTGTCAGAGATACGGGAAAAAATTCTTTTATATTTTTATTATTGTTCTTTTTTTCTTATTTTTTATTTTTGTTTTATATATACTACTTTATCTATGACAGTAAGAATAAAATATACTATAAAGCTATATATAATAAGGGTCTATGACTGTCAGAGATGTTTTTTTCATCTATGACACTTAAGTTCATTGAAAAACCTTGAAAGCCTTGATATACATAAGTTAATGGGCTGTCATAGATGTTTATGCTATGTCTATGACTCTATCTATGACAGATTTATTATTTAACATATACTTCAGGACGTTTACCATCTTTTGTAATTCTTTTCTTGCCATACCCAGCACTCTTCAAGCGGCGACCAAATTCTGTATTACCTACAGCATTTAAACCATGTTCTTCACAGTAAGCGGCATACATACGATAGGCCGCACTAGTAACCTTTTCATTCATATCGTGTTCTTCTAAGAATGCTACAACACTATCGGACTCTACGAAATATTGTCTCGTAACATCTTCTATCGTTTCGGACTTCGACAGATCACCATTCTTCAGTATCCTTTCTACCCCCGCAAGCGCAAGTTTGAGAAGGTAGCTTTTTGCATTCGGACTGGACAGTTTTTCATCAATGCTCACGTCACGCTCCTGGACAACCGCATCACACGGTATAATTTGCATCCTTCTTTTAATCCCACCAGACTTATCTTTAAAGACGGGCAATTCGTTACAAGTAAAAACCAACGTTGCTTTATTGCTAAAAGCGATAGCTGTTTGGTATATGGGCCTAACCATCACCGGATCACCAGAAGCAATTGTTTTAAAGTTACTGGACTTGTCTAAATAAGAAGCGTCAATGTCATCCGCCACATTAAGGAGCGTACCAATCAAACTGTACACACTGGTATCATCTTCAAACTTATCAAGCGGTACATTTGTGTGTAGCCCCTCAGCGAATGCCTGCAGCATCTTAATTAAAGTTGACTTTCCATTACTACCGGATTCTCCCCAAAAGAAGAATGACTTGTGGGGAAATCCTTTTGTCATCAAAACATGGCCAAACATTTCCTCTATTACATTGCGTAAATCTTTCCGGTTACATGTAAACCAATTAAGGAAATTGTCCACATGCTCATCGTAAGCATCTTCTTTATAATCAATATTTAAGTAATATGGTGTAAAGCCTGGATCCACTTCAACCACTTCATTGTCATAAAGTACATATCCGTTCGCGAACTGTACGGGTAAATCGTCAGCATCTTGTAGTGTTGATTTAATCTGGAATAGATCAAGCAGCTGTTTATGTTGATTTGGTTTAAGGGCTATCAGTTTATCGATGGCTCTTAAGAGTAAATTATTATCATAAATAAAATGATCATCTTGCTTAAAGAAAAGTTTCCCTCGATATAAATGAATATCCAATCTCTCCACCAGAACCTCGCTGGTCATAATAATATCTTTCGGGTCCAGATACTTTTGTTTGGTTGGAGCAGGGTTCTTATTTTTAACTGATTGGATAGTGTTTTTGAGTTCACGCTCATCAAGTGGTTTCGCGAATACGTATTTATTGATGAAATCGGCAAGTTCATTTAATGTTTCGCCGTCTAATGAGTATTGTTCTAAGGTCGACAACAAATGACTGTATAAGGCACTGTTTCGTCCTTGCCCGTCTGTCATTTGATAAATGTCATGCCTTAACTTGCTCGGGTAAAGAAGAAATGGCAGTTCTGGCAAGTCATTTATATTATCAAGATATTGCTCATTTTCCATTCGTCTTAGTTTGCCATTTTGTTTAATGGTGGCATGTGCCCTGGTGCCAGTCTTATAATCCACCTTTGCACCACTGACTGTTAATTTGTCGGTATAGTTACGAAATGGTGTTCGAATATTTTCTGCTGTTGGCCTCTTATACCACAGATGAAACCCTCTGGTGGTATGTACTTTTAAAGTAGGATGGCTTGAATAAATCAAGCCACCTATGTCCGTGTAATCATCAAAATCTACTACAATAATATCTTTATTTAAAATGACCCCTGCATCATCATAATTTTTATGATCTGTTGAAAAAGTCTTAAAGTCATGCTTCGGTACCTTGCCATCTAATTCGATAAAGCGAAGCAAGCAATCACCTCTTTTCTATGGTGCGATGTGGTATAATAGAATAAATTAATTAGTATCCACTACTACCAAATCCATTGGACCCGCGTTCCGTATCTGGTAGTTTTTCTATTTCATAGGCATGTACTTGCGGTAACTTCTGAATGACCAGCTGGGATAGTTTGTCGCCTTTTTTGACGAGATACGTTCCATGTTCGTTTTTACAAAATAAATTATCAATAACAGTTCCATTGATATTAAATGTGTTTCCAAGAAAACGAAAAGAGACATCTGGTGGAAAATCGTTCGTATTGTCAACAATTACCCCAATTTCTCCCGTATACGAATTATCAATCGTTCCAAGCTGCACTCTTAATTTTGTTTTACTTGTCACACCACTTCTTGGTCTTACCTGTGCTTCATATCCATAAGGTAGATTAATTGCTATTCCTGTTTTAATAACTACCGTTTCACCAGGTTCAATAGTCACATTCTCATTTGCGAACAAATCAAAACCTGAATCACTGTAGTGTGCCCTTGCTGGCAAAATTGCATCATCTGCTAGTTTCTTGAAACCTACTTTAATCATTCAGATTCACCCTCCAATTCCTCATAACATTCATCACAATACAATACATGTCCAATATTTTTCATACGATCAAATTCGCAGATTTCCCCGCATTCTGGGCATGGTGTAGGCATATTCATTCAGATTCCTCCCCACTCATTAAAATCCCATATCCAGCAATATCATTCCAAGCATTTTCGTCACCCTGGTTCCCGTTTGCAATCCGCATTTGCTTGTCAAATAAACGAATGAGTCCAAGCATATCGTTATACTGACCCGGTTTAATTCCATTAGGATAGAGTATGTTTAAAAATTCGCCGCTCATATGAAAAGCATCTCCATACATTTCATTTTTGGATTGTACAAGTTCACCAATCCGTTTTCCGGTGTCAATGTAGTTCATTGGTTAGTCTCCCTTCGGTCCTGAAAGTTGTTCTGGTGTTGCCCACTTCAATTCTCTACCTCTGGCTCTTCTCACATAAAAATAAGGACTAAGATACTCTAATCGCTCTTTAGCTTTTGCTTTAGATGCATAGAGTGCAGGTTTCTTTTTGTTCGGATAAGCAGTGATCCAAGCACTCATTCGCTCACCTGTATAATAATCTCTAACCATTTTATCTCCCGCATAAAGTTTACCTGTGCCTTGTTCGGCAATTACATATAGTGGTCTCATTCTAATTCCTCCAACTCAATATTTATAATTTCCGGCATTTCTCCCAGCCGATCCTGTACAACTTTCCGTATTTTTTCCAGTTCTTCACCAAATGTGCCGTGCTTCCTTATAATTTCCTCAATTCTTTCGCCAACTTCATAAAAGAATTTAATTGCCCCTTCTTTCGTGGACATGAATAGATAATCAAAAATGTTCACAGGAATGATCATAATTTTAGCTCCTGTCGTTACCTCGGATACGTTTAGTCGGTCCCCCTTACCAATCGGGATAGCGCAAAATTGGTAATCTCCTACCTGAATGCCATGCCCGACGGCCGGTGTCCACTCTTTCATCGCTAGCCAGAATTGCTGGGGTTGCTCATTTACTGTTATTTTCATTTCCCTCCACCCTTCCATTGATTACTATGCTCAAGTACATAACGCCTACCAGATACATAAATCACAGTTGGAACATGTTTCTTCACTTTATCGACCTTCACAATTGGCCTATACTTTTCTCCTTTGGTGAATTTCCGCATCTAAAATATCCACCCTTCAATTTCTTTAATGTACCAATTCAAATCAATGTGCCGTTTGTTTAATTTGTCTAGTGACTCATTCCAAACCAAGCAGTTTTCCGATGTATAAGGAACTTTTGTATATTTGGTTTCCGCGCCTTTTTTTGTTTTATAGATGGACCCGGAATATTTATCCCTGGAAGCAAAAACGCGATTTACATCTGGAAGCTTTTCAAAATGACTAGTATACGTCCCTTCAAGTAACGTATCCTCTTTCATTTCGTGTGCCATTCCGTCAAATTTCCCGGCTTTCACGACGTTCTGAAACCTTTCGAGCCTATTCGCCCTCCACTCGTTTAAAACCGTCCTATTTGGCTTAATTCCGTCCATATAGTAATCAACTAATGCCTTATCAATAATCGTTAAGCTATTTCGCTCATAGTTCCCACCTTCATGGTTCGCAAACCGGCCACGAGCGTGTAACGTGTCATCGTCATATTTAATTACATAATTGTTCACATCGCGCTGGGCAATCTGTTTAATGTAATCAATCGTAAAATCTAAAGAATAATGTTCTCCAAACAAATGAACGATTTTTAAAATGGATTCTTTCATTACTGGTTCGTACTTGATAATAATTCCATCTGTATTCGTTTGGATAATCTCGCAAAACTTCTCTAATAATAAAATCAAATGAGTAAGAATCAGTTGGCCATTTACAACTACATTATTAGCAGCTTGGGGATTATAAAGGTTTGTCCACTTTGATTTCAACCCGCCATAGACAATATTCAATATAAGCTTGTATGCTTTTTCTATAGGACTTTCAAGTGCTTGTAATTTCTTTCTATCGTTATATATAGCCTGATAATAATCTTGCGCTTTTCCACTTAAAAAGCCATTATTCAAGATCAAGGAAGGATAATAAGACTTCACATCAATCTGCATGAAATGACCTTCTGAAGCATAATTATTTTTAGCAGCGTGCAACCCACCGAATCCATAAATGTGATCTAATCCTGCTAACTTAAAGGTGAACCTTTGTTTTTCCAAGTCTTTAAAATCTCGACCGCCCTGGAACTGTTTCTGAATATCTTTATAAAAATCAATGACGGGCTTAGGAAGTTCGGCAACTGCAAGCTGTTTATCAAAAGATAAGTTCAATCGATCCGCATCTTTACCTTTTCGTGATTTTAAAACATCACTGGCCAAGTTGACCCTGGTCTTTTTTAAAGATGATGCCGGAAGCTGAAATTCTTTCACGACCTCGAATTTACTGGTGAAATAATCTTCTCTTTCTTTAAAAATAAATTGCATAGTTTTCAAGTCTGTTTCAATGTCTGTCTTAGAAATGTCATAAGATAAATTTGCTTGTATTTCTTTTAAATCCAAATCGGGAAGCTCTTGTTTTAAGTCAATGCTAATTGGATTTTGTAAATTTAAAGTGAAGCGTTTCTTTCCTAGTATTCTTTGTAAGGATTCGTATGGATCCATGCCTTTTAAAATACTGGCAAGCAACTTATCATCCATACTGTAATTGTTATAACCAACCAGGAAGCTTATTTGAGACAAAAGGCGCTCTAAAGCGCCCTTGTCTATAATTGTTGTTATTTCATCATCTTTCATAAACACCGCTGACCAATCATTGTAGCCAGAAGCAGTTACTTTATAAAAAGTAAACATGACTTACTCAAACTGCGGTTCGTCACAAATGAAGTTTTGACCGCGTTTCCCTGTTTTTTTGTTTTCCCAGTTGGTTAACGTAAGGTCTACCTCTATTCCCACACCATTCTCGAATGCATCAACTAAACTAGTTTCTGGTGTTTCAAAATCCTCCGGATTCAACTCAACTCCCAATGCACCAGCCACGCGAAGTGCAAGTTTAATGTTCATATTCATGAACCGTTCGTTGTGGAAAGAGATCATTCCGAAATACTTACGACCTTCATAGCCTTCTGAAAGAATCTCAAATTGAAGAGATAACCATTCAAATCCATCATCGTTAGTTCTCCATTCAACATGTTCAAGCATTGCTTCATATGTTCCTTCTGGTAGTTCTTCAAAGTCACTAACTGCACCTTTCTTTACGTCAAAACCTTCTGCTAAAATTTTTGCTGCTGCATCCATTAAACTCATATTTAATCATTCTCCTTTTGTAATTTAATTCTTCTTAATGATTCACTATTCCAGGCTTCAAGCTGCCCTTTCAATTCCAAATATCTTAATTTAAACACTTTCAGTTCATCTTCTGTAATGACTACGTTTGGATTCTGGAAGACTTCTGCCAATTTATTTATATCATGCTGAATATCTTCTTTTATCCAATTGAAATGAGCTTCATCTGTTTTAACAGTGTATTTATTCATTCTGTTGCCACTCTCCTACGTTTACGCGTTCTTGGAGTAGGCTTTTTTGGTTCTGGCTCTTTAGTGTCCTTAACTTCCGTTGTTTTCTCTTGCTTATCCCCTTCGAGCGCTTCTTCACGTTCCTGCTGCTTCAAAGCACGCTCCACTTCCTGCTGTTTTTCCTCTTCTTTAATGATGGCCTCTTGCTCTTTCTTGGAAGTTTTCTGCGACCGATCATAAGCACCGGAAACCGTATCAAGTAATTTAGCAATGCGCTCATCGTCTACTTTGTCCCGAGTGTAATTTTTACGTTTAGAATCAACTCTACGAATATAGTTTTTTCCAACCTTGCGGCATAGAATAGTGTAATCACTATTTCCATTGACAATGTTCAACCATTTCAATTTAAGTGAAGGGACATAACGTTCCACATCATTTTCTGTAATGACATTGACCCTTGATAAATAGAGGACATTCATCCCTGTTTTCATGGTCAATTCTTTCAATCTCATAACCAGGACCCGGACCATCATTTCATGAGTCTGATGACCTTTCCCCCAACCAATATCACCAATGTTTTTTACTCCATGTTCTTCGATAATTTCTTGTTCAAAGAGCGTTACAACATCATCTATTACATCAATAACAATTGTTTCAAATGTGTGGTTACCTGCTTCAAGTTCCGTGATTGCTTGGATTAAGATTTCACTTGCTGGTTTGGTGATTTCCCCTTTTGCATTTCGTTCGTTGCGAATATTGATAGACGGTGTTTCAATCATTTCAGCATTTCCATCGGTATTCATGTTTAACGGATTCGGAAACTCATCTGCAAAGTAGGTTTTACCATGCATGGTTCCTCCAAAGATCACAAAGTTACGCGGCGTTTCTTTCGCTACCTTCCTTTCGTTCTTCGGCAAAATTGATATTGACATATTATTTTTCCTCCTCAACAATTTTAAAAGTCATATTGTTTTGCTTCATAAAAGCTTCCAATGCATCAAGCTGTGATTCCGTTCCAACCACTTCATAAACCTCAATGAATTGCTCTTCATCCTCTGTGGTGGTTGGTGGTTTAATTTCTTGCTTGAACTCGTTGTGCATTTTCTCGGCACCAGCCATCCGTTTTTCTTTTAATTCTTTTTCTCGCTTTTGCTCTAACTGGTTAATGGCATTCTTTGCATCATCTTCAATGATCTGTTTAATCTCATCATTTTCTTTATGACCAATTAAATGTATATAACTACTTTCTAAGAGTTCGGTACCCAGCTTTAAATTGGTAATTTCTACATGTTGCTTAATAAGTTCTTTTTGTGTTTCTTCCGTTAGTTTTTGGGCAATGATTGCATTCGTCTGCTCGTGTAACTCCTCTTCAATCGATTTAAGAGTAGTAGATTTGTTAAGGAAACGATCTTCAATCACAAGTTGGTCCGCAATCTCATCCGCAAGCTGTAAATCCTCAATGACTTGATTACGAATACCCTCCACCTTGATCCGTTTCTCCTCACGCTGTTTCTCATCAAAAGCTTTTGACTGTTCCAGAAGAGGATCAATGACAGAATCAAACTTTTCATTCAATTTTTTAGTCAGTGCTTCAAACTCTTTAATTGGTTCTGTCAGTTGTTTCTTCGTTTTGACCCGGTACTGATCAACTAAGCGCTTGCCTTTTCGTAAATCAGCAATGACCTTGTTGCATTCCTTCGCTTCTTTTTCTGTGAAGGTTAAACCCTCATACTTTTTAAGATTTTCTTCAAGTTGCTTTTCAATCTCTTCATAGTTAAATTCAATGATAGCTGGTTCAAATTTGACCGTTTTTACTTCTAACTCTGTAGCCATAGGCCTCTTTCCTCCTGGTATAATATTTTCTGGTAAACAGTTGTTATAATCCCATTCGCTTGCACCACGATTATTAGAAAGCCAATCGCATCTTTTCCAAAATAGTTCAATCTCATGAAGTAGGTTCTTTATGAAATCATCATCACGTTTTACGATAATAGAAGTGTCTAATCTTTTAGCATCAAATTCCAAATTGAAATCTGCCGGCCGTTCATATAGTGCAAGAACCCCTTGTTCTAAGTCATTTGCAAACATGTAAGCCTGCATCTGTGCTTTATAGACTTCTATTGTTGGTACAGCGCCATGTGTCTTTATTTCAAGTAATGTTTTTGCATCATAATCCACACCGTCTGTGTTGGCCCGAATACTGTTTTCTTCATCGATGGTAGATGTTTCTACAAATTCATAGTCGGTAGTGAGATTGATATACTCCCGAATCTGTGGCTCCATTGCATGGCCGTAAGCTGTATATTCGTTTCCTTGGAAATCCGATTTCGTGATACCAACTTTTTCACTTGCTAGTTCGTACTGTGTTTTAAATTTACTTAATCCAAGGATGACCGGAACGTCCGAACCACCAACATATTTATGGCGGTTCTCTGTTACGTTCGGTTCGTCGCGTTGGAGAAGGGAACTCATAACATTACAACTCCATCCCATTTTTTAATCGTATCGAACACGCGTAATTCTGGGTCATTTTGAGCATTCATAGCTCTTAACCAATCCATTAATTTATTTTCAACTTCTTTCAATGCATAAAATCTTATTTTAGCCGTAAATTGACTATTTACATCCGACAGATGAGCTTCATAACATTGTTCAATGTTCTTTATTATTGAAAGTCGATATTCATTTCCACCTATTAAAATACGTTTGTTTTCAAGCATGATTTGCTCACTCACATCCTCATCTCCTTTTTAAACAATTCTTCTGTAAAATCTTCCTTCCGTTTCAATGCTGCATAAACAGCTTCTTCAACGGACCCTTTTGTCACATATTCATATACAGTTACTTTTTTAGTTTGACCGTTACGGTATGCCCTACCTAGTGCCTGATCATGATTCTGATATGAATACGTTGGCGTATAAATGATGACGATGTTTGCATACTGTAATTCAATGGCAGCAGCCCCGGCTTGATACTGAACAATGGTGACTGAATTTTTCAAGCCATCTTTTTCTTCTTCACTCGGAAGACTGAATTTCTGGCCACTCACTTCATAAACGGTCTTACCTAATTTCTTCATTGCCTTAACCAATTCATCTTTTTCTTTTGTGAAGTTGTAGAAGATGATAATATTTTCTTCTGTCCCTTCTGCCAACATTTCTGTATATTTCAGCTTGTCCTTTTGATTGGCATAGTACCGTAAGCCGTACTGAAGTTTCTGGACCGTGTCATAAAGTTCTAATTCACCGTCGACTTCCAGGACTCTATCTTTATGAATCTTGTTATATTCTGTCGACTTCTTAAACTCTATTGGCTCGTGATGTATTCCAGGTAGATCAAGGCACTCTTCTTTTGCTAGTCTGATAGAAAAAGACTGATAGAGTTTGTTTAGCTTGTCCTTTTCTGTGAAATCGACAACGGCCTTAAATCTTCGGTTGCCAAAGAATTTGTCCTCATAAATCGCATGTTGCTTTAGAAACTGTGTTTTATTCTTGTAATGACCGAACATAATCATGTAAGCAATCGTGTCCTCCCACCCGTTAGAACTTGGTGTAGCACTCAGTAGGAGAAAGTTCGTACTAGCCTGTGAAAGCTTAATTCCTGCCTTGCCACGTTGACTTGTTGGGTTCTTAATGTAATGGCACTCATCATAGACGACAAACCAGCCAGCGAACTCTTTCCAGCGCCTAGCAAGGACACCGTAGCTTAATGACTCATACTCAATGTCGATACCATAATGATTGGAAACAAAATCAATTTCACGATCCCAGCCACCTTCATTTATCTTTTGTGGAGGAGCCACTATCAATAACGGTTCACCATTTGAATGCCTGATGTAATGATGAATAGCCATCATGGTTTTTCCGGTACCGGTATCTGCAGCAATCAAATAGTCTGGATCGATTTTATTGAGTAAGTCTTTCTGAAAATCATATAACACGGAATTCCTTAAGATTTTCCTTCGCTTCTTCGAGACTGTAAGCGACAAAGGCAGCACCTCCCGATTTACGAATTAACTCTATATGTGCCGCCTGAAGCGGACTAACCACACCACCCGGTTGTTTCACTTCAATGGCCACGAACTTCCCATTTACACATGCTGTAATATCCGGTGTGCCAGCACGGCTATAAATAGAACCATGATTCTTAATATGGTAAGCGCCTAAGCTGTCCAGGTAACGTTGTATTGCATTTTCAATGCGTTTTTCGCTCATATACGACCACTAGAACGGAGTAGATCCATATCTGACTTTTTAGCTTTACGTGCTTTTAATTTCTGGTTCGGCTCTTCATAGAAATAGTCTTCCAGTTCTTCCGATGATGTTTGGTTATCCTCAACAAGTTCAGCAATTCCGACCACGTTTAATTCTGTTTGAGTTCGACCTGTTTCTTCCGCAAGTCTTGCTTTATCAAATTTACGAGTATGCGTATTAACGACCGACAAAATATGCGGCACATCATCTTTATAAGCAAGGACATTTCCATGTTCTAAAATGTGCTCAATTATTTTTGCTTCTTTCTTATTAATGAGATCCATATCTTTCTTACGCTGTTTTTTCAGTTGCTCCATTTCGTTAAAAAGACCATTGATTTCTGATTGCTTCAAATGTGTATTTACATTAACATCCATTTTAAAAAAATCTCCCCTCGTGTTATAATGTCAGTAATATATATTTTTTCTTAAATCACCAGTTGGCGCTGGTGGTTTTTTATTTTCTCAACCATGTTAGCTCTAAGGACCTTAAAGCTTTTACCTTTAATACCAAGGTTGCTTTGAATCTCTTTATAGGTATAGCCTGCAATTCGTTGGTGAAATAGATTGTTTTCTTGTTTATTGAAGCCAGATGAAACTTCCTCAAAATAAAACCTGTCTAAAGCTTGCTCTTCAAGATTTATTTCAGAATGAATCGTTTCTACAATCTCTATACCTTCAACTATCTCCGCATTTATACTTTCGCTATAATCACACTGGCGGATTGGTCGCTTTAAATAGCTTAGATAGTCTAGCAATTTCAAACGAATGATCCGATGTGCATAGCTGTCAAAAGACAAGCCATCTTCCATTGGTCGAAAATTTTCACTTGCTTTCCATAGGGCAATCCTACCGACTTGGATTAAATCATCCATTTCAATCCGGTACTTTCACAAATGTATTGTGCTCGGAAATGAATGCGTAAAACGCGTCTTATGATATATTCCTTTTCGAACAGAAAGTCATTTGTTGGCATGAAACTCACCTCCCCTCACTTTCCCAATCGACAACTAATGCAGTCAGTGCTTTTGATTTATCCACCCGACTTTCAAAACGACGTTTCCCGGTTGGTGTTGTCATCCAATGAATAAACTCTGGATTTACATTTAGTGCATCAGCGCATTCTTTTTGAGTGCCCATAACCAAGAAATCATCGCCCTTGTAAACTGCATAAATAGCGTTTCTTGAGTAGGTCATTCCTTTAGGTTTTTCCAAAGTCGTTCACCCCCCTTCAAAACATGTGCCTTCTTAAATAAGATGTAGCTTGTTCGCTAATGTCTCTATCAATCTTCTTGCGATTAAGAGCATGAAGTGTATCCAACGAACGTTCAAGCTTCAACATGACTTCCCTCTTAGAACTAAATTCCGCATTTTCAGCCATATGCAAAGCATTAATTGATGTGTTCATGATGTTTTCTACTTCATCCAGCATTTGTTGCCAATCCTCCATGAGGTAGTGTTCTTTAAGAGCCAATTTTCTTCACCTCACTTATCATTTACTATTTTTTTAAAACAAACATCACACAATAAGCTTCTTTTATTTCTTGGCGGGCTTCCGCATTCGATGCATTTGTTCATTCTGATTCACTCCTTTCAGTGCTTCGGTGACTACCCTTATAACTTCGGGATCATCTGAATATAAGAGATCTTCCAAAGCCTGTTTGTAGCGCTCTATTTTCTTCTGCATTAGATTACTAACATGTTGTCCAGTAGCAATTGCGCTTTCTAAATCTTCAACACGATTGATAAGGTATTGAAGCGCATCCGCCCTCTTTTTACCGTACTCATAATCTTCTTTAGTCTTTTGATTAGAAAGGATTACGTTTATATCTCCTAGCCATTCTTTGGCTTCTTGTATCTGGTCAGTCATTCACTCCCACTCCCTTTCGCATGTTTTATCATTTGTCCAACTGTAACGATTTCGCGTAAATCTGTGGAGTATTCAACAGTTGATAATTTGGCGTGTAGATCACCGTCTGCTACATAATCAAGTAGTTCGTTGCTAAACATTTTTACAATCACCCCTTTCAACCACGGTGCATACTCCAAATCTCTAAGTTCCTGCTGTCTGTAATATTCTTTTCCGTAACCCTCTGTATCCCAGCAGTTCATGCACACTGTACAGGCATCTGGATTAGAAACATTAATACCTTGCCTGTCAACTACTTCAAAATGAAAATCGTCGTTATCTGACAGAATCATCTTTCCGCAGTTATCACAGGGATATGGTTCGTATGACATCACTTATCCCTCCCTAAAATTTTCTTGCATAGCTTACTGCACGATATAAATTCATTACTTCTTCATTTTTTTCGTTATATTTTCTGTCGTACAAAACTGGAATGTTGTACGTCAGTTCCAGGTCATTCATTAACGAACCTAATCTCCTTGTTCGGATTGGTTCATCACATTTATCTATCTCGTAAAATCGTTCCTGATAAGATTGCAGTTCTTCGTGTGCCATTTTTCTCTCTCCCTTTGATTTAGCATCTGTCCATGCACTTTTTTATTTTTACTGCCATTCATCCATAATTTCACGAATTACATTTAAGCTTTCTTCATAAAACCAAAAACGTTTCCCTTTTTCTTTCCTACGTTCCAATAACTTCATCCGTGGATCATGAAGTATTTCTTGTTCCAGGAACGATTTTGACATGCACGTTCGTTTTGCCATTTCATTAATATCCCAAGTGAAAAGCGACTCGTTAATACTTTCATCCAGTTTTCGGTTGATATAATTTCTTATTTCATCTTGGTTTATATCAATCTGAACTTGTGCAGGAATCATCTAATCACCCCTGATATTTAAAATTGTGCAAATGTGCTTAATATGCTCCTGTGCTTTTGGGCCTGTTCTTCTTCCATTAAGAATGTCTGAAAGATATGGTCCTGATATTCCTAGCAACTCTGCAAGTTCTCCATGTTTCATCTTTTTTCTGTAAAGCTCATTTCTTACACGAATACTTAAATCATCTGACATATTTTCACACCCCTCACTTCCTTGTATTATTAGCGTTGCTACCGCCACATAAGCTATAAATCCATACATGATATACCTTCATTGGCTAGGTATCACAGCGCACAAATTAATAATTAGCTAAATAATTAGCGAAAAGCATTGACAAAAATTAAAACTAGATTTAATATATAGACATAGCTAAATAAGACTTTAAAAAGCCTGTAACTACACATTTTATCTGCTCCCCAGCGTAAAAATGTTTTTAGATAGGTCATATTTTTTATTGTCTTTTTTCGCTAATCAAATAGCTTACCTAGAGTATATTAAAACTAGTTTTAAAAGTCAACAGTTTTATTGAAGTTTTTTAAAAGTAGTTTTAATTAACGGGTGCTTAAATGGAAGGAAACGTTGATATGAATGCTTTTGATCGCCTAAAAAATCTTTGCGATGAACAAGGTATTTCTGTGAATACTTTAGAAGAAAGACTAGAAATTGGTAGAAATTCCTTATATTCATGGAAGAAAAATATACCTAAGGGAACCAATTTAATCAAAGTAGCCGACTATTTTGACGTATCCACCGATTATCTTCTTGGTCGTACCGACAAAAAACGTTACTACGATCTAACAGAAAAAGACGAAAGAGATATTGAAAAACAACTAGAGGATATTATCAATAATGTGGAAAGTGAATCGGGGTTTGCAGCATTCGATGGTAGCACACTTGATGAATTAGATGAGGAAAATAGAGAAATCATGATCGCATCTTTAAAAAATGCATTAAGAATGCATAAGCGGTTAGCTAAAAAGAAATTCACTCCTAAGAAATACAGATAAAGGGACTGATTCCGTGGCAATAAAAAAGAAGGTGGGTCAATTAGTTAAGAAGTACGGCACAAACAATCCTTTTGAACTTGCAAAGGCTTTAAATATTGAAGTTATATTTGAACCCTTAGGGAGTTCTCTGGGTTATTTCAGCAGGTTTAATCGTACTTCTATCATACACATCAATGAATCACTCCCTTACGAAAAACAATTGACTACCTGTGCACATGAATTAGGGCATGTATTGTTGCATCCCGATTTAAATACAGCATTTTTAAAAGCTAACACTTACTATCCTACAAGTAAAATCGAACAGGAAGCCAATGAATTTATGTTAGAACTTTTATTTAATCAAAACAATATTGATGCTATAACAATCAAAGAAGCTACTGAAGATTACGGAGTACCTGAACAGTTACTCCATAAAAAATTTTACACTTAAAAGAACACACGTTTCACTTTAAGGAGGTGATGCAAAATAAAAAAATATCTACTCCCCTAAACAAGCATCTGTCCATGCATACGAAAGGGATAGATATTAATGACAAAATTACACAAGACAAAGAAGGATTCAGAGCTGTATTATTATTTCACAGCAAAGAAAGAAAAACGCTGGATGTTCAGACACCGATATTATGACGAGCTTGGTAAGCGCAGGGAAAAATCTAAACAAAGCTTCACAAGCGAAAATGAAGCGTATAGGAAGCTTTTAGAGGTTAGGATAGCTATTAGTAATGGAGACACAAAACAAGTCGAGAACAGCAACATAACTGTATCGGAATGGCTTGATATTTGGTATGAAACTAAGCATGTTGGTTGGGAAATTACTACACAAAAAGACCGTAAGAGATACATCGATGATATTTACAAACCGCGAATCGGTAAATACAAATTATCGAAACTTGACGGCATGACTTATGAAAGAGAATTCATTAATGATTTGCTGGAAGATTATGCACCAAGCTCTATAAAGTTATTTCATAATACATTTAAAATCGCTATAAATGCAGCTGTAACAAACGAAGTTATTAAGAAAAATAATATATCTCATATCACCATTCCAGAAAGGAATAAGAAAGAGGATAATTTTTTAAGTCAATCAGAGTTAAATAAGCTTTTAAATGCTGCTAAAAGCCAAACAAGCATAACAATGAATGCTTTATTTTTCTTCATAGCTAATACAGGTGTACGTAAAGGTGAGGCGCATGGTTTGCGTTGGCGCGATATTGATTTTAAAAATAGGATTATAAAAATAGAACGGACCCGAGATGAGCATGGTATCCGTCCCCCAAAAACGTTAAATAGTTATCGATCTATTCCTGTCGATATTAACACAATTAATAATTTAAAAGAATATCGTTCGTGGTGCAAACAAAAGAAATTCAAGTATGGGGAACATCTAAAAGAAGATAATCTTGTCTTCATTTCAAATCGTGGGGGAATCCCGGTTAGTCATAACGCAATCAATCAAGCCTTATCATCTGTGATTGAAAAAAATGCTATTAAAAAAATAACCCCGCATGGATTACGTCATACGCATGCAACTATTTTATTAAATAAGGGAGTTTCCGTTGCTACGGTTGCAAAGCGATTAGGAAACACTGCTGAAGAAATTCATCGAACTTATGGCCATTCTGATGAAGATGCAGATTTACAAGCGGTAGAAATATTTAGTAAAGCGATAAATAGTTAAACTGGGGGAGGTTTTGGGGGGGACTTTTAAAAAACAACCTCCCAAACCCCGGTATTATCAATGTTTTTCGAACCAATTAATGTTATATATCATAACATATCTGTTTATCAAAGGTTATTATTAAATGGGTGTGTAGTCAAGTTGGGTCAATGCTTATAGATATTAATGCTTTTCCACAAAATTGAACCAGGCAGAAGAGTAAAATAAGAAATATATTTGGATTCAGTGATAATCAGTGTAAAGTACAAGAAAATATTTGGCGGTGAAGAATAATTGAGTGAAGATGTATTGCAGGAAATAAAGTATGCGTAACTAAAAACACACCAAGTTAAATTTTATTATGGTGTGTTTTTTAATAGTAATAACAAAGTGATTTACTAGATTATTTTATTTTATTATTAAGCGTCCAAATCAGTCGGAGTAAACGAAAATGGCAACAACTTCTCCATCGTAAATGTTTTAATATCCTGATTTAGATTGGTGAGATGGATTTCCATATCTTGCGAGAAAAATTCGCTCATCACTTGTCTGCAAGAACCGCATGGTGGTACGGGACGGTTCGTATCTGCTGCAACAGCCATTTCTTCAAATTCTGCTTCCCCATCCGATATTGCTTTGAATATTGCTACTCGCTCCGCACATAAACTGACCGGGTAAGCTGCATTTTCAATATTGCAGCCTGTATAAACTTTCCCTGATTTCGTTCGTACTGCCGCTCCCACTGCAAATTTCGAATATGGCACATACGCGTTTTCCATACTATCAATCGCTTGTTGAACTAATGATTGTTGATACATAATTCTCCCCCATTATTTGTTAGTATTTTCTAATTCCTGAAGTAATTGGTCAAAGATATAGAGAATAGATTTATACAGTTCCATATACCGCTTCGGCCGGGCATCTATAAAGTAGCTATGCATAAGCAGTAGCTCCATATTCTCTCTTGTAGATACGACCTGGTGCGGGTGAACGTTCACTTTCCTTTGCTTCACTATTTCTAGTGTTGCTTCTTCCCATTGTTCAAGCAGTTCATATACCGGATCTGTCTCTCCCTTTACCATTTGAAAGAAGTCCCTGTCCCGGCGATTTTTAGGTGGAGCAGTATTTTCAAATCTTTCTTTAAGACGAATGAGATGCTCTCTTAACTTAGCTGTTTGTTCTCTAACCATTAACATGACTGACCACCTTGTGTGTAAATAATGAAAGTCTAATTCTCTTTCTATCTATATTGTAATAAACTTCCGATCGTAGTTTCAACTTTTTCCATCTCTTGTTGTTGCTTTTGAAATAACTTCCAGATTTCATGATCAGTTCTATTCTTTATTATAACATCTATTTGTTCGAGTTGCTCTGCTATTTCCATTAAGAGTTTTTCTGTGTCCTGCTTCTTAATTCCGTCAGCTACATATAGTTGTTGCAATGCAAATGACATTAGCATCTCCTCCCTTTCCCTTTAGTCATTCGCGCTAGGAAGTTTAGTCTCCTGCCCCGTCGACAAAACTAGAAGTAATCAGTCAAAACTAGTTGTTTTTCTCAAGCAAAGTGGTAAAATATTCACTTCAATTCCGTTTTTCTAACTTACAATTTCATGGTATGATTTCTGTGTATATTTACCGAAAAACGTCTCCTAAATATGTCTCTTTATCATTTTTGTTATATAATGAATATGTACGGTTACTTCCAGACGTTTAATGTAGTAAGGGAGGATTATCGGTTTAGTCAGTAGGAGGAGAAATAATGAACTATCCAAATGGGCGGAAAAGGCGTCCATTGCAAAGGGTAAATAGAGAGATAAAAAATCATAAATATAGTAATCGGGGAATGTCGCTGGAGGAAGACATAAACACGACAAATGAATATTATCTTGCACATAATCAGGCTGTTGTGCATAAAAAACCAACCCCTGTTCAAGTCGTACGGGTGCATTATCCACAGCGAAGTGCAGCTGTCATAACAGAAGCTTATTATAAACAGGCATCCACGACAGATTATAATGGATTGTATCGTGGCAAATATATTGATTTTGAAGCAAAAGAAACAAAGAATAAAACACGATTTCCATTAGCTAATATTCATGAACATCAAATTGCTCATATGGAGCAGATCATTAATCACGGGGGGATAAGTTTTATTATTATCCGCTTTTCAAGCTATAATGAAACATATTTACTTGAAACAGAGAAACTTCTGCCCTTTTGGTACGATCTATTTAAAAAAGGGAAAAAATCAATTTCTTATGAAACAATCCGAGATGAAGCTCATCTCATCCCTTTAAAATTTCAAGCAAGAGTGGACTATTTGTCTGTGATTGACAAGCTTTATTTCACAAAATAATAGTTCAAATGATGGAGGTTTTACTTATGACAGATAAGATGTCGCGATCGGCAAGAAGAAATAAGAAAACAACGAAAAAGAAAACATCGGGAAAACGACCCATATGGAAGACAATTCTCTTTACGATTCTCTTTATTGGATTGGCAGCGGGAATTGTCGGTGGAGCAGTTGGGATATATTGGATAGCGACTGCACCGGATCTCGATCCTGACAAATTGAATGTTCCCCTATCTTCTACATTAAATGATAAATACGGGGAACCCTTTACCACGTTGGAATTAGAGAATCGGGAACAGGTCAAATATGAAGATTTACCTCAAGTACTAATTGACGCTGTAGTTGCTACAGAAGATGCTCGTTTCTTTGAACATAAGGGAATTGATTTACGAAGACTGGGCGGCGCTATTGTCGCTAACATTACGGATGGGTTCGGCTCGCAAGGTGCAAGTACAATTACCCATCAGGTAGTAGAGAACTTTTTCTTATCCAATGAAAAGCAAATTAAATTAAAGGTGCAGGAACAGTGGCTCGCACTGCAACTTGAAAGAAAATATTCTAAAGAAGAAATTTTAGAAATGTATTTAAATAAAATTTTCTACGGAAATAATTCGTATGGCGTTGTAGCAGCAGCGAAATCCTATTTCGGTGTGGAGGATTTAAATGATCTAACCTTGGCACAAGCGGCGATTTTAGCTGGATTACCACAACGGCCTACTGCATATAACCCATTCCGTGATCCAGAGCTTACAGCTTACCGGATGAATACGGTGCTTGATCTAATGGTACGCCATGGCAAGGTTACAGAAGAAGAAGCAAACGAGGCACGTGAAGTTGATATTGTCGCAATGCTCGCAGAACCTGAGGAAAGCTCTACGAAATACGGTGCGTTTATCGATAAAGTGGCCGATGAAATCAGTGAGAAATTAGAAGGCATCAATATTTATACAGATGGTTTAAAAATCAATACAACGCTTGATACAAATGCTCAGGAACGGGTTGAACTTCTATTAACAGATACGGAAGCTAACCCGCTGAATTATGGTAGTGATAATGTACAAGGTGCGATTGTTGTTACCGATACGAAAACAGGTGCTATACAAGCAATTGGCGGACGTCGTAATAGTACGGGCAGTCAAGAATTGAACTATGCGATAGATAAAAGGCCTAATTTGCAACCTGGTTCCACGATTAAACCAATCATGTCTTACGGACCGGCAATAGAGTATGACAAGATTTCTACGTATCACCAAATCAATGACGATGCGCCATACCAAGGACCAGGAATGGAAAAACCGATTAACAATATCACCCGTACTTACTCTGGTTGGGTTAGCGCTCGGACAGCATTAAGTCAATCCCTGAATGTTCCTGCGGTGAAACTTTTTGAAGAAGTAGGTGCAGACCGGGCGAAGAGTTTTGGTGAACAGGTTGGACTGGATATGCCAGATGACCTTTATGCTTCCGATGCTATCGGCGGTGGTAGTTTAACTGTTACGCCGCTGGAAATGGCAAGTGCCTTCAGTGTGTTTGGTAACGGAGGAGTTTATACAGAACCATATGCTGTAGAATCAGTTGAATTCCCAGACGGAAGCACGGTTGAGCTTCGGCCGGATTCAGAACCAGCTATTGAAGACTACACGGCTTACATGATCACGGATATGCTGAAAACTGTCTTTACGGACGGAACATGGGCGTCTGGTAGCATGGGCGGTTTACCGGTAGCTGGTAAGACAGGAACAACGAACGTCGATGACGGTTCAGCGGGAGACCGCTGGTTTGTAGGATATACGACCAACTACACTGTATCTACTTGGGTTGGTGAGAATATTGTAGATGGAAAACGAGTAGGACTTCCAGATTCGGTGGATTGGACGATCGCCCAGCAAATGTTCCGGGAAACGATGCTCCATGTGTCGGAAGGTATTGATACAGCCGATTTCCAACAACCAGATTCTGTTGTGAAATTAGCGATAGAACGTGGAACAAATCCACCAGAGCTCGCAAGTGATCACACACCTGCCGCTCAAAAGGTTACCGAGCTATTCGTTCGGGGGTCTGAACCGACAACAACATCGGAAAAATTTGATCAGCTTGATGCAGTTAGCGGACTGAATGCAACCTATAATGAAGATGATCATTCAATCCACGTGGAATGGGATTATGACACGGATAGTGATGTCTCCTTTGCAGTGAGTGCGAGTGTTGATGGTGGCTCCATGCAAGAATTAGCGACAACAGAGGATATGTCCTTAGATATATCCGAAGTAGAAGCTGGGGCAAAGTACACGATTCAAGTCGTAGCGATTAGCAACGAAAATAATTCCATAACAAGTGAGCCTGCATCCACATCGATTACGGTACCAGGTGGAGATGAGGAGGAAGAGGAAGAAGAAAATATCCCTCCAGTCTCTGGTCTAAGCGCAACGTACGTGGAAGACCAAGGAATAATCGATGTTTCATGGAATTATGATGGTCCTCCCGCTGCTTTCGAAGTGACTGTCAACGGTGGACAAACGCAAACCGTACAGTCTCAAGGTATTGAGATAAGTGGTACATTCTCCCCTGGAGAAACCTATTCAATCAGTGTAACTCCAATTGGGCAAGAAGGTGACGTACGCGGCGATACTCAATCAACATCTGTCAGCATACCACAAGCAGAAGAGCCTGAAGAACCAGAGGAAGAACCAGTAGAAGAGGCACCAGAACCAGAAGAAGATGAGGATGAAGGTGAAGAAGCACCACCTGAAGAGGATGAAACTCCCGATGAGGAAGAACCATCCGACGAATAACAAGAAAGCAAAGAAGGAAAAAAGGAAAGCTTATCTGTCGCTATACAGATAAGCTTTCCTTTATTTTTTGCTCTCTATTTCAAGCTTTCGCATCCGTTTTTTCCCTTCTCGACAAAGATCAAGAAGTGGGCATTCCGGACAATTGGGATTTCTCGCTTTACAGTGGTACCTTCCAAAAAAGATTAATCGGTGATGCGTCTCTGACCATTCTTCCCGCGGTATTTTCCGCATCAAGGTCTCTTCCACTTCCAGTACAGAATCCTTCCAGCGGCATATCCCTAATCGCTTGGACACCCGTTCCACATGAGTATCAACCGCGATCGCCGGCTCATTAAAAGCGATGGAAGCAACGACATTCGCTGTCTTTCTGCCGACCCCTGCCAGCTTCATGAGCTCTTCCTTTGTTTCAGGAACCTTCCCTCCATGTTTATCGATCAAAACGTGGCAAAGTTTTTGGATGTTCTTTGCTTTTGTACGGTAAAGCCCGATTGAACGAATATCCTGCTGAAGTTCTTCCAGTGGTACCGCGATATAATCTTCAGGTGTTTTATATTTCTTAAATAAATCTGCCGTAACTTTATTCACTAGTTTATCCGTGCATTGTGCGGATAACACAACAGCAATCAATAATTCAAATGGATTTGAATGGACGAGCTCGCCCTCCGCATCAGGGAACATTTCTGCAATCGTATCTAATACATGTCTAATCTCTTTTAAATTCAGCATCTAACTAGTCTTCCCCTTCCAGCCAGTTATAGTAGATCGATGTGTCTCTTTTTGCCGTTTGCGCAGGTTGCTGCTGATTTACTTGCTGATGACTGTGAAACTTCCTGCTTGTATTTCTTGCTTGCTCGACGGAATGGATTCCCTTCTTCTTCCATTCTCGCAAGATACGGTCAATATATTTAAAGTTTAATTTACCCATAAGTACTGATTCTCTAAGCCCTGCCTTAATTAGCGCCGGGCTGATCTTGTCTTCATCCAACCACGTATTAATCATTTCGATTTCAAATGGAGAAATCGGCCGACCGAACTCCTGTTCAAACAAAATAAAAATCGTCCCTGTCGTGTTTTCTTCTTGTTCTTTTTCTTCACTATAAAGTTTTTCGAGTAACGGCTGGACAGAGTAGGCTTCTGAAATTTGACCTTGCTCATTTTCCCTTGGCTCAATCGTTAATAAATCCTTTTGAATAAGCTTCATTAAAATGTCGGAGCAATGTTTCTCACTAATTGTCAATGGTTCAGCCAGTTCAGCGGGGGTTGGGAAATTGTTCTTCTCTTTGAAAAAATAAATAAGTTGTAGAACAAGCACAAGCTCGGTTTCATTTAAACCAAGTTTCGTGTAGTTTGTCAGCAATCTGCCGGGGATATGTAATTGATCGTGTAATATTTCTTCCAGTGGATTTGTTTCAAACATGTTAGGTACCTCCTTATTAGAAAACTTAGTTGTCACCAAGCATTTCGATGACAACCTCAGTTTCACTTATGCAGTAAGAAAAGATTTATACTTATCCTTCTGCCAAGTAAACATGCGAATTCCGATTCTTGGTTACTCAACTTCGCAGACTTAAACAACCAAGTATTCTTTTTTCTTCTTTTTTAAAACTTAACATATCTTCTGATTGCTTTCATACAGCGTAAGTGTCTTGCTCTTTCAGTTTTTTTTGCGTTCTGATTACCGTTCAGTTTCCCGGCGGACGGATGCTTTCCACGGGCACGGCCTCAGCCTCCTCGGAAGAAAACCGCTTCCTGCGGGGTCTTCGGACACGTGCTTTTCCCGTAGGAGTCACCGTCCGCCGGGCAACTGAACTAGTAGAGAACGTTATTATTAATGGAAACTATCGCATTGTAATGAGCTATTTATTTCTAAATGAAAAATAGTGTTCCAAATCAGGTTTACCCTCGGAGCAGTCCAGACACCTCGAGACTCCTGCAGGAGGAAAGGCATAGGTGAGACCCCACAGGGCGACAGCCCGAGGAGGCTCACCAGCCGCCTGCGGAAAGCGAGAGGTGTCTGGACTGCGAACCTCCAGGTAAGAGTTGCACTTACGCTGTATGAAATCAGTAGTTTAGGGTAAGTTAATCAATTGTAAATCCCTTGCTTTAAGCTGCAAGGGATTTATAATCACATTTATTTATGGATGCAATCTATTTAACAGACGCGGGAATGGAATCGTTTCGCGAATATGTTCGACACCCGTAAGCCATGCTACTGTACGCTCAAGGCCAAGACCGAATCCGGAGTGTGGAATGCTTCCATATTTCCGCAGTTCCAAATACCACTCATAGGCTGGACCGGTTAATCCGTGTTCCTCATAGCGCTGTTTCATCAAGTCGTAATCATGAATGCGTTCTGAGCCGCCAATCACTTCTCCGTATCCTTCTGGCGCGATTAAATCAGCACAAAGAACTACATCATCCCGCTCTGGATGCGGCTGCATATAAAATGCTTTAATGTCTTTCGGATAATTTACGATAAAGACAGGGTTATCGAAGTTATCGGCAATTGCTGTTTCATGTGGGGCACCGAAGTCGTCTCCCCATTCAATATCATCGAAGCCTTTTTCTTTCAGCAATTCAATAGCTTCATCATATGTGATTCTTGGGAATGGTGCTTGTATCTGCTCAAGTTTGGATATATCCCTCTCTAATACGTCTAACTCTAGTTTACAGTTCTTCAATACAGATTGAATAAGGAACATGACATAATTTTCTTGTATAACGAGACTCTCTTCATGTTCGATAAACGCCATCTCTGGTTCAATCATCCAGAATTCAATCAAATGTCTTCGGGTTTTAGACTTTTCAGCACGGAATGTCGGTCCGAATGAGAATACCTTTCCTAGCGCCATCGCGGCTGCTTCCATATAAAGCTGTCCACTCTGGGATAAATAAGCTTCTTCATCAAAGTATTTCGTATGGAATAATTCAGTTGTCCCTTCAGCTGAAGAAGCTGTCAGAATTGGTGGATCGACTTTAACAAATCCTTGATTATTGAAAAATTCATACGTTGCCCGAATGATTTCATTACGGACTTTCATGATTGCATGCTGCTTTTTCGAACGTAGCCATAAATGCCGATGATCCATTAGAAATTCCGTTCCATGCTCTTTCGGCGTAATTGGATAATCTTCTGCTTCATGTATCACTTCAAGATTTGTTACATGCATTTCATAACCGAAAGCAGAGCGTTTATCTTCCACAATTTTTCCTGTAATATAAATCGATGTTTCCTGTGTTAAATTTTTCGCTGTTTGGAAAACTTCTTCCTCTATATCATTTTTTGCTACAACTGCTTGCATAAAACCGGTTCCGTCACGTAATTGTAGGAAGGCAATCTTCCCACTGGAACGTTTATTTGCAAGCCAAGCTCCTATTGTTACTTCTTTTTCATTATAATCAGGTGCTTGAGAAATCGTAATCTTCATCTTTATACCTCCATAAATCGATCTTTAATGAGTTTCGACAAAACGTTTAATCCGTTTTGCCGCTTCTTTTAAGTCGTCTAATGATAAACAATAGGATAGTCTCACATTTTCCGGTGCGCCAAATCCAGTACCTGGCACCATGGCGACTTTTTCTTCTTCTAATATAGCTGTTACCCATTCATCAACCGTGTCAAAGCCATTTTTCCGCACGGCTTCTGTTACATCCGGGAATAAATAGAATGCTCCTTTTGGTTTTTCACATTTGATGCCTGGAATTTCACTGATTAAGTTGTAAAAGACATCCAAGCGTTCCGCAAATATATCTCTCATTTTCCGAACTTCGCTTTCGTCCATGGAAAGTGCGGCAACAGATGCGTACTGAGCAATAGAAACAGGGTTGGACGTCGAATGAGAGGAAACATTATTCATTGCTTGAATAAGCTCTTTCTCTCCGGCTGCATAACCAATTCTCCAGCCTGTCATTGCATATGTTTTTGAAACGCCATTAATAACTACCGTTTGTTTCTTTAGCTCTGGACTGATGGAAGCGATGGATACATGTTCTTCATCAGAATAAATAAGCTTTTCATAAATTTCATCTGAAACGATAAGGATATTATGCTTGAGGCAAATTTCGCCAATCGCTTCAAGTTCTTCTTTTGAATACATCATTCCCGTTGGGTTGCTCGGTGAATTGATAATAATTGCTTTTGTGTTGCTTGTAATAGCTTTTTCCAATTCTTCTAGTTGAACCTTGAAATCATGTTCTGCCTTCGTAGGAATGAATACAGGTACTCCCTCTGCAAGTTTCACTTGTTCTGGATAACTTACCCAAAAAGGGGCAGGGATGAGTACTTCATCGCCTTTATTTAAAAGCACTTGGAACAGTGCATAAAGTGCATGCTTTGCTCCCATTGTGACAATGATTTCATCTTTTGCGAAGTTGAGCTGATGATCCCTCTCCATTTTCTTTTGGATTGCTTCAATTAGCTCGGAGATCCCACCAGTCGGTGTATATTTTGTAAGGCCTGCTTGCATTGCTTGAATAGCCGCTTCAATAATCGGTTCTGGTGTATTAAAATCTGGCTCTCCGGCTCCTAACCCAATGATATCATGACCTTGGCTTTTCAATTCGTTCGCTTTAGCAGTAATGGCCAGTGTCGATGAGGGAGTTATTGTTTTTACTCTGTTCGCTAATTCCATCTGTTCTTTCCTCCTAATTGAACTGTCTTAAATAACGGATATCTTCATACTGGGATCCATCATAGATTGAGCGATAATCGAATACATATCGGTCAAACTCATCATAATAGACGAGTTCCCATAGTATTTCATCATCCAGCAAAGCCGGCGTTATTTTCACTAATTGACAAGCACTGCAGTCAGACTGCCACATATCGATCATGGAAGATGGTGACAGAACCTCGGTTGAATCGACTGTCGTCAATGTTTTCTCATTTCCTTCCAGTGGGTAAAAAATAATTTTACCCTTGCCTTCTTCATTTTTTCCGTAAACGACATGATAAGCAGCTTCCCCATTAAAGTTTTCGATTTTTGATATCTCCGTAATTCCTGTTTGATTTAACATTTCCCGTTTTGTATCTTCATGGCCTTTGGTGCGTTCGGAGTTTAAATCCATGTATAAAAAGATACCATAAATAAGCATAGAAATAAACAGAAGGAGAAAGATAATCATGCTAAAAATCAACCATTTTCGTCTTGTTTCAGCCATTTTTTCACACCTCTTCAGACAGGTTCACTAATTCTTCCCTGTGTTTATAAAAAATTGTTAGCCATAGAACAAATCCAGTGGCTTATACTAAGAGTAGTAACGGCTCTCGTGCCATTATTATTCCTCCCATAAAACTGGACGGGATCACGTTGCAAAATTTTTCTCCCCCATACCATTCGTTTGCTACTGTATTTATTACAGTAGCTTTTTTCTTAAAACCATACCCTCGCTTGTTTAATTAAGGATTGGGTGGAGTCATTTAGTATTGGTACCTCTGGTATGGAGTCTGTGAAATATCTTCCATATCGTGCTGTCACAATTCTTGAGTCACAAATGAAAACAATCCCTCTATCGCTAGACGAACGGATAAGACGTCCAAATCCTTGTTTGAATTTAATAACAGCGTTTGGTAAAGATAATTCCATAAATGGATTTTTTCCCGCTTCCTTCAATTCCTGCGATTTTGCTTCATAAACCGGGTGTGCCGGTGGCTGGAAAGGAAGTCGGACAATCATCAGACAGGATAAATCCCCACCAGGAATATCAACACCCTCCCAGAAGGAGCTTGTACCGAGTAAGATCGAACGTTCAAAGCTTTGGAAATTCTTCTTCAATCTTGTTCTGCTTCCGCTCGTAACCCCTTGGCCAATAAGCATATATTTGTCATCTGTCATTATTTCTTTCAAGAGTTTATAGGACTTCCTTAACATATCATAAGAAGTAAACAGTACAAGCATTCTCCCTTCCGTCACTTCTGCCAGAGAAAGAATTGCTTCACTCGTCGCATAGATATAATCATCCATATTTCCATATTTAATATCCGGGAAATCATTTGGAATCAGCAATTGTACCTGGTCTTTAAATGAGAATGGTGAACGGATTTGTTTTGTAATCAGCCGCTCTTCCCGAAGACCTAGTCTTTTTTCAATAAAATTGAATGAATTCTTCATCGTCAGCGTAGCACTAGTTAAAATGACGCTGTCTTTCTTCGCGAATAATTCCTCGCCAAGCAACGTTGAGACGGTAGTCGGTTCACTATATAAATAAACGGCCTGTTGATACCCCTTCGTGTCCATTTCGAGCCATTGTACATGATTAATATGCTGATCCACTAAAAAGAGCAATTCCAAATGATCAATATGCTCTTGCAAATTCTCAATGACTTGAATAAGTTCCTGCCTGTCGTTCTTCACATAATCTTCCGTATCGTCAAGGCTCTTATCCATGAGGGATAGAAAATGAATGAGATTACGGTAATAAAAAATAAGGCGATTCACCATTTCTGTTATGGTTTCCCAATTGGAAGAATTCACTTCCTCTTTACTGAATCGGAACTGGATTCTGCCAACATCACTTAATGATTTATCTTTTTTCCGTTGTTTCGTCACGTAAGCATGTAAATATTGGAAGAGATCATCAATTTCATTTTTCGTATTTGCAATTAATTCATCCCATTTATCGACCGAAAAGTTATCCTCTATATTATCGTATTTGCCAATTATATAATTGAAAAATTTCGTATCCTCCGAACGGCCAATTTGATTTAACATATAATGCATCGTTATATTGTCCAGCTTTAATCCGTAATGATAGGCTGCAGTATCTTCCAAATGATGGGCTTCATCGATAATCAATTTGTCGTAATCAGGAAGAAATTGATAATCGTTAAACATATCCGTACATAACAGGGCATGATTCGTTATAATTAAATCAGCTCGTTGGGCTCTTCGTCTTGCGCGAGTATAAAACGAATACCGGAACCAAGGAGATGTGACATCGAGCTTCCTTTCCGCATCCGCTGAAACCCTTTGGAAAAATGTATAGCCACTCGTTGGGATTTGAATTTCATCAATATCACCAGTCAAGGTTTCCGTAAGCCAGACGAGTAAGATTGCCTTCGTTAGCGTAATATCATAATTGTCGCGTTCCGGATGGGTTAGTTCATAGGCAAAGCGTTCCAAGCTTAAATAATGGTTTCTACCTTTTAACAGTGCTGCTTCAAATGGAAAATCCACAGTTTTGTGTACTAAAGGAATCTCTTCGTCAAGGAGCTGGGTCTGTAATTGTGTAGTATGTGTGCTAATGATGATGCGTTTGTTTTGTTTCACGGCCTCATATACAGCTGGAAGCAAATAAGCAAGGGATTTACCTGTACCGGTTTCCGCTTCAATTAATGCATGTTCTCCACTACAGAAAGCATCATACACCGTTTCGGACATTTCTCGCTGACCACTTCTCTTCTCATACTTTTCAAATTGTTTTTCCAGTGTACCGTTATCCTCATAAATATGATCTAGATAGTCTCCAAAAGAAGTTGTTAATATCGTTTCTTCTTGGGTCATCTTCTCTGTCATTTTAAATGCGAGTCCATTATATGTAGTAAACTTCGCTTCATTGGCAAATTCAAAACTATTCTGCTCCATCGCTTCATCCAGTAAAACAGCAAGGTTTGATTTAAACATTGGTTCCAATTTCGCCAGATTAGCGAGCGTTTCATACGGAAGACTAAACAATTTCTCTTTTAATTTCAAGAACAACCTAGCCGTGACATAAGCATCAGATAACGCCCGGTGCGGGTCATCGTGATATATATCAAGATAATCCGTAATCTGCGATAATTTATAGCTTGGTGCTTTCGGATAAAGAATCCGAGATAATTCGACCGTGTCAATAACAGGATTCCTTAAGGGTTTCCTCCCACTGTTCACTAATTCAGTATTTAAAAAACCCATGTCAAAAGGAACGTTATGGGCAATTAGATAACTATCCTCAAATAACTCCATTATTTTGTCCGCTTTTTCGTTAAAGTACGGTGCGTCTTTAACATCATCATTTGTTATATTCGTCAGATTGGTTATAAATGGAGGAATTTGTTTGTTTGGATTTAAAAAGGTATCTCTTTTATCGATAATTTCATCATTTTTAATGATTACCATACCGATTTCGATGATTTTATCGTCATTATCAGGCGAATGCCCGGTTGTTTCTAAGTCAATCACAACAAATTTATTCAATTCCACACCTCCGTCCTCTCTATTATATACGTCAATTCGTCCAAAAGAAAACTCTTATCCCATTATTGATAAGAGTCTCTTCCCCCGCCTATCTCTTTAACTTGTTATTCAAACCACTGGATTTCACCAGAATATATTTTTTCTTCTTTCCCATTATCATGTAAAACAAGGAGGGCACCGTCTTCTGCAATTCCGTGGAAAATCGCTTTTTTCTCTTCTTTTAGGTTTTTAATTTTAATTTTTTCACCTATTTTAAAACCATAGCTTTCCCATTTTTTCTTCACATCGGAAAAGCCATGGGCTAAATATGCATCAAATGCCGCTTCAAATTTTTGTAAAAACTGTTGAATCAGTTCTTGAATAGACCAATGTTTCCCTGTTTCCAAATAAAGGGAGGTCGCTTTAGATGCAAGCATTCCAGGTATATCATCACTTGTATGGTTGATATTTAGACCGATACCGACCACTATATATTGAATCTGGTCCTGTTCTGCTTGCATCTCTGTTAAAATTCCAGCCGTCTTCTTCTTATTAATCAAAAGGTCATTTGGCCATTTAATCATCGGCTCTACACCTGTATAGTCTTTTAACACGTCAGCCAACACAGTTGCTGTAAGCAATGTTAGCTGGGGAGCCTCTTGCGGAAGGATTTTAGGGCGAAGCAAGATGCTTAGCCACATCCCTTTATTCCCTGCAGAATGCCATTCTCGGTTCATTCTCCCCCTGCCCGCCGTTTGTTCATCAAGAATAGCAACTGTTCCATGCTTCGCTCCATCTGCGGCAGCTTGGTGGATTAATTGCTGGGTAGAAGCGGCGGAAGATTTATGGATGATCGTCTGACCAAGCCACTCTGTTTCCAGGCCCCATTTGATCGTATTATCACTGACTTTATCCGGATGTTTAAGGATACGATATCCTTTTCTTGGGACTCCTTCAATGATATAACCGTCTTTCTCCAATGCTTTCATATGTTTCCAGACACTATTACGGGATATTTGTAAAGCATCGGAAATATCCTGACCCGATATATAAGTCTCCTCATTCTCCGATAGGATATGAATTAATCTGTTTCTCGTTGAATCCACTCTAACCATTCCTTTATGTCACGATACTGATTATTTATTTTACCGGTAACTACAGCATCTTCCGTTTTTTCAAGCAAATGTTTCACCCATACTCCTGGTTTTTTGTCAGGAAAAAGAGCTAAAAGATCATTTCCATTGATGGCTAAGTCTTCCCTTGATTGAATTGGTAACCTTTGCTTCAATTGAATTAATTGTGCCAGAGATGGTTTAACATCTAATAACAAGTCGGCTAAGCGGATAAAGGGTTCAAACCGCTCGTCGTTAAGCTGATATATTCCAATCGCATCCAAGCCTCTTTGCTTGTAACGTTCGATATCGTCAATTAAATCACTTGCAAGCCGCTTCGTCCTGTTGGAACACTTCCATTCCTTTGCCCACTCATTGATAGCTATTTCAGGCTGATGATAGTGAAAGAAAGCAATAACTTCTGCAAAACTTAAGAGAGGCTTCATGTTTTGTGGAATTGCCTCGATTAAAGTCGGATGTTCTTTAAAAACCGGTAAAACAGTCTGAACAGCTGATTTCTTTAAATAATTTATCCCGACTGACACATATTTTCCTGCAAAAAAACGTGCCATTTCATTTGTAATTCTCTCCACTGAAATATCGAGTACTGCTGATTTACAAGCTACCATTGCTGCAAATGTTTCTTCTTCAATATGAAAGCCGAGCACACTGGAAAAACGGAGGGCGCGTATAATCCGCAGTGCGTCTTCTCCGAATCGTTTTTCCCCATTGCCGACAGTCCGAATCATTCGCTGCTTTAAATCTCTTCTACCGGAAAATAAATCCGTAATATGACCTGTTTTATCCATCGCAAGGGCATTGATTGTAAAATCACGCCGTTCTAGGTCTTTTTCAATGTTACGGATGAATTCAACGTGATCTGGACGCCTACCATCCGAATAACTGCCTTCTGTACGGAATGTAGTCACTTCATAGGATTCTTTCTCATGTCTCACGATGACAGTTCCGTGTTCAATCCCAACAGGTATGACACTTGGAAATATCGCTTGAACAATATCAGGGGTGGCAGATGTCGTAATATCGATGTCTTTGATCGGCCGACCGAGCAAATAATCCCGCACACAACCACCAACAAAATATGCTTCATAACCTTCTGCTTCAAGCTTTTCTAAAATCGGCTTTGCCCGTTGAAAATATTTCGTTAACATGCCTTCACCAAATTTCTTTTACTTCAGTAGCTTTTTATATAACTTAATATATTGCTCGACAATGATGTTAGACTGAAATTTCTGCTTTACAACTTCGAGGACCCGTTCCCGGAGCGCTTGCTGATATGCCGTATCTGTAAGGATTTCGAGCGCATAAGCTGCTGCTTGCTTTGTGTCGCCCTGCTCTACAAGATAACCGGTTTCTCCATGTGTGATCACTTCAGGAATACCACCAATATTCGTTCCGATGCCAGGAACCCCGCAAGCCATTGCTTCTAATAAAACAAGTCCGAAGCTTTCTTTTTCAGAAAGTAATAGCGTTAAATCACTGATTGCAAGCAGTTCATTAATATTATTCTGTTTCCCTAAGAACAACACATCAGAATCTAGTTCCAATTCCCTAACTAGCTGCTTTGTTGCTGAATATTCCGGTCCGTCACCTACGAGCAGCAATTTGCTAGGTATCTCCTGGTGAATTCGATGAAACGTGTCTATAACGTCTGGTAGCCGCTTCACTTTCCGGAAATTAGAAATATGAATGATTACTTTTTCTTCATCTTTTATCTCGAACTGTTCCTTCAAATATGGTACTTGAAAAGGATGATATTCCGCTTCATTCACAAAATTATATATGACAGATATCGGATAATCCGTCTCAATCATTTCCATCGTCTGTTTGCGTAAACTGTTCGATACACTCGTTACCGCGTCAGACTGTTCAATACCATATTTTATCATTTTCTTAAATGCATCATCAATTCCAAGTACTGTAATATCTGTCCCGTGCAGAGTCGTGACAACCTTTACTTTATGTCCGGCCATATCCCGCGCAAGAATTGCACAAATCGCATGGGGTATCGCATAATGCACATGCAGGATGTCAAGCTGTTCCTGGTCGATTACTTCTGCCATTTTCGAAGCAAGTGATAAATCATAAGGCGGATATTGAAATACTGGATAATGATTTACTTCCACTTGATGATAAAAGATCTTCGGATGTA
Organism: Oceanobacillus sp. MO10714A; assembly: GCF_037072045.1. NCBI lineage: Bacteria > Bacillati > Bacillota > Bacilli > Caryophanales > Bacillaceae > Oceanobacillus > Oceanobacillus sp. MO10714A. The sequence goes on along the minus strand of NZ_JAXHDC010000001.1, from coordinate 341,460 downwards.
CTTTATCTAATCGAAACGGAAGGCTTGATGTAATAAAATGGATTTCGTGGCCACGTTCTGCTAACAGTTTTCCTAACTCCGTCGCAATGACTCCAGATCCACCGACAGAAGGATAGCAAGTTATCCCAATTTTCATTTCTTATTTGTCTTCCTTTGCCCGAACAATTTCCCGCCATTTAAAATCTCCTCGTTCCAGGCCATGGATAAAGATTTCCGCTCCGGCAATATTTGTTGCAAGTGGGATTTGGTACACGTCACACAAGCGCATCAGGGCTGTTATGTCAGGTTCGTGCGGCTGAGCTGTTAATGGATCACGGAAGAATATTACCATATCCATTTCGTTATCGGCAATTAGTGCTCCTATTTGCTGGTCGCCACCGAGTGGTCCTGATTTAAATCTATGTATACTAAGTTTTGTAGCTTCTTTAATTAATTTACCAGTCGTTCCGGTAGCAAACAGTTCATGCTCTTTTAACACATGCTCATAAGCGATGGTGAAACGTATCATATCTTCTTTCTTCTTATCATGGGCTATTAAGGCAATTTTCATCATAGCCTGACCTCTTTTCTATTATAAAATATTTTCTAATCCATAAACGAGTGTTTCTAACTCCATTACTTTATAAATGGAAGTTTTTATCCCGTCCATAAAGGAATCCCGGCTCATGGAATCATGTTTGATCGTGAATAGCTGACCTGGGCCACCGAAGATTACTTCCTGATGGGCAACAAGTCCAGGTAGTCTTACGCTATGAATATGCATGCCATCTAATTCGGCGCCACGCGCTCCCTCGAGTTCTTCCCTTTCATCAGGATGACCCTGGGCTTTCGTTGTCCTTGTTTTCTGAATCATCTCCGCCGTCTTAACCGCTGTTCCAGATGGTGCATCAACCTTTTGGTCATGGTGCATTTCGATAATTTCGACATCCGGGAAATATTGTGCGGCCATCTGAGAGAACTTCATCATCAGCACAGCACCGATTGCAAAATTTGGTGCAATAATACAACCAGAGTTATATTCATTCGAAAGATCTTTTAGTTCCTTTATATTCTCTTTCGTGAATCCAGACGTACCAATTACAGCTCGGACACGGTGTTCAATCGCGAGTTTTGTGTGTTTATAACCAGGTTCAGGACTCGTAAGATCAATGAATACATCTGCATCTATCTGTTGAAAGCATTCCGCCAAGTCTTCATAGACTGGAACTTGCGCATCCGATTCCTCTGTAATTTCGTTTAAAAATTTCCCATCATTTTTACGATCAATTACAGCGACAAGGTTAAAATCAGGTACACGCTCAATCATCTTGATCGCTTCTTTCCCCATCTTACCACGTGGTCCCGCTACTATAATATTAATTGCCACTTCTGTTCCACCTCTCCTGTTGTTATTTCTTCGTCCATCTATCTTTATCCCGTGTTTCAAATTTCGACATGGAACGCTCGAAACTTTCGGATAAATCAATGTCAAGTGAATTTGCAAAGCTCGCGATCACAAACAAAACGTCCCCGAGTTCTTCTTCAACCGTTTTTTCTTTCTCTGTCGTCTTTTTCGGTTTCTCTCCGTAATAATGGTTCACTTCTCGGGCAAGTTCGCCGACTTCCTCTGTCAGCCTTGCAATCATTGCCAACGGAGAAAAATAGCCTTCTTTAAATTGGCCGATATAATCATCGACCCGCTTTTGGATTTCTTGCGTCGTAAATTCTTTCTGCATTCGTTAACAATCTCCTTTTTCTCCGTGGTTACCTACCTTTCATGTTAGCTAACCTTACGTAATTTGACAAATTTTTTCTTTGAAAAATCATGAATTTATTTTCTCAGGGCAAAATGATACTAACTTGGCATGGATATGCAAGTATTTTGGAGGTGTTCTAGTATGCTGCTTGGATTGCGGATGAAAAATATTTTCTTCATTTTAATCGGTGCCGCGATTTATTCTTTTGGGATCGTACATTTTAATATGCAAAATAATCTTGGTGAAGGCGGCTTCACTGGTATCACCTTGCTCCTTTATTTCATTTGGAAATTAAATCCGGCGATTACAAATATTTTATTAAATATCCCTGTATTCTTAATTGGTTGGAAACTATTAGGACGGAACACCTTCATCTATACGATAATCGGAACTTCCGCAGTATCCTTCTTTTTAGCTATCTTTCAATCCTATCAATTTGCAATTCCTTTGGAAAACGATATGACTTTAGTTGCCTTATTTGCAGGAGTATTCATCGGAGTTGGTTTAGGGATTATCTTTCGCTATGGGGGCACAACGGGAGGTGTAGATATTATTGCTCGGCTTGCCAATAAATACCTAGGGTGGAATATGGGAAATACGATGTTCTTATTCGACCTGATTGTTATTTCTTCCTCTATTCTGCTAATATTAGACCTCATCCAGGGCATGTATACATTAGTTGCAGTCTATATTGGGGCCCGCGTAATTGATGTTATTCAAGAAGGTGCATATCTTGCCAAAGGGGCGACAATTATTTCGAATCAAAGTGCAGAAATTGTGAAAGAAATTCAAAAAATGGACCGTGGCGTGACTATCTTTTTAGGCCGTGGTAGCTATACCGGAGAGAAGCTGGATATCCTTTACTGTGTCGTACCTAGAAATGAAATTGTTCGTCTGAAGAATACGATTCTAAGGGTTGATCCGTATGCTTTTGTTTCAATAAGTACAGTTCAAGATGTTCAAGGTGAAGGATTTACTCTCGATGAAAACAAGAGACCGGTACAATGATAAAGGCTTAAGCAGCCTTACAAGCTAAGTACTCGCAGAAGCTTTCTCAAGAAATAAATCATTTGGGTTCCGCCAGGCGTGGGTGTAGAGCTAACGTGGCTTTTGGTACAGCATACAATAAAAAAGAGATTGGCATACCGTTTACCAATCTCTCCTCTATCTAGTCTCGGTTGTTCAAAAATATTAAGATAAAACGTGCAAGCTCGAGTAAGGCGACAAGAGCTGCTGCAACATAAGTTAAAGCAGCGGCATCCAATACCTTCTTCGTTTCCCGTTCTTCATCATTCCGGATAATTCCAGTCGAGATAAGCTGTGTCATCGCCCGGTTGGAAGCATCAAACTCTACTGGCAGTGTAACAAGCTGGAAAAGGACAGCCGCCCCCATGAAGATAATTCCAAAAAAGAACAGCTCCATCATATTGAGGAAAATACCTGCAAGAATTAAAAAGAAGGAAATGTTTGAACCGAAGTTAGCGACCGGAACGAGTGCACTTCTAAAACGCAAGAATGCATATTCTTCCTGGTCTTGAATGGCATGTCCAACTTCATGCGCCGCAATTGCGGAAGAAGCCATCGAACGGCCTCCGTAGATTCCGTCTGAAAGTCGGACAACCTTGGAGCGAGGATCATAGTGATCAGACAGTGTACCCTTTGTCCGTTCAATATTTACATGATATAATCCATTATCATCTAGAATCTTTCTTGCTACCTCAGCGCCTGTCATTTGGGAAGATGTCGGTTTTTTCGAGTATTTATTGTAAGCTGACTTAACTTTACCTTGCGCCCATAACGGTATAATGAGGATAAGCGCTATATAAATTAAATAGCTACCCATTTATATCCCTCCAATCGTACTTATATAAGTCAATTTTAGTCAGGATCTCGATTCCAGTCAACTATTTTGTCGCCGTCCTTTGTTTTTCTTCCCCGTCTTATTTTTTCTCCTTTATATTTTCTCCAACTCACATAAGATAATGTAATCAGAATGAACCCACCAACAATCAATAATGCTGGTAAAAGCGGAATCAACTCCGCATTTGTAAAGAGCCATTGCGGAAAACTAATCCTTTCTATGTTCAGTAACGGATACGGAAACGCGGCAGTAACGATCGAATAAATTAAGGTAATACCGGATGTCATTCCCATTTTAGTCACCTCACCTAATCCATTTATATGATGAGGGACTCCTGTTTATCACCTTAGGATAACTTATTCTGCTTCCGGACCGTAAGCCAGTAAGCAAGGAATAAGCAAGCAATACTAAGCCAAAAGGTGAAATAACCAATTCTCTCCATGTACTGGGTTAATGAAGAATAAATAGGCATCATTCCAAATACGTAATCAATTACATCATTATGTAATGTCCATATCCCGGCAACAACAAGGTGTCTCATTTTTATTTTATAAAAAGGGGTATAGAGCACAGCTTGTATTGCCATCCCTGCATGGGAAAACATCAACATATAGCCCGCCGGACTTAAAGAGCCATCAATGATTAATGTAAGTAAGTTCATTACAACAGCCCAGGTACCGTATTTCACGAGCGTTACAAGCCCTAATGCTTCAATATAGGGGACGTTTCTGCCGAATAGGAAAAATAAAAGAAAAATCGTAAAAAATAAACTTGCTGTTGGGCTATCCGGAACAAAAATCAGGAATATATCAGGTGTGATTTCTAGTTGCGGAAGGTACCAAATATAACCATAGATTGTGCCGAATAGGTTTACAATAAAAAGTATGAAAATAAATATTTTATTAGAAAGAATATACCTCATCATCCGGTGACCCGCTCCATTCCTTAAAATAAATATCATTCCCTCCATTTCCACCCGCATTTGCTTTTATTCAGCGTACGTGCAACTTTCATCTGGAAGTCCGCAGTCCAGACACCTCTCGCTTTCCGCAGGCGGCTGGTGAGCCTCCTCGGGCTGCCGCCCTGCGGGGTCTCACCTATGCCTTTCCTCCTGCAGGAGTCTCGAGGTGTCTGGACTGCTCCGAGAAAAGGCCAAGTTTGGAGCACTACTTTTCATTTTAGTAAGAGAGTACCTATCATGCTGGGATATTTTCCATTAATAATAATCCCCTCTACCAGTTCAGTTGCCCGGTGGACGGTGACTCCTGCGGGAATAGCACGAGTCCGAAGACCCCGCAGGGCGATAGCCCGAGGCAGACTAAGTTCGCCACGTCCTGTGGCAACGTCTGCATTAGCACGTCCTGTGCGTCGAGGCTTCGGCTGTGCCCGCGGAAAGCATCCGTCCACCGGGCAGCTGAACGGCGATTAGAACACCATAATTAGTGAACGAACCAGACACTTACGCTGAATGAAAGCGAGTAGTTGCTTTTGGGTTGTGAAGGTTGAGTAATTTAACTATAAGCCTTCGTGTTCCTCATTAGCAAGTATTAAATGCAACAAAAAGCACCTTTACCATTTCGATGGTAAAAGTGCTCTTCATGCTGAATAAAATTATTCTTCTTCGATCGATTCGTTAACGGATAAAATAAAATCTACCAATTGCTCTAATTCTTCATCCGTACCAGTAAATTGATCTGGTGGCATTGCTCCAATTCCGTTCACCGAAATGTCAGCAATTTCTTCCGCAGTGTGGTCAAACTCAGGACCGTACAATGCTGGAGCTGCCGTACCTTCTAATTCGGCACCGTGACACGCTAAACAGCTTGTTTCATATACTTCGTATCCCGGATGATCTGTGTCAATCACGACATCAACATCATCTGACGGTGGAACAGGTTTGTTCGCTTCTGCACGACTTTCCCAGTCAACTGCAGCTGCAGAAGTATAAGTCAACCAAATAACTGACGCTAAACCAAGTAACATCATTCCGACAGCAATTGGACGTTGATGAGGTCTGCGTCCTGGACCGTTATCCAAGAATGGTGCTAGAAGTAATGCACCGAATGCTATACCTGGAATTCCAAGCATTCCTAGCAGGATATAATTTCCGCTAGCAAATTCATATTTCAATAGTTCATACAGAAACAGGAAATACCAGTCTGGCAAAGGAATATATGCAGCATCTGTTGGATCTGCCAACCCTTCAAGTGGTGAAGGATGTGCCAATGTTAAAATTAAAAATCCAATAAGGAATACTGCACCTGCCAACCATTCTTTTAATAAAAAGTTGGGCCAAAAAGCTTCTGTTCTGCCAGGGTACTCTGAATAGTCTTTCGGGATTCGCGAGACTGTCGGTCCTTGTTTGATCCGCGAGTCTCCAACGAATTTCATGCCTTTCCCTCTTTGCATGATGCTTTCCCCTCCTTTTTATAGTGGTCCGGATATACCTTGTCTTCTAATTAAGATAAAGTGTACAGCCAATAGTGCAAATAATGCAGCTGGCAAGAAGAATACATGAATGGCAAAGAATCTAGTTAGTGTTTGTGCACCTACAATGGAGGCATCACCAGCTAATAGAATCTTTAATTGATCGCCGATAAACGGAACTTGCTGCGCTATTTCAAGACCTACTTGTGTAGCGAAAAACGCTTTGTTGTCCCATGGTAGCAAGTAACCTGTGAATCCTAGTCCAAGCATGACGAAGAAAAGCAGGACCCCAACCATCCAGTTGAGTTCACGAGGCTTCTTGTATGCACCTTGGAAAAACACACGTAAAGTATGTAATAAAAGCATCACAATTACCACACTGGCACCCCAGTGATGCATTCCTCGAACTATTTGAGCATGAGCAACTTCAGTTTGCAAGTAATAAACGGATCGCCACGCATTTTCAATATCCGGTACGTAATACATTGTTAAAAACATACCAGACAAAATTTGAATAACGACAACGAAGAATGTCAATCCTCCAAAACAGTAGACGAATGCTGAGAAGTGGTGGGCAGGGTTAACATGCTCAGGAACTTCGTGATCAGCGATGTCACGCCATATTGGTTGAAGGTCGATGCGTTCGTCGATCCAATCGTATATTTTCTGTAGCATCTTTAATTAAGCCTCCCTGTGTGGTTTTGGATCTCCTAAGAATAGCATTCCATCCTTAATTTCCATTTCATATTCATCTAACGGCGCTAAAGGTGGTGTGCCTGGTACGTTAACTCCATCCTTATAGTAGCGTCCATCATGACATGGGCAAAAGAATTCGTCTGGATACTGATCGCTTCCTTCCCAAGAAACAACACATCCTAAGTGTTTACATATTGGGGAAAAGGCTATAATTTCATCACTGTCATTTCTATAAACCCACGCAGAGCGGTTTACTTGTGATTCGTACCAGCCGTCTACTTGGTCTATGCTCCAGTCAATACGTTGTGGTTCTGATGTAATATCATCAACAGACAGTCCGACGTTAGCCAAATCTCCGGCACCTGTTGATTTGAGTACAGGGTCAATTGCCATTCTTACTGGAGAAATGAGCAGACCGGCTGCCATAAATCCACCTACTCCCATTAGTGTGTAGTTCAAAAATTGTCTACGGGATACTTGTTGCTTTTTTTCTTCACTCATGATTTTCCCCCCTCTATTCTTCATTAGTTGCGGACATTTTAAAAATTAATTTAGATTACTAGGACAATACCATGATAGCGCAATCTTGTACTTGGGTCAATATATAAACTAGACTCAAGCAGATAATATTCCTATTTAACAACATTTTTCAAAAAACTAAACGAAAAAGACGAAGTAGAACAAAATATAAAACCGTTATACTTACCAATAGGAACGGATAATTTCTGATAGCTGGGAAATCTGATCCCGGACAACACTTTGCATTTCATTTGAATGAATATCTCCTGTTTGAATCCCCGGCAACCATAATAGATCACCTTCTAATTCTTTTTCATGCTTTCGCCAGGAAGGATCAAACGTCAGTAAAATGGTATGGTTGAATGGTTGATTCTCTGTTTCACTTATCCACTGATTCAATCGCTCTACCTCAATTGCTTTTTCTGTGTCTTTCAAATAGAAATAACTCGGAATAAGTAACACTCTACCACTTAGCTCTTGCTCGATTTCATTAGCGAATATCGTCATTATTTCCTGTTGAAAAGCATCTTTCCCTATGTCCTCATCATTTGTCAGCTGGAAAGGAATTAAAGGCATCAGAATGGTGTCAATATATTCTTTTGCTTGTACATACTTTTCCAGATCGTCTTTTCTCCACTTCATTGCAAACATTCAGCCTCTCTATATTATCAATTTTCATATACACTCAAGTTTACCCTAAGTAATGAAAAAGAATCAACCCATTCGTTAAGAAGTTGGTTGATTCTTTAGGTTTTTCTCGGTTTTCTTTAGTTCGTCGGAAAGTCTGATAAACTTATCATAATCTCTTTCATCGAGCGACTCATCAATTTGTTCTATTAAGCTTTTTCTTATTTGCGCTTGAAGTGTATATTTCATCAGCCGTTCTGCTTCCCGCTTGTCCTCATCCGTAATAAAATCGTCATCCGATAAGAACGGATTTTCTTCAAGGATGAGCGCATATTGCGGGTTCTGTCTCCATTGATGAAAGTTCAATTGGACATAAAGAGCTTCATCATCGTTTAACCGAATATCGTGAAATGCTTTCTCCGGATCAGACGTAATTAATTTGTTGCGGTGGAAACGAAAAGCTACTCCATTTGAACATTTAGTTGAGATAATAATACTGCGCGGACAAGCCTTCGCATGGCGAACAAAATGCAGATTACGCAGTAATTTATTATGACTCGCCAAATAAGATAAAATCCAGTTGCTTTCCCGAGCTTTCATTTCATACTGGTTCAGGAACCAATAAATAAATGCTTTCTTCTCATGCGGATGAATGACAGCATTAGTCATATTAATCCTCCTCAGGTAGTCTTGGTGCATTCATAATCGAGATAAGAATTCTTCAATCGTGTAATCATCAGGAACAAGCTGTAAATACCTTTGAAACACGGCTATTGCTTCAGGTGCCTGCCCTTCTTCAATCAAGAAATAACCATATTCCTTCAGAAAGTCTGTATCATCACTTAAATTCAAATACGCATCCTGATAAGCTTGAAGAGCTTCCTTATATTGTTCCTCCTCATTATAGGCTCTTGCCAGTTCCCAGTCATATAAAGGCTCTAGAGATCCAATTGACTTCACGCTCGAGAGCAAGTCGATAATATCCGCATGCCTGTCCCGCTCTTTTAAAAATTCCAAGAAAAAGAGAATAGCTTCTTTATAATCCGGATCAATCGCAATTGCTTCCCTTATATATTCCTCACTAGCCGAATCATTATTCAATTGACGCGCAATCATCCCTGCAAGGAAATATAAATGTTTATTAAATGTATCTTGCTTCAGCCCTTTTTCTACAATATCAAATGCTTCTTGCAACATACCTTCATCTTGTAATGCTTTTGCTAGATTTTCATAAACAGAATGATAATAAGGATCTAATTCTACTACGCGCTTCCAAGCTGTTATTGCTATATCATTTCTACCAGCCTGGCTAGCGGTGACACCATATTTAAAATATTTATCCGGGGTTTTATCTTGTCCATTTTTGAAATATTCAAGTGCCTTTTCATATTCACCAATCCCTGCATAGGATTCTGCAAGGCGGTCTAATACAGAAACATCCGCAAACATTTCATGCTCCTTGGCAACTTTTTCATAATATGTCACGGCTTTTTTATATGTGCCGGTTGAAAAAGAAAGTTCTCCAAGCGCAAAATCAATTATAACTTCGTTGGGGAGCTTTTGTTTGGCAGTAAGCAGTTTCTGTTCCGCAACTTCAAATAGACCTTGGACCTGGTATAAGTCGGCTAGCTGGATTAATACTTGAATGTATGCTGGGTCCTCCTCTGATATCTCTGCTAAAAGTTCAATTGCCTGTTCGTCATCTTCTTTTTCAATTGCAATATCAGCAAGGCTTAGAATCAGATCGTTTTCATCAGGATATTTCTCCAAGAGTTCTGAAAGAATAAGTTCTGCTTCATCCAAGAATCCCCATTGTAAATACAATTCAGCGATTGTATATTTTTCATCATCATTCGCTTTTGGGGTATATTCTTCCAATAAGCGCAATGCTTGTTCTATTTTATTTTGTTCGACTAATTCTACTGCTTTTAAGATGGTATCCATTTCCCCATCCTTTCTTTAATCATGCTTACTGTAATAATATCGAAAACACCCTACATATTCAATCAAATCACATTCGCCTGCAAGCCACTGAATGTTAGTTGAACCGAATCAGGGATTTACCGAATGTTTCTCCCCACCTTCACATGTTAGGCTTCCCTCTTGTTTAATACGTGATAAAAAGTAACCAAAGAAAGCATGGTAATTTCACTTTCTTTGGTTAGATGGTTAGTTTGTTGTTATTCTTTTTAGGTCTTCGAAAAAGCTTGGGTATGAGATGGCGATAGATGAGATGTCGTCAATAATGATGTCTTGTTTTGTAAAGAAAGAAGCGATAGCACCCATCATTGCCATGCGGTGATCATTATATGCTGATATATTTCCGCCTGTCAATTCCTGGCTTCCCTCAATAATCATTCCATCTTTTGTTGCCGTAACAGACGCTCCAAGTGTTGTTAGAACTTCGACTACGGCCGCAATCCGATCTGTTTCTTTCACCCGAAGTTCTTCAGCATCTTTAATAACCGTTTTACCTTTTGCTTGAGTTGCAAGTAAGGCAATAATCGGAATTTCATCTATTAATCGAGGAATGATATCACCGGATATTTCTATTCCTTTTAAGCTCGAGCTGCTAATTTTAACATCACCAAGCAGTTCTCCGCCAATTCTTTCTTCATTACGAATCTCGATTTGTGCTCCCATTTGCATCAATACGTCAATAATTCCTGTCCGGGTAGGGTTTAGCCCAACCTTCTTTATAACAAGCGAACTATTTGGTTTAGCAGCTGCGGCGGCTAGGAAAAATGCTGCGGATGAGATATCACCCGGAACATAAATGCGCGTAGGCTTTAACGCTTGTTTTCCATCCATTCGAATAGTGTTTCCGTCAACATTAAGCTTTACCCCAAATGCTTCGAGCATCGTTTCGGTATGATCTCTTGTTTTAGCTTTTTCCGTTATAATCGTTTCACCGTTAGCAAAAAGACCTGCAAGTAATAATGCTGATTTAACTTGAGCACTTTTCACCGGTAAAGTGTATTGAATTGCTTGCAGTTCTTTCCCGCTAATTGCCAAGGGTAATAACTTGCCACCACTTCGTCCGAAAATAGTTGCATTCATATCTGAAAGAGGCAGTATGACCCGGTCCATCGGTCGTTTCGATAGGGAAGCATCTCCATAAATTGTTGTAAATAGTGGTAATCCGGATAACAATCCGATCATAAGACGGGCAGTTGTCCCTGAATTACCAAAATAAAGAGGTTCTTTTGGTTCTATCAGACTATCTGCACCGTCGCTATTGATGACAACTGTTTTCCCCTGCTGCTCGATAGATACTCCCATTTTCTGAAAGATGTCCACTGTTCGCAGGCAATCCTCACCATCTAGGAAATGGTCAATTTTTGTCCGGCCTTTTGCCAATGAACCAAAAATTACCGCACGATGAGAAATAGACTTATCTCCCGGTACTTCGAGCTCGCCTATAAGAGCAGAAGATTGAGGTGAAATTCTTTTCTCCCCCACCCAATCACATCCTTTTATCAGTTTTGAATCATTGTTTCGTAACCATTTAACTCTAATTGTTGTTTACTTAGCTTCTGCGCATCCTTTGTGTAAAAACTGACACGGAGCACTCCGGTAATTCCTTCACGGATTTCCAGGATTTCAATATTTTTAATACTAATATTATGTTCGGCAAGAATTTGAGCGACCGATGCTATTGCTCCAGTCTGATCTCGAATATCGACATAAACATCATAGAATGCAGGTATTGCTCCAGCTGTTTTCGTTGGAATGCCGTCGCGATACTTCTGCGCATCCTCTAAATAGTCTATCATTGCCCGCTTTTCACTGTTGTCGATGAGTTCTTTCAATTGGATCATTTCTTCAATCCATTCTTGCAGCAAGACGGACATTTTTTTTCGGTTATGATAGAAGATGTCTTGCCACATCACTGGATTACTAGAAGCGATTCGCGTTATGTCGCGAAAACCTCCAGCCGCTAATTTTGGCAAAAAGGCATGGGTCTGTTGCCATTTTTTCGCCCGGTGTACGAGTGACGAAGCGATTAAATGCGGGAAGTGGGAAATTACACCAGTCATTTCATCGTGTTCCTCTGGTTTTAAAACGACAAATTTACTTTTGGTTGGACTTAGTACATTTTTTAGTGTCGCAACCATTTCGTTTGTGCTCCGAATTGATGGTGCAAGCACATAGATAGCATTCTCAAAAAGGTGAGACTTGGCTGCCCCTATTCCCCGTTTATGGGAACCGGCCATCGGATGTCCGCCAATAAAAGCTATATTTTCATTAGTTAACTGTTCCGCAGCTTCGATAATCGCATGCTTCACTGAAGCCGTATCCGTCACAATCACTTGCCTTTCGAAAGGTATAGAATCAAGTCTTTTTATTAGCTCTATCGTTTCGGAAATTGGCGCTGCAAGGATAATAATATCAGCATCTTGAGCTGCCCGGGTAAAGTCGGTATATGCTTTATCGATAATCCCTTTCTCCAGTCCATATTGTAAGCTTTCTTCATTTAAATCATAGCCAAGAACGGTATGTTCTGGATTGATCTTGACCGCTTTCGCAAGTGACCCACCGATAAGTCCGATGCCTGCCACTAATATGTTTCTGTTTTCCATATTTTCACCTAATCTGCTCATCAAATTTCTGTAATAAGTGTTGAAGTTCCTGCATATCTTCCTTTGTACCAATTGTAATTCGGATTGAGTTCGGGTACCCGAGCAACTCTCCCGGTCTTATAATAAAGCCATTTTCAATTAGATATTGAAAGACGTCTAACCCACTTGCAGGAGTAGAAACGAGAATAAAGTTTGTGTGGGACCGGTAATAATCCCAGTTCAATTCATCGAGAAACTGATAAAAACTTTCTTTTACTTCCAAGTTTTTAGCTGTTGTTTCACTAATAAATGCTTGATCTTCCAGTGCGACAGTTGCTGCTCTTTGAGCTACTGAGGTCGTATTGAAAGGACCACGGACGACGTTTAAATTATGGATTAATTCTGGATTACCGATTCCGTAACCGATACGTAAACCCGCTAATCCATACGCCTTCGAAAATGTCCGCAACGATATTAAATTGGGAAAAGATTTCGTATATGTAGTAGAATCAAGTAAATATTCATCCTCCACAAATTCTCGGTATGCCTCGTCTAAAACAACTAAAACATCTTCCGGACACTTTTTCATAAATTGGAGGAATTGGTCTTCTGTGTTCATGGTACCTGTCGGATTGTCGGGTGCGCAAATCCAGACGACTACAGTATCTACGTCGATCGCTTTAAGTATCGCTTCGAGATCATGTTTCCCGTCACTTGCAATGGGAACTTCCTTTACCGTACCCCCTTCAATAAATGTATTATGCTTATATTGTGGGAATGAATTGGCGGCCATAACGGTGTTGCTGCCTTCTTGCACGAATGCTCGGCAAATAATTTGAATAAGCTCCTCAGAACCACTCCCGAAAATTAATTGATCTTCTTCTACTGCTAATCTTTTACTAAGAGCAGTTCGAAGCTCTGCCGTATGCCCATCTGGATAAATATTTAATTCCGGTAAATGTTCCGATAAATCAGCTTTCACCTTGGAAGAATAACCGTAAACATTCTCATTGGAAGCAAGTTTGACAATTTTTTCCAAGCCATATTCTTCTTTAATCTCATGAGTTTGTTTTCCTTGCTGGTATGCAGTCAATTGACGTAATATCTGTTTCTGTTTCACTTTCTAATTTCCCCTCTTCTCAACTAATTCTGGTCGAAGCGTGATTGCTTCATTATGAAATATATGTCTGATCTCGGCCTGATTTCGGTCCGTATTTACTACCATCATAATCCGGATACAGGATTTCAAACTATTTCTCACATCGATTTCCGCCATACACATTACGGGAACATAGGTCCAACCAGAAAACTCTCTTAGTGCCCGTGCCGGAAAAGCAGCATCGATATCCTTAGTCGCAGAAATAAAAACATGGGAAACGTCTTCTGGTGCGACATCATTTGCTTCAATCATTTCCTGTAAGACACGTTTTGTATGATGGATGATTTCATCAGCTGTATTTTCCGTGACTGTAGTTGCTCCTCGTATTCCTCGTGAAACCATGTTACACCAGCCTCTCTCTAAATGTTTCTAAATGAACTTGTATTGCTTCATCAGACAACTCTTCTGTTTTTAATTTTCCGGGACGTTCTAAAAGCACCATTTTAATCCGTTGTTTCGTTGCCTTTTTATCTGCCTTCATATGATTGATGATTTTTTCCGCTTTAACAGTAAAACCTGTCAGTGGATAGTTGTTATCCACTAACCAATTCTTTAATTTATCAAACGGTAATTTACAGTTATATTCTCTTTCACTAACATGTATTGCAAATAATAACCCAATTGCGACCGCCTCGCCATGGGTGATATTTCCATAACCTAATTCAGCCTCAAGAGCGTGAGCAAGGGTGTGACCAAGGTTTAAATGACTTCGGATACCATGTTCCCGTTCATCAGCTTCTACGATCTCCTGTTTTACTTTAATTCCCGCCATTAAGTGCGATTGTAGTCTCTCTTGGTCCAAGGAGGCAAGAGAAGCTGAAAGCATTTCCTCAAAAAGGTCTTCACTGGATATCAGAGCTTCTTTTATTAATTCCGCATAACCAGACCTCGTCTCTCGGTCAGATAAACTAGTTAATGTTTCCGTATCGTAATAAACACCGACCGGCGGATAAAATGCTCCGATTAAATTTTTACCAAGGGGGTGGTTGATCGCTACCTTGCCACCGACGCTACTATCATGGGCAAGGATTGTAGTTGGTACTTGAATATAATCGATCCCCCGCATAAACGTCGCTGCCACAAACCCCGCTAAATCGCCCACAACACCGCCACCTAAAGCGATAATTAAAGAGTTGCGGTCCAAACCGGTTTCGATTGCTTTTGTCTGGGCAGCATAATAGACATCGATATGCTTAGATTTCTCACCAGCTGGAATAATAAGCTGGGAGAAATCATAGGCTGATAATCCTTTTTTCACGTCATCTAAGTATAAATTTTCAATCGTTTCATCGGTAATGATAAGGATTTTGGAGTATGATTTAATTAAAAACTTATGTAACTTAAAACGGAGGCCTTCACCGACAAGAATGGAATAAGAACCGTTGCTATGCCGGACAGAAAGTTCCTGCATTAAAACCACCTGATTTCTTCACGGTACTTATCCAACGCTTCTTTAAGTTGTGGGAATTGATCATGCGGGAATTGATCGGTGATTGCCTTTGCAATTTCAAATGCGACAACATGCTCCATTACCACCGAAGCAGCAGGAACCGCACAAGGATCGGACCGTTCAATCGTTGCTGTAATCTCTTCCTTTGTATCAATATCCACACTCTGTAAAGGTTTTTTCATTAAAGTAGGGATTGGTTTCATTACTCCTCTGACTACGATTGGCATACCGGTAGACATTCCACCTTCAAAGCCACCTAAGCGATTGGATGTACGATGGTAACCAAGTTCTTCATTCCACGCGATTTCATCATGGTTTTCACTTCCGTATATTTTAGCCGCATCAAAGCCTATACCGAATTCTACGCCCTTAAAGGCATTAATACTAACAACACTGCCAGCAATCCGCGAATCCAGCTTACGGTCATAATGGACATAAGAGCCCACCCCTGCTGGAACACCTTCCACATACACTTCACAAACCCCGCCAAGTGTATCACCTTCGCTTTTAGCATGGTCAATTTTTGCCATCATTTCTTTTTCAGCAGCAGCGTCAAGTACCATAACCGGAGATTTCTGCGAGATTTCTTGTCTTTCTTTCATCGACAGGTTTTCTTGGTCTTCCGCCATGATACCTCCTATTTCCTTAACATATCCAGCGACTTCTATCCCAAGCTCTTTCAGCAGCTTCTTCGCTACGGCCCCTGCCGCTACCCGGGCGGCCGTTTCCCTTGCAGAGGAACGTTCCAGGATATTCCGAATATCACGATGTCCATATTTTAAAGCTCCGTTTAAGTCAGCATGTCCTGGTCGAGGGCGTGTGACTACTCGGCGCAGCTTCGTATCTTCGGGAATTGGATCCTCTCCCATAATATCTGTCCAATGCTTATAGTCATCATTATGGATAACGAGTGAGATTGGAGAACCTAGCGTATAGCCATGTCTGATTCCACCCATAATTTCAACGAGGTCTGTTTCAATCTGCATGCGCTTCCCTCGCCCATATCCTTGCTGTCTGCGTAGTAAGGAATGATTAATATCATCTTTTGTTATTGAAAGATTTGAAGGAATACCTTCAAGAATTGTAGTTAATTGTTTACCATGTGATTCTCCTGCAGTTAAATATCTCAATGTACGATTCTCCTTTTCCCCATTCAATTCAGTTTTTAAGGCCACTGATTAGATTTCTAATTACTATAACATATTCAGACATCTTTTTGGACATAAATTATGTAAATATGAATAAATTTAAGATTTTGCCTTTTGGTAGAAAAAGGTGTCTAATAATTGTAAGTTATATTTTTCTGGTGTAAAGATCTGCTCTGTACTGCCGACGAATAAAACACCGCTGTTACGCAATGAATTACTAAAGCCGCTATATATTTTTTCCTTCGCTTCATCCGTGAAGTATATCAGGACATTCCGACAGACGATCAAATCATAATTCGAAGGATAACTATCGGCAAGCAAATTATGTTTCTTGAAGGTTATGTTTTGCTTTAACAGCGGATCTAGCTTATACCGTCCATTTTCGTATGTAAAATGCCTTTGTTTCAAAGCAGGAGGAACTTCTTTTAAAGCTTGCTCCATGTATTCTGCTTTTTGAGCTTTTTTCAGAGCAGTTTCATCGATGTCCGTAGCAAGTATTTCCACTTTAATATTCGGAAAATACTCTTTAAATAAAATGGCTAAGCTGTATGGCTCTTCTCCTGTGGAGCATGCTGCGCTCCAAATGGTGATACGTGACTTGTTATTGGTTAGTTCTGGAATGACACGATCTTTTAAAACATCCCAACGTTTTTTGTTCCGGAAAAACTCCGATACATTAATCGTTAATCGTTCGATAAATTCTTTCATGAGTTCGTTGTCTTTGTTCATTGCTTCAAAGTAGTGGATATAGCTGGAAAATCCGCGTTTATTTCTTAATGTAGTAATTCGGCGTTTCATTTGTGTTTCTTTATATAAACTGAGATCGATGTCGTGCCTTCTGTTTACACGATCAATAAACTCACTGTAATCATCAATCATCATATTCCTCCTCATATATTAATAGACTTATTGCGAGTTTCAATCAACTGATTACTTTCATACAGCGTAAGTGCAGCTCTTACCTTGAGGTTCGCAGTCCAGACACCTCTCGCTTTCCGCGGGCGGCCGGGTTACTCCTCGGGCTGTCGCCCTGCGGGGTCTCACCAAGCCTATCGACGAACAGGATGTTCTAATGCCGGCATTGGTCACAGGACGTGACCGTACTTAGCCGGCCTCCCGCAGGAGTCTCGAGGTGTCTGGACTGCTCCGAGGAATGTCCTAATTTGGAACGCTATTTTTCATTTTAGGAATTAGATCGCTTATCATAGTGGTGGGTTAGTTTCCATTAATAATAATCCTCTTTACCAGTTCAGTTGCCCGGCGGACGGTGACTCCAACGGGAAAAGCACGCGTCCGAAGACCACGCAGGAAGCGCTTTTCTTCCGAGGCAGACTAAGTTCGCTCTCGTATGTGGCAACGTCTGCATTAGCACGTCCTGTGCGTCGAGGCTGAGGCCGTGCCTTAGGATGTGCATCCGTCCTCCGGGCAACTGAACGGCAATTAGAACTCCGAAATAAGTGAACGAGCAAAGCACTTATACTGTATGATAGTAATTCAGAGGCTTTTCTTATTAGGTTTTTAAAAGGTGTTTCTGGTTGGGATATAACTATTTTCTATTTGTTATTTGTTCTTAAAAACCTCCGTTTGGGAACGGAGGTTTGTTGGTGGATTAGTAAATCCAGGTTGTATCTACTTTTTCGTAAGTAATTAATTCGCTTTCATCAAAGAATAGTTTGATTTCGCGCTCTGCACTTTCTGGTGAGTCTGAACCGTGGATGATGTTTTTTCCTACAGTGATTCCGTAATCGCCACGAATTGTGCTTGGTGCTGCTTCACTTGGATTTGTTTTCCCCATCATATTGCGTGCCGTTGCAATTACGTCCTCACCTTCCCAGACCATTGCAAATACAGGGCCAGAAGTGATGAATTCCACTAATTCACCGAAGAAAGGTCTCTCTTTATGCTCCCCGTAATGTTGCTCTGCCAGCTCATTCGACACTAGCATTAACTTTGCCCCTGCAAGTTTGAAACCTTTTTCCTCGAATCGTTGTACAATCTTTCCAATTAAATTACGCTGTACTCCATCTGGCTTTACCATTAAAAATGTCTTTTCCATACAAACACTCCTCAAGTATAATGATTATGTAACCGCTAAAATTATACAAAATTATTAGGAAAATAACAATTATTTTCCTTATGCCCTCCGTTTTCCAATATATTTGGCAATGGATTGTAAGGTTTGCTTTGATTTGCTAGAGGGCAGTTTTTCCAATGTTGCCAAAGCTTTTCTTAAATATAAATCACTTAATTCATAAGACTTCTTAATTGCATCTGTTTGTTTCAATCGCTCAATGACAGCTTTCATATCTTCAGGATGAACCTTGGCCGGATTTTTAAACATTTCTCTCGTATAGGAATAAAATGCTTCATTATCCATTCCATATAATACAGGGAGCGTGATATTTCCTTGCAGGAGATCACTTCCCGCTGGTTTACCGAGTTGCTTTGAAGTTTCTGTGAAATCCAATATATCATCAATAATTTGATAAGACATGCCGATATAGTAACCATAACGATACATCCGCTTTATATCTCTGTCCGACAAGCCGGACAGAATAGCGCCAAGTTCACAGCTTGTTGCAATTAATAACGCCGTTTTTCTTTTGATTCGTCGCAAGTAATCTCGTAATGTCTGGTCCCAGTTAAATTTATCCTCGATCTGCTCCATTTCACCGATCGCAACCTCGACAAGCGATTTAGATAGCGCCTTGTGAACTTTTGGATTGTTAATCATCGTTATTTCTTCCAGCGCCCTCGCTAGAATATAATCCCCTGTATACATCGCTACTCGGTTAGAATAAGTATGCTTGATAGTCGGTTTCCCTCTTCTCAAGGTCGCTTCATCAATCACATCATCATGCACGAGCGTTGCCATATGTATTAATTCAAGCGCAATTGCTGCTCTATTAATATTCTCGGCATCATAATGACCCATTTGCCCCGAAAGAAGAACAAATACAGGACGAATTCTTTTTCCTCCTGCATGCAATAAATCTGTCGAAGCTTGACGTAAAACCGGGTGTTCCGCTTGAATCGATTGATTTAAAGATGCCTCGATCAAGTCGAGATCTTTTTTTAAGTATCCGTATGTTTTAGGAAGTTTCATATGTGTCACCTATACTTTTAAATTGCAACTTAGCTGGTATATTTAGCGAATCTGCTTTGTTCCCATATGCATTGCCGCTACGCCAAGGGTATAGCTTTTCACCTCGACAAAAGAAAAGCCTGCTTCTTGAAAGAGTTCTTTTAACTTATCTTTATCAGGGAAATGCTTAGTCGATTCGTTCAGCCAGGAGTATTCATCATAACTTTCCGCAAAAAGTTTACCAAAAAGGGGCATGATGAAACGGAAATAAAAGAAATATAATTGCCTGAAGCCAATGATTTCCGGCTGCGAAGTTTCTAAACAAACTACCTTACCATTCGGTTTCACAACCCGGTACATCTCTTTTAATACCGTTAAATAATCACGGACGTTTCGTAAGCCGAAACCGATCGTCACATAATCAAATGTATCGTCTGGAAAAGGTAGTTCCATTGCATCTCCATGTACAAGATCAAGCTGTGATAAATTTAATGCATCACGTTTTTCTTCGGCGATAGAAAGCATATTTTTGCTGAAATCCAAACCGACGACTTCTCCTTCGTCACCGACAGCTTCAGCAAGGGTTAGAGCCCAGTCTCCTGTGCCACAGCAGACATCCAGCGCTTTTGCACCTTTTTCCACGTGCATTCTGTCCATCACATCTTTCCGCCATAATTTATGCTGTTGGAAAGAAATAATGGAATTCATGGAATCATAATTTTGATATATCTTTTCGAATACGTGATGGACACGTTCTTCTTTCGTTTGTTTTTGCATATCTACCCTTCTTCCACATTCGAAGCTTTCATAGCAACATGATCCGCTCTTCTCTGATTAAAGTAGTTATAAATTTCTCCAGAAGAATGGGGGAGTTGCTTTAACCCTTGTTGGAGAGTCAGCCATTCTTTATGGAGAATATATCTAAATTTATCCTCTTTGTTCATATACGTATTGGAACGTTTAACATCTAACAAACTGTTAAGCACAATTTCATCTGCCATTACCCGTTCCTTCTCCTCTTGGAGCGTTGAAATATAGAACCATTGTGTTATGTTATCTACAAATTCATCGTGTTTAAAGTATGCTGCAACTGTTTTTAATAGCAATGTGTTGATTTGCACTTTCAAGTCGATATACTCATTAAGGCTTGCGAATTCCTGATAGTAAAGTTTCATTTTCAACTCATTGATCGCTTTAATTGCAGACGCTAGTTTATGTATAAAATCAAACTCATCTATTTGTGAGAGCAGATAGTAGTATAAGCCGCTATAATAATCACCAGCAAGCACGTGTAGCTGTCTGGATAGATTTTCCTCCGTGCTTTCATCTGCTTCACTTTCATTAACCAGTTCGTGGGTATCTAATGCTATCTGAACAAGCATGGTCGTAACAATATATGCATCACGCTTTGTATGGGGAAGCGCGGAATTAATTGGAACGAGATTTGATAGAATAAATAATTTATCTTCTTCTATCACGGGCTTTTGAATATTTTTCCATAGAAAGTCATATCTTATTTTTTCTTCTATTGCTTTTTTAAATCGAAGTATTTCATTTACCGAGTTACTCAAGAGAAATCACCTAAGCCCTTTCGTCTATAGAAGTGCCTTAGCTATTATAGCATATTTAATTACAATCTACATCTTCCCATTTATGTAGAAGTAAAATTTGTAAAACTAGTGAAACTCACTTTTATTCGTTGCTCATTTCTCCATTATTTGTTTGAATAACAGCTTTGCCGCGGATCTTTACTGCAGATGTATGCTCGGTGAATTGCGCAATCATGATTTCATCCTTATCAAGCTTTTCTGTATGGTGAAATTTCGTATCGGTACCTCGGGTGAGTCCAATGACATTCACACCGTCTTCCAGCGCTTTGATAACAATATAATCTGTTTTGAAATTTGGCTCTTTCATGCTTTCATCCCCTTAAACACCTTATATTTTAAATTTACCAACTTCTATATTCTCATGATTTGCATGCTTTTTGCAACATTGTAGAATGCATTAAAAAAGGGTACGTATAAAACGTACCCTTTATAAGCCCTATGTAGCAAGTTATTTAACAGCATCTTTAAGAGCTTTTCCTGGTTTGAACGCAGGTACTTTGCTTGCAGGGATTTCGATTTCTTCTCCAGTTTGTGGGTTACGGCCTTTACGTGCTGCACGGTCGCGCACCTCGAAGTTACCGAAACCGATCAATTGTACTTTTTCACCTTGTTTAAGTGAATCCATGACAGTTTCAAATACAGCTTCAACTGCTTTTGTTGCGTCTTTCTTAGAAAGCTCAGTTTTCTCAGCTACTGCATTGATTAAATCAGTTTTGTTCATGACATTCACCTCCTCCCGAAATGTTAAACTTGACAGTGTAACAAACAAAAACTACTTAATTCATTTGTTCACATCTTTGTCTCCTTTTATACCTTGTTACCAAAATCAATTAGTAACAAGGCTAATATTAAACGAATTCGCATTGAAATTCAACAATATATGCGCTTTTTCTGCATATTTTTTATAAAAACAGCTACTTCGCTCCATTCGTCAGATATTTCAGATGTGAAAGCAGTTTTCATTTGAGTACCCTATACTATACCTATTCGACAAGGATTTCTATTTTCCTGCCGTCCAAAAATAAAAAGCAGCCTTTTTCAGCTGCTATAAAATGATTGCCAATAATCCGCCCGATCCTTCATTGATGATGCGCTCTAATGTATCCTTCAGTTTATATCTGGCGTTTTCTGGCATTAATGAAATTTTTCCTTGAATACCTTCTCGTACAATCGAATTGAGAGATCTTCCGAATATATCCGATTCCCAGATAGATAATGGGTCGTCTTCAAAATCCTGCATTAAATATCTCACAAGTTCTTCACTTTGCTTCTCCGTCCCGATAATCGGTGCGAATTCTGATTCAACTTCGACTTTAATCATATGAATGGATGGAGCAACTGCTTTCAGTCTTACGCCAAATCTTGTACCTTGCCGGATAATTTCCGGTTCATCGAGGATCATATCTTGTACACTCGGAGCTGCAATTCCATAACCCGTCTGTTTTACCATCTGCAGGGCACTTGCAATCTGATCATATTCCCGTTTCGCATGGGTAAATTCCTGCATAAGTTCCAAGAGATGGTCTTTCCCCCGGATTTCTTCTCCAACAATTTCTTTTAATATTTCATCATACAATTCCGGCGGAGCGTGGAGATCAATTTCCGCAATTCCTTCTCCCATCTCCATACCGGCTAAGTTTGCCTGGTCAATGTATTCATATTCTGAAAATGTTGCAACAATCTCATCGACATCTCTTAAACGTTTAATGTTCTTCACTGTTGTTTGAATTGCGCTCTCATAATTCTCCCGCAGCCAATGCTCCTCTTTAAGGACCATCACCCAGCTTGGTAGATTTACATTCACCTCAAGTACAGGGAATTCAAACAAAGCTTCGCGGAGAACTTTATAAACATCTTGCTCTGTCATATTCTCCACACTGACAGCTACAACGGGGATATCATACTTCTCAGCTAACTCCGTTCTTAAAAATTCTGTTTCCGGGCTTGTCGGGCGAACGGAATTCACAACCATAATGAATGGTTTGCCAACATCCTTTAATTCCTCGATTACCTTTTCTTCAGCCTCTTCATAGTCCGAACGGGCAATCTCTCCAATTGTGCCATCGGTTGTTACGACAATTCCAATGGTAGAGTGTTCTTGGATTACCTTTCGAGTTCCAATCTCTGCCGCGTCATGGAATGGTATAGGTTCTTCATACCAAGGAGTGTGAATCATTCGTGGTCCATTTTCATCTTCAAATCCTTTTGCTCCTTCGACTGCATAACCGACACAATCGACAAGCCGCACATTCACATCGAGACCTTGTTCTACATTGACGGTGACTGCTTGATTAGGGATGAACTTGGGCTCCGTTGTCATGATTGTTTTCCCTGCAGCGCTTTGGGGCAGTTCATCCATTGCTCTTGATCTGTCACTTTCATCGGTGATATTTGGCAGGACGACGAGTTCCATAAACCTTTTAATAAATGTTGATTTTCCCGTACGGACAGCTCCGACTATTCCAAGATATATATCTCCGTTTGTCCGTTTAGAAATATCTTTAAAAATATCGATTTTCTCCAAAGAAATCCCTCCCGATCCTAAAAACTATTAGAAATACAGCGGAATATTACTTGACATTACAAGTCTATGATGTTGTCCTAATAAAATATGCATGATTAATCAATACTAGAATGCATTTATATATCTTCCATTATTCTTCGCCTCCATGATATGAAAAGCTATTGGAAAACTAATATGTTATGGAAAACTCCAGATCCCCTACCCTCTCCTTCCGGGGGCACCTGACGAGCCTCGACGCGCAGAATCTGCACATGTAGGCATTGACCACATACAAGAGAGAGAATAGTCTGCCTCGTGGATAAGCCTGCTGAGGGCCTTCTCGATGCTTCTCATTCCGCAGAAGTCAGGAGGCGGCCGAGGCAAACTAAAGGTTCGCACTTTAATTTATACACTCAAAAAATTAGACAGCCTAGCTAACATATCTTCCGGGAGCAGTCCGGATACCTTGAGACTCCTGCGGCAGGACTAGCCTAGGTAAGACCCTGCAGCATGCAAAGTGTGCGAGGAGTAACCTGACCGCCTGTGAAAAGGAGAGGTATCGGGACAGTGGATCTCCAGATAGAAAACCGATGATATATATCAATTAAAGCGAACAATAAAAAACCCTCGGAACAGTATATGTGCCGAGGGTGTTGGTTTATGCATGTTTTTTTGGAGGCTATTCCTCCTCCATCATTAAGACCGGTTCTCCGTCTTTTACCGTGTAAGGAAGCGAATAGGCTGGTGCAAAGGGAGTGTGGTCGGTTAAGAGATAACGGATGTCGTCTCCCTCTTCATAGTCATGATCATATTCGTCTAACGCTTGCTGTAAGTCAATCCGGTAGTCTACATATAAGTTTCCTTCCACATCCATAATAATCGGCAAGTTCTCCTGACTATACGGACTTACGACAGTCGGCGGTTCATCTAGTTTCAATTTCTCATGATCGATGAGATAAATACCATCTTCTACCTTTTCACCAAAAGCCGGGTATGTATGTTCATCACGAAATGTATTCATTCGAATATTAACACTGCGGATGGCTTCCGTAATTCTTAAATCAATCACTTTAACAGTTGGATCAACTTCTGGATTAATTAAAATATATTGATAATAGCCACCATTTTCAAAAGCGTTGCCTGGGATTTCTGCAATCGCATGGTGCTCCTTCAACAAGTTAAAATCTATTAAATATTTCTCAAAAATTGGTGTGTCGCTCGGTTTCGTGCGAATTGGCACGAGGCCATCCGTCTGTTCTTGATAAGTATTTACGGCAGACTGGACTGTTTCAAGCTGTGTAGCATGCGGTACTTGATTCTCTACTCGTTCACTGTCCGGGTACAGGCAGCCCGCAAGCAGGACGAAGGAGAAGGCAAGTACGGCTATTTTTATGTATGAAGCTTTCACTTTTTACCCTCCTGATAACTATCTTGTAGGACCTGTAAACACGACAAAAAGAATAATCAGTGCACCGGATACTAAGCTGAAATAGGCAAGTAAAGAAACGATTCCCGCTATCCAGCCCTTTAATTTTTGTCTGCTTAACCAGATCAGACCCATTGCTAAAAATAATAAAATCATCCCCGCAAACGATACGTACATTTTAAACATGGATATGCTCATTTTATTTCACCCCTAATTTATAGAATCTGCTTAGGAACACCACATATTATACCATAAGCAATTCATATAATTATATCAAGATGTATAAGCTTGTAAAAAAAACCGGAACAGAGGGGGCCGCTCCGTTCCGGGTGACTAGATAATACCCTTGCAGACTCTATCCACGAATGCTTGTGCGATTTATTGTATGCGAGAATGCAACGTTCTGTATCCTCATCTGCCTACTGACCTAATTAATTATCGAATAAATTATTCATGGTTTGAGGATTCATTGGAACTTTATTCTTAACAATTGCTTCTACGATCTTATCCTCTTTATCCTTGGAAACAGGTTTGTTCGCTAATCTAGATAAGCGTTGGATAAGTTCGCGGACCGTTTTTTCATCAGAAAAGTCAGCGTGTTTTACGGAATCTGCCACCTGGTAAATCTCCTCAGGGGATATGTTCGCTTTTTGATTGATTTTATCGAACATGCCTTTTTGAAAATTATTCACTACATTTCCTCCTTGATTCTTTATTTCAACATAGTATATGCAAGGAGAAAGAATGCGTGTGAATCAGGAGTACAGATCCTTAAGCATCTGATCAAGTCCGGCCATCTCTTCACGCTTGTCTCTTGTCATCAATTGAGTGACCGCATCTTTAGGATTTTTATTTTCAAAAAGAATCTGGTAAATCCCTGAAGTGATCGGCATTTCAACCGCTTGTTCTTCAGCAATCTGATACGCGGCCTTAACTGTACGCACCCCTTCAACAACCATGCCCATTTCACTTAGGACATCATCAAGCTGGTGTCCTTTACCCAGCAAGTTTCCAGCACGCCAGTTCCTGCTATGGACACTTGTACACGTAACAATCAAGTCACCAACACCGGATAATCCTAAGAAACTAATCGGGTTCGCTCCTAGCGATGTTCCTAATCGGGTAATTTCAGCAAGTCCTCTTGTGATAAGGGCTGATTTAGCATTGTCACCATACCCCAACCCATCTGAGATACCTGCGCCTAGGGCGATAATATTCTTTAATGCTCCGCCTAATTCAAGCCCTAACACATCTTGACTTGTATACACTCTAAATGTATCACTATTGAATAGATTTTGAGCATGTTTACTCTTCTCTGGATTCTTCGCCGCAACTGTTACCGTTGTCGGGTGTCGCAATGCAACTTCTTCAGCATGGCTTGGACCCGATAGAACAACGATATCGTCGGAAGGATATTCCGGAAATTCTTCAGCAATCATTTCCGATACGCGCTTCAATGTAACGGGCTCAATTCCTTTCGTTGCGTGAATGATCGTTGCTCCGTCCGGTAAGACATGTTGTAAAGAACGGGTCACTTCCCGGATTGCCTTTGCTGGAACAACAATTAAGACAGCCTCCGTTCCCTTCACTGCCTCATTTAAGTCAGAGAAGGCTTGGATTCCTTCAGGTAATTCTACATCTAAATATCTTTCATTGCGCTTTGTATTGTTAATCGCTTCAGCTTGCTCCGCCCGGTGGCTCCACAATCTTACGGAATGACCATTATCAGCTAAAACGATACTTAAGGCAGTCCCCCAGCTCCCTGCACCTAACACTGCAATTTTTTTCATATAACTTTCTCCTCTCTGGCTACTGACGTCTTCTTACAAAAATGTTGATCGGTGTGCCAGTATAGTCAATCGCTTCCCTAATCTTATTTTCTAAAAATCGCTTATACGAGAAATGCATTAACTCCGGATCATTAACAAAGATTACAAAGGAAGGAGGCTTCACAGAAACCTGTGTCGCATAGAGAACCTTCAAACGCTTCCCTTTAAATGTCGGAGTTGGGTTCACCGCAATTGCATCCATAATCACATCGTTCAACAAATTGGTAGGTATCCGTTTTGCATGGTTCTCACTGACCATTTTAACAACCGGAAGCAATGTGTGCAGTCGCTTTTTCGTCTCCGCAGATAAAAATACAATCGGTGCGTAATCCAAAAATTGAAACTGCATTCTGATGTCCTCTTCGAATTTCTGCATTGCCTTTTGATCAGATTCGACGGTATCCCATTTATTAACTACAATGACAACTGCCCGCCCTTCTTCATGGGCATAACCGGCCACTCGTTTATCCTGTTCAATGATTCCAGTTTCAGCATCAATCAAGACAAGGGCAACGTCCGCCCTTTCAATCGCCTTTAAAGTCCGCAGCACACTATATTTCTCCGTCGTCTCATATACTTTCCCGCGTTTTCGCATACCTGCCGTATCGATGATGACATAGTCTTGTCCATCCCTAGTGAATGGAGTATCAACCGCATCTCGTGTCGTCCCTTCCATATTACTTACGATGACACGATCTTCATTTAAGAGTGCATTTACTAAGGAGGACTTACCGACATTCGGCCGCCCGATTACACTGAAGTAAATCGTTTCATCATCATCTTCTGGTTCTTCTTCTGGAGGAAAGTGGCGAATCACTTCATCCAGTAAATCACCAAGACCGAGACCATGAGCGCCTGAAATAGGAAAAGGCTCTCCAAATCCAAGAGAATAATATTCGTAAATAGTTTCTTGCATCTCTGGATTATCTATTTTATTCACACCTAAAACAATCGGTTTGTTGGATTTAAATAATAATTTAGCAACTTCCTCATCCGCTCCAGTGATTCCTTCTTTACCATTTACTAGAAAAATAATAACATCTGCCTCATCGATTGCAATTTCAGCTTGTTGGCGCATTTGAACAAGCAATGGTTCGTCGCCCGCTTCAATTCCTCCTGTATCGATGAGATTAAATTCTCTATTCAGCCATTCCGCTTGCGAATAGATCCGGTCTCTTGTAACACCGGGAATATCTTCTACAATTGAAATTCTTTCACCGACTAATCGGTTAAATATCGTTGATTTGCCTACATTAGGTCTTCCAACTATTGCAACAACTGATTTTCTCATGAAAGGAACTTCCCTTCTGCACCATACTTTATTACTTCATTCATTCTAGCAAAATCAACCGATTTAAACAATTTTAAACCGAAATCAATGTTTTACAATGATGTACAATTCCTCGCTTAAGGAATGCGCAATTCCGTCTGTTATCGCTTCCAGATTTGCAGCAATCATTTCCAGTTCTTGCTTGGATTCACAAATAAAAATTGGTGCGCCTCCATCAATTTTTGATTGATCTGTTGTAATGACGGCAAGGATGGCTTTCTCGATATTCATCATTCATCCCTCGTTTCATGATAGGATTTTGATTCGGTAGGCATGCGGATTGCGCTTTCGAGCACTGGAACGGCACCGATAATTTTAATGGCAAGGTCAATATCACGGTTTTGCGGAAGAATAAACATACCGATTCTGCCGTCGTCCAAATCCCGTTTAATAAGCGGTGTTAAAGCTGGTGTTCCCGAGTCACGAAAAATCCCAAGTGAAACAGAAACGTCGTGAAGCATTGCCTGTCGTTGCCCTAAATTAGCTAAGGTCTGCACGACATTCCGGTTTTTCGGATAGATGATGAATCCGGCACCGTATTTCAATATTTCTTCACGTCTTTCTTTTAACCCAATATTCATAATATAAATATTATCAACATACAACCCCGCACCATCAAACTTCAAAGGGGTATATTCGATATTAGCGATGCTTTTAATCGTTTTGCCACTCATTAGGCGTAACCCTAGAAGGACGGAAACAACACCTCCAGCGATCGCAATGGGAAGGCTAAAATAAATATACAATACTGTAGAAATAAGCGCCGTGAAAATACAAAGATAATTTCTGCTTTCAAATGAAATTGCAATCCCTTCAATATACACTTTCCCACGGGGAACTAGCTCCAAGGGGTCAATCTCAGTCAATGTATTCCTCTCCATATTACGGACCTCCCGAAATTGCGTAGCGGCAACCGTTAGTAACGTAACTGCCGTATATTCTCGCTCAATTAATGCAGGAACTGCAATCGCCCCTAAAGAGGCCGCAATAAATCCAAGAGAAACGTGAATGATTTTCCCGTGGAGATAGGTTGGATACTGTCTATAATCAGTTCTCAACATTAGAATCCTTGCCATCGTACCGACAAACACGCCAAATAAAATGGCATACTTAAATTCGCTCATATTCTCACTCCTTGGCATTCAGTCTGCCAAAAAAGCAATTCTTGTATACACCAAGAAAAAGGTCCTCCTTTCGCAGGAAGACCTTTCATTATTATTTATATTTGTCGAGCTGATCGCCAATGACGTCTCCAAGTTGGAATCCGGAATGGTCGTCATCTTTTTCATAATTTTTAACTTCGACTTGCTCTTTCTCCTGTTCCAATTCTTTGATACTTAAGGAAATACGTTCGTCTTCTTCGTTCACGTCAAGCACTTTAACATTCACTTGCTGACCTACTTCAAGCACTTCATCTGGTGTGCCGATATGACGGTTCGCAATCTGAGAAATGTGAACAAGTCCTTCTACTCCAGGGAATAATTCAATAAAAGCACCAAAGCTAACTAAGCGTTTAACGGTTCCTTCTAACACATCACCTTGAGAAACGCGTTCCCCGATGTTTGTCCAAGGTCCTGGTAAGGTCGCTTTATGGGATAGAGAAATTCTTTCATTATCTCTGTCGACGGATAGCACTTCCACTTCAATCTTGTCACCTTCTGAAACAACATCGGAAGCTTTTTCAACATGGTAGTGGGCTAATTGGGAAATATGAACTAGTCCATCAATACCGCCGAGATCAACGAATGCACCAAAGCCTGTTAGGCGTTGTACAGTTCCTTCAATTACTTGACCTTGCTCGAGAGAATCAAGAAGTTCTTTCTTTTTCTCCTCTTCTTCCTTTTCAACTACGGCACGGTGAGAAAGGATAACGCGATTTTGACTGCGGTCGAGTTCTTCTACAATAACTTCTAATGTTTTACCTTCATAATCACTGAAATCTTCTACATAATATGTTTCTACGAGTGATGCAGGGATGAAACCACGCACACCCACATCAACAACAAGTCCACCCTTAACAACTTCTTTTACAACGGTTTCAAAAACTTCCTTGTTGTCATGCTTTGCTTCAAGGTCTTCCCATGCTTTTTCAGCATCTACTGCCCGCTTGGACAATACTACTTCTTCATCTGTCAATTTCTTCACTTGTAGGGTAACAGAATCCCCTTCGCTTACAACATCGCTTGGAAGCTCGACATGTAAGCTGGAAAGTTCACTAATTGGGACAATTCCCTCTGTTTTATAACCGATATCTACGAGAACTTGTTTTTCCTCTACTTTTACAACTGTTCCCGTAACCGTATCTCCTACATTTAATTCTGGTATTTCGTTAAATTCGTTAGTCATAACCTTAGCCCTCCTAATAGCATCATAGCGATATAAAATTATTCTTTCTATAACTTCTAATAATTACATTTCTTTGTCAAGTAAAGTATTCTAATTTTGCTTATTTTTATACTTTTCCACTTCTTGCAAGATAGAGTGGACGACTTCATGGATGGAAAGGGATGTTGTATCAAGTTCAACCGCATCATCTGCCTTAACTAAAGGTGCTGTTTCACGGTTAGTGTCTATTTCATCTCTTTTCTCAATTTCAGCTTTTAATTGTTCTAAATCCGATGGGATGCCTTTTGCAATATTTTCATCATGACGCCTTTTTGCTCTTTCATCAACAGATGCCACGAGAAATATTTTCACTTGTGCACCGGGAAGGACATGGGTACCAATATCCCGGCCGTCCATCACAACTCCACGGTCTTTCGCTAATTCCCTCTGCCGTTTCAACATCTCTTGGCGTACGGCAGTAAGCTTAGCAATATAAGATACATTCGCAGATACAGGCTGGTAACGGATTTCTTCTGTTACATCTTTTCCATTCAAAATAACACGTTGTCCTGTCGAATCGTTGGCAAGTTCGATATTCGTCTCTAGTAACAAGTTTAAAACTGCTGCCTCATCGGAAGGATCAACTCCATCGTTAAGCGCCTTCAACGTTAATGCACGATACATCGCACCTGTATCCACATAGATATAATTTAATTTCTCGGCTACAATTTTTGCGACCGTGCTCTTACCAGCAGCTGCCGGACCATCAATCGCAATAGCTATATGTTCTTCCTGCATCTACAAACTTCCGTCCTCTCATAAGCATGTGGGTAATTTCTTCATAAGTACTGTAAGTAATAATCATTTCTATCTCTTGTTTATCATAGCATAATTCAATTTGACTGGTCTACAATCTCTACTTAAGATAATTCTTTTTTTCTCATTTCCCGCTGTTTTTCAAAACAGTAACTGATGACTAATTGTTGATCCATCGGTTTTAATCCAAGGAACTTTATTGAAGCTGTATGGATTCCGTTTCTCAGTTGCAAGAAAACGACTTGACCCGCTGTCTGTATATAATGATATTTCCCTGAGCTAAAGCTGAGTACGAGCCAGACATTAATCACTTCATGTATATCCAGTAGATCTTCCCTTGGCACGATTAATGATAACCCGCCACCGCTTATGTCGGAAGTAACCGTTGTAAAAGCTTCCTTGTCCTCATTTTGACGATGGATAGCGGCATCAATTGTTGCATCCACACGTACAAACTGTCTCCGCTGAATTCGCTCAATATCTTCTAGCTCTGGTTTACAAAGTGCTAAAGCGGGGACATTCATCTTAACTCTATCTGCAAGTGTCGTCTGAAATTGATAAACTGCTTCATCATCACCTACGAAATCAACTTTAAAAGAGGCACCTATTTGGAAAAATTTGGTCTTCCCTGTTTGTTTATGTACGGGATAATCAATAAGAAGATAGTTGTCGTTGATGTCAACAACTTTACAATAATATTCATCCGCTTGCAATCCAGGTTCTTTAAATGTTAATCCCAGTTTTGTGCCAATCTTTATCATTGGTCCTTTCATATCTTCACCACGATTCTATCTGCCTTCATTACGGAATGATTGTATATATTTATTATTACAGATTTAAGAGAAAAGGGGAAGGCTTTTTGCCTCCCCCCTTTACCTGTATTAAAAAAATATAAAATAAAGATGCAGTGGACAACTATAGTTGCTAGCAATCGCCACATCCGTTCTGGAGCTTTTTCAGGAATACTTCAATTCCTTGCCCCCGAGTTTTTCGACTTTTTCTTCTCTGCCATCCATGGCGTTAATGAAGATGCGGTACGTATCATTGTTGAATGTACCTAAGAATTCATAAGTAAGCACTTCTTCATCCACATCATTCGTAATAATCGCTAGGCCGCTTTCTTCTATTTGGACATTCGGATTAACGAATTCACGTGCTTCTTCTTCCGTTAGTTCCGGTTCATCGATTTCTCGTTCATGATGATTACTATAATATTCGCTTGCTGTCACTCCTAAGACATCTCCATTATCTAGCGCTACTTTCACCTCTACGGAATCAGAATAAATCCGAATGCCATCCTGATTATAATTGAACGAATACATTCCGACATTATTCAGCTCCATACTTTGATATAGTTCCATATCGTCAAAGTCAAATTGCTCCAAATATTTTTCCGCATGTTCTTGTCCTTCATGCAAACTAAGCTTCTTATTTTCTACCGGACGTTCGATTAATAATGTTAACGGATAACCTCCTTTTTGAGAGAGGTCCATGTAAGCGCGTTTCTCACCATTTTGATAAGATACACTGTAAATTGGAATATCGGCGCCATCTCCAGAAGGTGTAATTTCAATATTTTCTTTCGAATTGATATCGAAAATCTTTCTGCTTTTATCTAATGCTTCCTCTTCACTCAATTCTTTTCCGGGTAGATTTTCGAAGTGATCTTCTGGTTTTGTACTAACCCCGATTAAACCGGATTGGCTGTTCGCCTCAGCGTACCCCTCCACTTGCTTCTCCACAGTTTTGAACCCATCGATAATCGTGTTATCTGTTTGGTCATTGTTAACCAATGCAAGCTGAACATCCATCCACCGCAAATTATTTTCAAGTGCTAAATGCTGTACATGCCGCAATTCATCCTTAATATCATTTGCTTGCACGTAAAGATTCTCTAGAACTTTCGTTTCATCTTCAGTTAGCGGGTCATCATCCAAGTTGCGAATTGCCGTGCGGTACGTGAAATCACCAATATTCGAGAGAAACTCTTCTGTTTTATTAAATGGCAAGAGCCCAAGTGGTAATTGGGAAACATTGGAATGGGCTTCTGAAGTAATCCGCCAAATATCAACGAACTTAGGTGATAACCGTTCATGGGAGTTCATTGCCAGCACTGTTCCAATCTCATCATGCAGTAAATCCATATAATAACTAAGTTCGTGGAATGATTTTTGATAACTGTTTTCCGCCTGTATTAAAATCGCATTTTTCTCCTGGTGTTCTTGGTAGCCCCAAATGGCTGCACCAACTAATCCGAGCGACAGAATACCAATGGTAATCCAACGAATCATACTATTCACGCCTTCCTATTTACAAAAGATATGCTTACCAATTTGCTTAATCTGCGGCCTTGACCATATCCAAGGCGAGGTTGCCGTATCCGGGTTAAAATAATAAATGGCATTGGATGAAGGATCCCAACCATTAATTGCATCAAGCACAGCCTCTTTTGCCACATCATTCGGTGTGAGCCAGATTTGACCATCTGCTACGGCTGTAAAAGCCCGTGGCTCAAAGATGACACCTGAGACTGTATTGGGAAAACTAGGACTCGCTACCCGGTTAAGAATTACGGCTGCAACTGCAACCTGACCTTCATATGGCTCTCCCCTTGCCTCCCCATATACCGCATTTGCCATCAATTGAATATCATTCTGTGAAAAGCCTTGCGGAACATTGACTGCGGTTGTATTATCTACCGGTACATTTTGCTCTGTTTGTTGTGCTTGGCCAGCCTGTTGCTGCCCGCCTTCCGTTCCGCCATAATGACTAAAGCGATTACCCTTGGAAATTTGTTCTTTCACATAAGCTTCATTGAACTGACTCGCTTTTACTAGTTTATTCTTTGTCTCCTGACCAGCGAGCCCATCAATGTTCATACCGAATTCATATTGGAAATTGCGAAGAGCCCAATATGTTCCCCACCCGAAAACTCCGTCAATATTTCCGTTGTAAAATCCTAAATATTGTAATCTCGCCTGTAATTCAATAACATCATCCCCAACTGCACCATGTTGAATAACCTGGGGACTGAATGCTTGTGCCTCTTCTTTTCCGTCGAAGAATAAAGGTAATAGAAACAAACCGAAAACGATGAAAAAACTAATCTGTCTGTATCGCAAGTCTAACCCTCCTCAAAAAACGATTCGTCATGCCGAAGAATCTTTGCTTATCTTCCGCGAAATGTTAACTAAGTTATCAGAGTATAAGCGTCCGTTTCCTCTCACCTTTTTAATTTGATTTCCTTATCTTTTACAAGCTGAAAGATATACGAACGGTTACACTTTGATAAAGCAATGACTTGAGGATAGCTTTTGTTGCTAATCTATTTTTATACACTTTTATGAAATAAAAAGCATGTACAGCTAGGGATACTGTACATGCTTTTGTAACGACGTATTCTGTTCTTTAATTCAAATCAGGTTGATTAGCAATTTTCATGCGGTGAAGTCCGAATATCCATAAGATAATCATAAATGGGACAAGGTAGTAAATCCAGTTGCTCGAAACTGACTGCAAGATGTAATTATAGATTCCATGAAGTAGAAACGGGATGAAAAAAGCGAGCCAAAGATTAAACCTTGTCTTACTTACACGTGTCTTCGCTTTTCCGAAATAATACCCCATAATAACACCGAATAATGCATGAGATGATACAGGAAATATCGCTCTTGAAAAGGCATATTCAATACCATTTGTCAGTAAATATAAGATATTTTCCACCGAGGCGAAACCCAAACTAATTGCCACAGCATATACAATTCCATCATAATGGTCATCAAATTCGTCATGATGGTACATGGAGAACATAAAAATAAACCATTTTAAAAATTCTTCCAGTAAAGCAACTTGGAAAAAGGATGTCAAGAAAATATTTAACACGAACCCTTCCTTTACAAATGCATGCTGCACAAACATAATCGGAAATACAATCAGACAGCCTAATAGAAAAGACCGTACAATTAAAGGGATTGGTTCCGTATATTCATCCTTTAGATAAAAAAAGGACATCAATGCTACAACAGGGGCAAGTCCCACAGAAAAAATAGCAATCATAGTTATAAACCTCTTTCCAAGTACAATACTTTTATCGTATCATGAAGTTATCCTATTGGAAATAGTGAAAATGTGAAGCAGGTGATTTCGTTGAAGAAAATCTTGATTATCCATACAGGTGGAACAATTTCGATGCTGGAAAACAAGGAAACTGGAGCAGTTAACGTTACAGATGAACATCCATTGACTAAACTGCAGGATCAATACAACAAATTTGCCGATGTGGATGAATTCGTTGTTTTTGACCTGCCTTCCCCACATATTACACCAAAGAACATGTTGGAACTGGCAGAGTACATTAAACAATCCATACCTAAATACGATGGGATTGTCATTACTCATGGTACAGATACACTGGAAGAGACGGCGTATTTCCTTGATCTGGTGATCGATACTGAAAAGCCGATTATCATTACCGGTGCCATGCGTTCCAGTAATGAAATCGGATCAGATGCACTCTATAATTTAATCAGTTCCCTCCGCGTTGCCTGCGCGGAACAAGCAAATGGCAAAGGTGTACTAGTTGTTATGAACGATGAAATTCATACAGCTGCAAACGTCACGAAGACCTCAACAAGCAATGTCGCAACCTTTCAAAGTCCGCAATATGGCCCAATTGGAATTGTTACGAAAGAATTGATTGTTTTCCATCACAGCATTTTAAAAAGGGAGCATTATCCTGTTACGAAAGTTCGATCTAAAGTTTTTCTTCTGAAGGCATTTGCTGGGATGGATGAGGATTTAATTCACGCGCTCCACTTAGGGAAACCGGATGGACTTGTTATTGAGGCATTTGGCCAAGGTAATTTACCAGGAGCGATTATGGATGCACTTACGATAGTTATAAATGATAATATCCCAATCATCCTCGTCTCCCGCTGTTACCAAGGAACCGTTCAGCCAACTTATGCTTATTCCGGTGGCGGTAGACAATTAAATGAAATAGGTGTAATCTTCGCTAATGGACTAACCGGCCCTAAAGCAAGAATCAAATTACTCCTTGCCTTAGAACAAACGACGAATATGGAAGAGTTGAGCAAACTATTTTCTGAACAGTAAAGGAGCTAGCAGTCGCTAGCTCCTTTATAAATTATACTTTCATTGTCCGCTTCGCCGCGATCGAGCGTGCAATTGCTTCTCCGTGAAAACGTCCATTTTCAATAAAGATAGCATTGTTGTTAAACCCTGCCGCTACGACACCTGCTACATAGATTCCTTGTATGTTTGTTTCATACGTATCTTCATCATACGCTGGAATTCCACTCATTGGATCTGTTTCGACACCCGCGTCGTGTAAAAATTTGATATCTGGTTGGTAACCGATCATTGCGAAAACAAATTCATTATCAATACGCCGCTCGACTCCATCCACTTCATAAGAAACCGCATTTTCAGTAATTTCTTTTACGTTTGCATTAAATACCATCTCAATCTCATCTTTCCTAACTAAAGAATCAAATCCTGGAAGAATCCAAGGCTTAACGCTCGAAGAATATTCCTTTCCGCGGTAAAGGACTGTCACATTTGCTCCTGCCTTATGGAGTTCGATCGCTGCATCTACTGCAGAGTTTTTCCCACCTATAATTAAAACGTCTTTATTGTAATAAGGATGTGCTTCTTTAAAGTAATGGCTAACCTTAGGCAAATCCTCACCCGGAACATTGAGACGGTTTGGTTGATCATAATAACCTGTCGCGATAATTACAAATTTTGCTTTGTATTGTTTTTTCTCATTATGATTAGTTTCCGTATTGAGCAAAAAGCCTTTATCTTTCTTTTCAATCTTAGTAACTTCCTCGAAGGATTGAATGCGCAGAGATTTTCTTTTTGCTACTTCTCTGTAATATACCAGTGCTTCATTTCTGACTGGCCGCTGTTTCTCGGTAATAAAAGCAATATCACCGATTTCCAGATTGTCACTGGAGCTGAAAAATGTTTGGTGTGTCGGGAATTTGTACAAGCTATTCACGACGTTTCCTTTTTCAATTAACAGAGGGTTGATACCTCTGTCTTGTAAAGCAATCGCTGCAGCCATTCCACAAGGTCCGGCTCCAACAATAATAACTTCTTCCTGTTGCATTTACTGCCACATCCTTTTCACATGCTCTAATAATATTCTACTATAATTTGCTTATCGGATAAACCAAGATGGTTAAAAACAAAAACTTATATTCTACTGAACGTCAGCAGTCTAAAAATGGTAATTGTATCTTACCCAACAGAAAAAACCCCTATCCTAAGATGATAAGAGTTTTTTGTGTGATTAGCTTAAGTTTCTTATACCCAACCGCGGAACCTTGCTGCTTCGGCCATTTTACGGACCCCTATCATATAAGCAGCTAGCCGCATATCGACTTGCCTCGTTTCGGAAAGATTGTAAATGTTATTAAAAGAATCAATCATAATCTCATGTAGTTTTTGATCAATTTCTTCTTCAGACCAGTAATAACCTTGGTTATTCTGTACCCATTCGAAATAGGATACTGTTACTCCACCAGCTGAAGCAAGTACGTCAGGCACTAAAAGAATATCTCGATCGGTTAAAATTTTTGTCGCTTCAGCTGTTGTAGGCCCATTGGCAGCTTCGACAATAATACTCGCTTTAATATTATGTGCATTCTCCCGTGTGATTTGATTCTCGACTGCAGCAGGAATGATAATGTCACAGTCGAGTTCAAACAACTCTTTATTCGTAATTGTATTGTCGAACAGGTTGGTCACCGTGCCAAAACTGTCTCTCCTGTCAAGAAGATAGTCAATATCAAGGCCATCAGGATCGTGCAGTGCACCGTGTGCATCCGCAATTCCCACAATCTTTGCCCCTTGATCATAAAGGAATTTCGATAGATAACTACCCGCATTTCCAAACCCTTGAATGACGATACGGGCCCCTTGAATATCAATTCCGCGTTTTTTCGCAGCTTCGTTTAGTACGATTGTAACCCCTTTTGCTGTAGCAGATTCTCTACCATGTGAACCACCAAGAACAATCGGCTTCCCGGTAATAAATCCTGGATTATTAAATTCATCAATCTTACTGTACTCATCCATCATCCAGGCCATGATCTGTGAATTCGTGAATACGTCTGGTGCCGGAATATCTTTCGTCGGTCCAACGATTTGACTGACAGCACGAACGTAACCACGACTAAGCGTTTCCAATTCACGGAAGGACATATGGCGCGGATCACAAATTATTCCACCCTTTGCTCCGCCATATGGTAAGTTGACAATACCCGCTTTCAAACTCATCCAAATGGATAAGGCTTTTACTTCTTTTTCCGTTACGTCTGGATGGAACCTAATGCCACCTTTCGTCGGGCCTACTGCATCGTTATGCTGGGCGCGATATCCAGTGAACACTTTCACCTTGCCATCATCCATACGTACCGGAATGCGAACAGTCATCATACGAAGCGGGTCTTTTAATAGCTCATATACCTCATTGGAGTATCCCAACTTTTCCAAAGCCGTCATAATTACTGCCCTTGTTGAACTTAAAACATCTAGATTTTCATGATTTTCTTCGGTAGAATCTACTGCTTTATCGGCTACCATGAAATTTACCCCCTAGAATACATATATTAATAAACCTTCTACTAAGAAGTTAGTATACACTTTCACTGTAAATATGCAATTAAAATACTATGGAACACCTATATTATTTGTCAGTTGAAACTAGTTGTAAAAATGATTCATAATCTGTTTTACAGCCTGCTTTTCATAAATAATTTTCCCGTATTCCTTTAGACGATGGGAAGTAAGAATACTTGAATGAGAATACTCCGACATGATTGCAATGATGCTTTCTTTTTCAATATCGGGAAGGGACTCTTCATCAAATAACATATAATAATGATCATCCAAATAATATACTTGCCCATCTTCTATTCCAAGTGGCGATAAATAGGATGCAACGTCGATTAAATCTTCAATGTCCTCAAATAAAAATATTAATTCATGGCTTTCGTCAAGTGTCACTTTCATTTCAATAAAATCTTCGTCTTCATTTTCCATATCACTCATTTGCGTCACGACTACATGCATACCTTGAGCCTGCATCATGAAAACTTGAACAAGCAGCATTCCATCAAGTTCTATATCTAATTCATCACTTGCATCATACATCATTTCACTAAATAAACTCCGGACACTAGCTGCATCGTGCCATATTTCATCACTCGTGAAACCACGCTCAATTAAATCGTCAAAAGTCAAAAATATGGTGAACTGATGACTGGATAGTCTTTCCACACGCATACAGTATCCCCCTTAAAAAATATTACTTAACAACAAAGACAACGGTCTATACATGCAGATGAAACATTGGATGTATACAATACTATATGCAATTAATCAATTTTTAGGTAGTAAGCTAATCCGTAAAGTCTGTTCCTTATTAGAGTTTATGCAACAGAGTCGTAATTTCATCCTGCCAGACATAAATTGCCGTTCCCAATCCCGCTATAACAATAATCACCGTAAAAAGAAATCGCAAGAGTGGCTTGCTTAACTTAATTTTAGTCCGTTTATTTTTCGTATGTACCTCTTTTCTCGGAGGTAAATTCAAAACATCAATCTCATTTATGATTTGATCAGCGAACAATTCTTCATCATTTTCATTTCCTTCTTCAATATCCTGAAAAAGGGTCCTCAACTCATTCGCTTGATCTTCCTCTTTATGTTCAAGCTGCGTACTCAACTTAGAAAGCACCTCACTTTTTGAAGCGAATAAATAATCCTAAAAGAAAGTCTACTATAAAATGAAGTGTAATAGTAACAAAAAGATTTTCCGTTAATAGAAAAAGGTAACCTATTAAAAGACTGATCACCAATATGGATAGGAATAATACCGGTTTCCTTAAATAACGGAGATGAACGAGTGCAAATAATATACTTGCAGGTATATATCCGATTGTACTTTGGATCACACCGCGGAATAGTAGTTCCTCTGAAATTGCTACTAGTAAAGCTATACCAAAAATAAAAGAAATGGATCTGTTTCTAAAAATCCTTTCATTTATTCCGCCATCATCAACTGCAGATTCAGGCAGCAATCTAATTAATAGC
The DNA here is from genome assembly GCF_037072045.1 of Oceanobacillus sp. MO10714A. Taxonomy (NCBI): domain Bacteria; kingdom Bacillati; phylum Bacillota; class Bacilli; order Caryophanales; family Bacillaceae; genus Oceanobacillus; species Oceanobacillus sp. MO10714A. The sequence goes on along the minus strand of NZ_JAXHDC010000001.1, from coordinate 301,225 downwards.
AAGTCCATCCCGACGATGAATATAGCAGGTAGAACACCAAAGTAAATAACTTCCTGTGTGTCCCAAACAAATAAAGTTGTCCAATCACGAAATCGATCAAATAAAAACAAGCTTAACAAGAGAGCAATTCCAAGAAATATCCCTTGGGAAAACAATAGATTAATTTTTAGTTCCCGATCTGATAATTGTTTGATTAATTCACTTTGCTTCATGTTCTGCTCCAAGTAGTAGCTTTCGAAGTTTTCCCCTCCAATCGGTATCTTTCTGTAGACTAGGGGGTAACGCTTGAGCTTCCCATTGTTCAAGATCGATCCCACAGTTACTGCAGCACTCAAAGATTGGCGGATCATAACCCGATTGAAACTTTTTATACAACTGCTTCCGTAAGCAATCATCTGACTCAGCCCAACGAATCATCTCTTGCAACTCTTCCATTTTATACAGACTTCGTGATTGGATCCACTTGACAAGATGCTCATATACATTACGCCAATGCTCAGCTTGATAGACAACTTTCTTACCATTAATCATACCATGTTTTTCAAAATGAAACCGTAAAAATCTCCATTTTATTTCACTGATTTGAAAGAGTTCATTTAAATCATGCAGCGTTTCTTTCGTCAGTTCAATTCCTTGTTCACTCAACACTTTTAACTGTTGCATAATCATCCGGATTTCACCGGATTCTGGTAATTCATTTTCAATAATACTCTTTGGAATTGCAGCATCATAACGCCCATAGAGTAATAAACAAATACTTGGTTTTCCGTCTCGGCCTGCCCTTCCGACCTCTTGAATATATGCTTCCATTTGCGACGGAATATGATAATGAATAATTAAACGGATATTCTGCTTATTAATTCCCATTCCAAATGCACTTGTACAGCAAATTACATCAATTTGATTATTCATGAACTGTTGTTGAATCTGGATTCTATCGATTGGTTCTACGCCACCATGATAGAAAGCAACTTGAAGTTCAGGTAATTTCTCTGTTAAAATACGTGCAAGATTTTCAGCTTGGATTCTGCTCGAGAAATAAATTAAAGCAGGTCCATAATGTTTATTGAGGTATATAGTTAATAATTCAAGCTTCTCTTGATCAGAAGTTACATCTTGAATCGCAAATGTTAAATTGTTCCGATCCATTGGATAGACCCGCTTCACCATTCGGGGTCGGTCCAAGCTTTTAATAATATCCGCCTGAACTGCAGGGGTTGCTGTTGCACTTAATGCCAGCACTGGTGGATGATGCAAATTTTCAATTACCTTGCCAAGTTTTAAATAATCCGGACGGAAATCATGTCCCCATTGGGAAATACAATGGGCTTCATCGATAACGAATAAACTAATTTTAAGTTGCGACAATCGCTTGAGTAGCTGCGGCTGCTGCAATAATTCTGGAGAGATATAAAGTAATTTATAATGATGCAACTGTTCCATTACCATCTGTCTTTCGGAATAGGTGACAAAGCTATTTAACGCAACAACTCTTTTAAAGTTTTTAGCTTTCAATTCTTTTACCTGGTCGATCATCAAAGATATTAAAGGTGAAACGACAACGGTCAGACCATCCAATAACAGGGATGGCAGCTGATAACAAATCGACTTTCCAGAGCCGGTCGGTAAAATGCCAAGCACGCTTTTACCTTGCAGTACATCGGAAATAATTTCTCGTTGCCCTAGGCGGAACGAATGATATTGAAAATGTTTCTGTAATTCATTTTCCAAATGAAGAGTTTCACCCATGTCGACTTCCTCCCTCCCTCAATTTGTGATGAAAGACGAGCATTAAGCGTATTTGGAAAAAACTTATCTCTGGGTGGACATTTTCTTTAATCGTCTTCAATTTAAATGAATTCGTTTCTTGAATCGCTTGTAAAATTTCCTTCGTGTCTCTTTCCGATACATAATCCGAAAAGGGGAAAGCAGGATCATACAGTGCGATTTCAGCTAAATGATCGTAAATTGTATTAATTTTTAAGCTCCGTATGCGAGAAATCTCTTCAGGAGTAAGTCCTTGCTTGAACAAATCATATGTCTTCCCTGGTGAGCCGACTAATTTTACTGTCTGGCCAAGATCAGCAACTAGCGGGTATAGAGCGCTGTAGTCTGATTGACTTATTTCAATCTTTTGCAACAACATATGTATCATACCGACCAAGAGCAAGCGGATATCAGCTGCTTCTCTGTTATACTGGATCGCAAGTTGATCGAGACTTTTCCCGTAATGATTATATCCTGAAAATCGGTCAATGAATATTTGAGCTTCCTCTTCGGGAAAAGCAGCCAGTAACTGAACAAGTTCATCATATAATTCTTCCAAGTAACTTCTCTCATTTTCTTTAATCTGCTTATAAAATTGTCGTACAAACCGTTCAGTAGCCGGCTGATGAATAACGGGAATAAACGAGAAATTACTTTCGTTCGTATTACTTAATGTTTGAACGAGTAATAGTAATCTATTATAAAATACGTCGGCTTTATCAAAATACAGAAACCCCTGAAAATAGTGAAAGGGAATTCTGCTCTGGTGAGCGGCAAGCCACGTTTCTCCCTCAGGTAAACAGCGTACTGCTTGGCGTCCCTTTTCTTCAACAGTTTCTTCCAAGAAACCTGCTTGAATTAATGCAGTTATTTTCTCATCAAAGATTTGCTTCCTCAGCCCTCTATAAATTCCAAAGAATGCCTGGTTGGAGAAAATATGGGCATCTTGAAGGGTCTGGATGCTCCTGCTGCCTGTTAGTAAATGATAAATGCTTGATGTACTCCGCTCTTGTTTAATTTGTTTTGCTGCTGTTAAGAGTATACCGTTAAAAATCAATTATCTCACATCCATTCCTAATCATCTAATTGAAATTATTCGTGACTAGTTTTACAATAAGGAGTGTTTAATGGGGGTAAAATAAATGTATGTTATCGTGAATCAGGATACTTGTATCGCTTGTGGAAATTGCGGGGCTAATGCACCGAAGTTATTTGGATATAATGAGGAAGGGTTGTCTTTTGTTAAAATTGATGGCAATACAGGGACGAAAAAGGTAAAAAGAAGATTAAGAAACGACCTTCTGGATGCTTATGAAGCTTGTCCATCTATGTCTATTCATATTAGCAAAAAGCCATTTCAAACGGACAAGTAATAGATGTTACCCAAGTCATATTATAGTAAAATTTAAAGTAACAGCCAAGTGTTTCACTAAAACTATTGAAAACTGCGAGAATCAGTTAAAATTCTCGCAGTTTTCATTTAATATCAGCGATTATATTTACAGCGGTTGGAACAGGTAGCGGTGAATTGAAGTTATAGCCTTCTAATTGATTGAACGGGAGTTGGTCAAACTGGACTTCGGTATATCCAAAGCTTTTTGCTGTTAGTAATATTGCTTCAACCATTTGAATCGTTACATCTGCTTCTTGAATAGATTCTTGTACGAACTCCACTATAACTGTTTCCCCGGCTTCTTTCACAGTGAATTCAATATCTGCATCCATCACCGGTTTAATTTGACTATCGGAGTACGACTGTTTTAGTGCATGTAATGCCTCTTCAACTGTCGAATCATTGTCCAGAGGAACAATGATATAGTTACCACCATACAAAAAATAGCTTTCCCGCTGCTTAGCGTACGTAGATAAGTCAATTGTTTGCGTCGTTTCGCTCGCGTCATTTACAAACGTTACCTCTTCAATACCATATGGAAGGAACATTTCGCCCAATAATTGTGGTAGTAATTCATTCGAATTCGAATCCTCAAGTAACTCGTTCTGCATAGTTAGGACGACTTGCTTCGTGTCGAGATCGATTGAAAACTCTGCACCCTCCAATATATAATGATCTGGTAAAAGGTCGAAAGCATTTAATATTTCATCCAACTGTGCGTAATAACTCTCCATGTCTGCTTCTTCTGGTACAAGAAAGGTTAACGGAATAACATACTCCCCTGTTGCATTATAAGTTGCAAAGTGAATGACTTCCCTGTCTGACGGTACATCGGTAAGTACCCCGCCACTAATAAGAGATATCTCCATTAGTCCCTCCCGCTCGAATGTTTCCGTACTTTCCATATTATCGTCGGAAGTATGGGACGATTCCTCTTCTATTCCGAAAATTGCACGTTCATCGGTTGCATCTGTTTCCATTGTTGTTTGTTCCGTTATGTTATGATTGACAACAAAAGGTAAGCCCAGAAGCAAAAGGAAGATCGAAAGAGCAGCAACATAAGGAATAAATCTCTTGCTCTTTCTTTGAGATTTTCCCTTGAACTGCAAAGTCAATTTTTCATATATTTCCTGTTGGGGGCGCTTGTCCTTATGCTGGGGCAGATTTTCCAATAGTTTAATTATCTTCTCATCATCTCGGTTAGTCACCCGACTCTCCCCCTTTCTTCTCTTTCGCAAACAAATTCTTCAACTTCTTTATTGCACGGTGCTGCAAGGTTTTCACATTGCTTACTGTCATATTCAGTATCTCTGCCGTTTCTTTCAGGCTATGCCCTTGTATGTAACGGAGAACAACTACTTGTTTCTGATTAATACTGCACTTATCTAGAAGGCGATACAATACTTGCATATCCTCCTGTTGGATAACGACTTCATCTGGAGCGGCCTCTGTCGTAGGGATGAATTCCGTCCATTCACCAAGATCGACTGTTTCGTTTGTATGTTTTTTCTTTCTTTTTTGCTTACGGAAGTGATCAAATACGGCATGTCTAGCTATCGAGAAAGCCCATGTTTTTTCACTGCTGTCTCCACGAAAGCGGTCATAGGATTTAATAATACGAATATATACTTCTTGAACGATATCTTCTGCCACAGTTCTGTCTTTAACCATATAGAAGACATAATTATAAATGTCCTGATGATACGTCTCATAAAAATGATTAAACAGAGCTTTCATCTGCTTCCCCCATTCCTCCTATTAGACGTCATTCCAATCAAAAACGTTTCACATTCATTTAGCGTATGTGTTTTGCTCATTCACTAATTTTAGGGTTCTAATCGACGTTCAGTTGCCCGGCGGAAAGCGAGAGGTGCCTGGACTGCGGACCTTCAGAAGTAAGTTGCACATACTACGCTGAATGAGAGTGATTAGTAGTTCTTTTTGAAAAAGCCTTTTATATTAAAATAAGGGTGTCTTGGGATGATTTGCTTTCTTTTTTAAGGTGTGAAGTCTAAATACTTTAGCGATGAAACTTGTATGTTCTAATTATAGATCATAAAAAAGGTTGGAACAAAACTTTGATGTTATGTTCCAACCTAATCTTGCCTTTTATTGCAAATCGAGGATGATTCGATCTCCACCGCTTAAGGTGTAATCTTTAGCTGGTACGTCGGATATTTCGTCGTTTACGAATAGATGCCAGCTTGTGCCTTCTTCTTCACTGATTGCGACCCGTTCAATGGAGGTCAGCTCGTCATCTTCATCTGTTTCGATATAGAACGTATCATCTAGAACTTCCAGTAAATTTGCACCATCTTCAATTTCAACTTGCTGTTCATTAATAAATTGTTCCCCATCATTGATTGAAATCGTGAGCCGGACCTCATTTTCCGGAACATCGTTCATTTCACCAGTTTCATTTGTACTAACTGTTGTTGTCGTCTCTTCATTACTGTTCCCGCATGCTGCAAGGAATAGGAGAACTGCAAAAATGATGAGAACGTTTATTAATCGTTTGTTCATTTGTAGCAACCTCACTTTGTAATCTGTTTCTTATTGGACTGGGGAATTACAAAAGTAAAAGTAGTACCTTGCAGTAACTTACTTTTCACGCGAATCGTACCTTGGTGAGCATCGATAATGTTTTTCGCAATAGCAAGTCCAAGGCCTGTCCCTTTCTTCTCTTTATTCCTTGTCCTTGATTTATCCGCTTTATAGAATCGTTCAAAGACAAACGGCAAGTCCTCTTCAGGAATACCGCTGCCATTGTCGGCAATCTCTCCAAGAAATTCTGTTTCATTCACTGTAACTTTAATATGAACATATCCTTGTTCATCAGTGTGTCGAATCGCATTATCAATCAGATTAGTGAAAACTTGTTCGACCCTGTCCGAATCAAAAGTTGCCTGATTTGTTGTGATATTCGTAGACAGTTTTACTTCTACATGATTCTCCTCGGCAACTCGTTGGAACTTCTTAATAATCCTTTCGATAAAGGGTTCTACCTCCACTGTTTCCAGGTTCAACTGAATATGTCCTGCTTCCATTCGTGCTAAATCTAATAATTCATTAACAAGTCTGCTCATTCGCAATGATTCATCATGAATGATGGCCGCAAGTTCATTTTTCTCCGATTTAGATTCTGCTACATCATCAACAATCGCTTCACTGTATCCTTGCAGCATTGCAATCGGCGTCCGCAATTCATGTGAAACATTTGCGATAAAATCTTTCCGTAGCTTATCCAGTCTCCGTTCTTCCGTCATATCTCGAATGACGGCAACTGCGCCTCGAACATAATTCTCATCGTACAATGGTGTCATCAGCATGACATAATCTCTTCCCTGTAGATGCATTTCGTGAACGACTTCTGTTTCTCCTCCGATTACTTTCTCTAAAGCCTTCCTTAATTCATCCGGTAATTTCTGTTGGTTTGCATTCGGTTCGATATTTCTTTCAAAATACCAGTCTTCGATATACTTCTCAGCTGGTGGATTGATCACAATAATATCTTCGTTACGGTTAAGCGTTATGACTCCATCAGCCATCGATTTTACAATACTTGCGAGTTGTTCCTTTTCTTGACTAACAGCATTAATATGATACTTCAGCTGTCTTCCCATCCGGTTGAATTCCCTGGCCAGATCTCCAAGCTCATCATGAGTTAAAACAGGAACTTTCGTATTAAATTCTCCTCGTGTCAAATCGGCTGCAGCTTCTCGCATTTTAATTAGCGGAGACGTTATCCGCGTTGAAAGGAATACTGCAAAGAATACAGTAAACACAATGGCAAAGCCTGCAGCAATTAAGATGATCTTCTGTGTCTCTTCCTTCGTTTGATTTACAACATCAAGGGATTGATAAATATAGACTGCACCATCATTTAAGAGTGGCTTACCAACAATTATTGCTGCCGTTGTATCGTCCGGCAGCACAATAAGTTTTTGAATTTCCCGTTCCAAGGTAATCACTTCAAGGAGATCCGGTTCATTTTCGATCCAGTCCAAATCAATAGCACTAAGTTCATTATCACTGCTCATCGACAGCCAGAAATCCCCTGTCGGATAAAGAATTGCAATCCTGCTTGCGGGATCTTTAATTAATTCGGCTGTTTCATGAATAAAACTCCGATCATCCTGCTGGTCAATGATTGTAGCAATCTTTGTAGCTGTTTCAAGCATATCCTCTTCTGCTTCATTAATATAGAAATTCTCAAAGAACTGCATGAGAAGCATAAACAGAATGAATAAAACAATAAACACAAGAAGGATAATTGTTAATGCCAATTTAATAACAATATTATTACGCCATACCATTATTCGTCCTCAACAACCTCGAATTTATAGCCGACACCCCAAACAGTAACAATCATCTTTGCAGCTTTATCTGAAACAGAACTTAACTTCTCTCTCAGTCGCTTGACATGCGTATCAACTGTACGCAGATCTCCAAAGAATTCATATTGCCATACTTCTTTCAGCAAGACTTCCCGGTTAAATACCTTATCAGGCGCTTTAGCGAGGAAACAAAGTAATTCATATTCTTTTGGTGTCAGGTTTACTTCTTCACCATCTGCGGTAACACGGTGGGCGTCATGATCAATTGTCAGATGCGGGTATACAAGAACATCTCTTGCCGAGCCATCTGCATTTGTTAATGAAGAAGAGGTCACTCTTCTTAGGATTGCTTTTACTCGTAGGACAACTTCGCGTGGACTAAATGGCTTCACAATATAATCGTCCGCCCCGACTTCAAAGCCTTGTACACGATTTGATTCTTCTCCTTTTGCTGTTAACATTATAACCGGTGTTGATTTTTGCTTTCGTAATTCCTCACATACTTCAATACCGTCCATTTCAGGCATCATGAGATCTAGGATGATACAGTCATAGTCCTCTTCCAATGCCATTTCCAAAGCTTCGTGACCATTCTCCGCTTCATCGATCTCATAATTTTCCCTTTCTAAATACATCCGAACAAGCCTGCGGATCCTTTCTTCATCATCAACTACTAAAATTCTTACATCGGTTTCCATGAATAAATTCCCCCACAATCTCTAATCTTTCATATATTCCACTAAACTCAATTATTACAAAACCCTTACATCAAATCTCTATCAATCATTATAAACGAATCCGTAATAAATGTATAAGAAAAGAGACAAATGCAGCCGAATTCTAACGATGCGGTGCATTTGTCTCTTTTTTTATTCCTGATATTTAAGCGTATGAGTGTAATCCGGCAAGGACGAGGTTCACGACAACCAAGTTAAACATAATGATACCGAAACCTACAACAGCAAGCCAACCTGATTTTTCACCGTGCCAACCACGGGATAGACGTAAGTGCAGGAAGGCAGCATAGAAGAACCATGTAACAAGTGCCCATACTTCTTTCGGATCCCAGCCCCAGAATCTGCCCCAGGCGATTTGTGCCCATATCGCAGCAAATATTAGTCCACCGAGGGTAAAGACTGGGAATCCAATTGCAACAGCACGATACATAATCTCATCAAGAAGGTCAGCTTTCACACCGCGCAGTAAAGGCTGGATTGCAGCAGCGACCCGTTTTCTTAAAATAAGTACGGTGATCCCATAGATGAGTGTACCGGTTAATAGAGACCAGATGACCGTATTAAACTTCCTGCCAGCGTCCTCTCCTTGCATCCAGGCTGGAGCTTCGAACAACGGCTCCATTACATTCTCTGAACGTAACACACCATTATTTGGAGAAACAATTGCCGGGAGGTGGTATTCTGTCTCTATAATTTGATTTCCATCTTGATATTCAAAAGTCGCTTTATAATCCGCGATATTAAATGCAGACGTGATCACGATAAAACCAATAACTATAAACAATGTATACATAACAATTTCAAGCCACGTATTCCTTTTTGTCCGCTTCATCTGATCAATCTCCTTAATCAGGTACATTAATCCAGCAACGAAACTGATGAACAAAATACCTTGACCAATCGCTACAGTCGATACATGAATCCAGAGCCAGTAAATATTTAGTGATGGGACTAATGGAGCTACCTCTGTCGGGAACATACTCGCATAAGCAATAATTAACATTGCAATCGGTAAAGCAAATAGTCCTAAAAATCCAAGTCGATACATAAAATAAATAATAATGAATGCAAGAACCATCGCCATCCCGAGGAATGTGACAAATTCAAACATGTTTCCAAGCGGAGCATGGCCACTTGCTATCCATCTTGTAAAGAAATACGTTAATTGTGCTAAGAATCCAAGGATTGTAATAGTGATTGCAATATTGCCAGCGACTTCTTTTTTGTTTTCTTTATTACGTTTTTCACGAATTGTCGCTCCGAAAAATAGCGTCGCAATCAAATATAAGATAAAAGCAGCAAAAAGCATATTACTGCTTAAATTGACTAAATCCATTAAACACCCTCCTATAGAAGTTAGTAGACTAGACAAATAGATATACTACTTGTCTAGCTCCTGCCTATCTTCGACCATTTTTATATTCGTTTGTTCAATCGCTTTCTCTATATCTTTCGACAAGCCAAACCAGTTCTTATTCGTATGGGCAGCCAATAATACACCATCGTCTTTCGGGTGGATCCAGACTCTGCGATGTTGCCAGTACATTCCTTGAATAACACCAATCATAAAGATAGCTGCGCCAATTCCAAAGAAGATCAATGTATGGTCCACACGTAACGTCAGGCCACTGACATAATGGGTATCGAAATCCTGAATAGCAATTTTATATTCATTCTCTCCAGTTGCATCGATATTTCTACCGATACCAAGGAAACTTATTTCAGGTTCCGTTTCGTCTGGCGGGTAGACGAGCAATACAAATGCTGGATTTCTTGGATAATTCGTTTCTGAAGCCGGTGTTCCATCATCTGCTAAATAATAATCTGGATAATACTGATCAATCACTACCCTGAAATCATTATCCAGTATGTATTCTGATTCTGGATTAAATAAATCAATGGTAAAGGAATCAATCGCTTTTGCATCTTCATCATCCGTTTCATGGATTTTAAAGGTCATACTGCTGAATTCATTCTCCTGATACCCTTGTTGATATAGTGTATATCCGTCAAATTTCGCAGGTTTATTCATTTGGATGGATTCTGTTAGAATTGGTTCCAGTTCAGGTTCAGCACCTGGTATATCCTCATTTGCATCCTTATATATGACAGCATCTGTTTGGAAATTACTAGCTACCGCTCCAGTTTGTTCAATTGCATCTTTGAATCGCTCATCATCTGGATCGTGCAAGTCTAAATGAAACTTTTTGTTTTCAATATAGTATTCGCCGTTTGTTCCAGGGATAACGATTGTCTCGCCTTCCCTCACCCAGACATACTCATCAGTGAACATAATCGGGGTTGTCCGTAATATTGCTGCAAGCAGAATGATAATGAGTCCGATGTGGTTGACATATGGTCCCCATCTCGAAAACCTGCCTTTTTCAGCTAAAATATGGCCGTTCTGCTCAGTTATTTTATAACGTTGTTTCTTCAATTTTTCTTTTACTTGTTCAATTTCCGCGTCACTGACTTCTTTTGATTCACTGTAAAAACGCTGTCTGTTCAGAAATGTCTCATGACGGCGCGGCTTTTGAATCTTCAGTGCTTTGTAAAGTGGTATAAAACGGTCTAGACTACAAATAACTAAGGAGACACCAATTAAACCTAATAATAGCAAGTACCACCAAGCACTGTACATTTCATGAAATCCGAGTAAATAATAGATCTTACCAATCAACCCGAATTGATCTTCATAATAGATTGCAGGGTCCCTTGATACAGCATTCTGTGGAATGAATTGTTCTTGCGGAAAAATCGTGCCAATCATAGAAGCGACAAGCGCAAGGACGATGAGCCAGACTCCTACTTTAACGGAAGAGAAGAAACCCCAGACTTTATCGACCATTGATTTCCGGTAAGTCTGTGAACGGCGTGCAGATCCTTCATATCTCATATTAAGTAATTTCTTCTGATCATTGCCGTCAATATGCTGATTCCCTTCTACCGGTTTCCCGCATGCTTCACATAGGACCGTTCCCTCCGGGTTAATATGACCGCATTCACATTTGATCTTGTTCATTTATATCCCTCACAGTTGTCTTTACCAAATCTGGAATAAACATATTTTCTGGTAAGGTAACTTTCATACCTATTAATTTGGTGTTATTTCGTTCAAATATCCTTCCAGCAGATCCAAAGTCAAAGCACCGTTCACTACTTCCTGTATCTCGCCGTCAGGGTTAATGAAAAATGTGCTCGGAATTGGACCAACTTTATATAAATCCCTAATTTCCCCATTTTTGTCATGAGGGATTGGGAATGTCAAATCATAGCGATCGATGAAACGATCAATGACAAGCTCCGTAGTATCCAGACTAACAGCTACAATTTCCACCCCTTTATCCTTATACTTTGGATAAAGTTCTTGCATATACGGCATTTCCGCTTCACAGGGTTTACACCAAGTTGCCCAGAAGTTCAACATGACACCTTTCCCCTCGTAGTCACTTAAGCGCAACGTTTCCAAATCACTATTCTTATTGATTTGCGTTAACTGAAAGTCTGGCGCCGGATCCCCTACTCGGTAAACCGTATTATCTTTTTGCAGGTTCGATACAATGGCAAAAATAAGCGCACCAACAAGCGCAGCTAAGATGACGCCCCTATATATTAACCTGTTTCTTTTTTTTTGTTTTTTTCTCTTTTTTGCTTTCTCTATACTCATCAAAATCACTCCCAGTGTATTGTACCATCATAGCGGCTTAGAGAATTAACAATTCTATGTCAAAACTGGTACAATTTACTTCGCGATATTCTTTAATTGTTTCACTTCTTTAGGGGTCAATGGTCTCGTTTCACCGGGGGATAAACCATCCAACGTCAAGAAGCCATACCTTTCTCTTTTTAATTTTTGTACAGGGTATCCGAGTGCCTCCATCATCCTTCTTACATGACGGTTCTTCCCTTCCACCAATGTTAGTTCCAGTATCATTGTATCTTTTTTTCTATCGGCAGATAATATATTATACCGGACCGCTTTTAGTAGTTCTCTATCTGCTGTTACACCCTTTCTCAGCTTTGCCAACTCTTGTTTACTCGGGATCCCTTTCAGTTTAGCTACATAAACCTTCTCCACACCATGGCTTGGATGCATAAGTGTATTGGCAAGATCCCCATCATTCGTTAAGAGAATTAAGCCGGAACTATCATAATCAAGTCTCCCGACAGGGTAAATCCTCTCTTCGACCTCCGGAAAGAAATCAAGAACAGTCTTTCTTCCTTTATCATCTTTTGCACTTGAGATGATGCCTCTTGGCTTATACAACATATAGTACACGTGCGCTTCCTTTTCAATCGGCACACCTTCTACTTCAATCTCATCTTGGGCAGAAACTTTCGTACCCAGTGTCGTAACAACTTGATTATTTACTTTCACCTTGCCACTTGCAATTAACTGCTCCGCCTTCCTCCTTGAAGTAAGCCCGCTCTGAGCAATAACTTTTTGTAATCTTTCCAGTGCCATTCTTTCATCATCCTAAAAATTATTTTTTCGCGTTTTCCGTCCATAAGGTGAAACTTCATTCAGTGGGGGTTTCCTTCCCCCCCCACTGAATGTTAGTTGAACAGAATCAGGTATTTACGGACTGTGTATCCCTACCCTTCACATATTGATTTTCTCTCATGTTTAGAAGTAGGGGTACTACAGACCGTTAATACGTGATAAAACAATAATAGCGTTTAATCTAGATTAAACGCTACAAATTAGCTTATCCAAATACAATGCTAACTATTATTATCGCAACAATTATACCAACCAGGTCCGCTAATAGTCCAACCTTAAGTGCATAACGCATCTTTTTTATTCCAACTGCACCAAAATAAATCGTAAGGATATATAGCGTCGTATCTGTACTACCCTGCATGGTCGAAGCTAATCTTCCAATAAACGAATCTGGTCCATATGTTTGAATCAATTCTGCTGTCATTCCTAGCGCCGCTGTACCTGAAATTGGTCTAATGAGTGCGAGCGGTAATACTTCCGGCGGGACTCCGATAAAAGTAAGTACCGGTGTGAGTAACCCGATCAGTGCATCCAGAGCTCCAGAACTTCTTAAAATCGTAATCGCTACAATCATACCTACCAAAAAAGGAAGTAAAGAAAATGCCAATTTGACACCTTCCTTCCCTCCTTCAACAAACAGTTCATAACTGGGCAGCTTTTTCCAAGAGGCTGTGACTAATACAATTAATAAAAAACAAGGGATGATCCATACGCTTATTGTAGTCATCCAACTCATCCTATTTCCTCCGTGACTCTTTATTATAGTAATACCGATCTATCAGAACAGCACTCGTAACACCGGCAATTGATGCAATTAAGGTTGTCCCGACGATTTCAGTTGGCGAAACCGAGTTATATTGCATGCGGATGGCTATAACAGTAGTCGGAATCAACGTTAGACTCGATGTATTGATAGCAAGAAAGGTTATCATCGACCTGGATGCGGTATCAGAGTTACTCAGGTTTTTCATTTCTTGCATCGCTTTGATCCCTAATGGGGTTGCAGCGTTACCTAAGCCGAAAAAGTTCGCAGTGAAATTGGAGAGGATATACCCCATTGCCGGATGATCCTTCGGTATGTCCGGGAAAATTTTTATAATAAGAGGTCGCAATAATTTAGTGATTAGCTTAAGTATTCCCGCTGCTTCAGCTATTTTCATTACGCCAAGCCAGAAAACGAGAATGCTGATTAATCCAATCGATAACGTTACGGCTTCATTTGCACTTTCAATTATTGCTTTATTCACATCAGCCATCGTACCATTCAACATCGCATAAAGGATTCCGACAATCGCCATCAGTGCCCAAATTAAATTCACCATGTTTGAATCCCTGCCACTTTACGTAATATTTCAGATAAAATAGACGAAACACTGTTTCCAGCGGTTTCTTTTACCTTTGTCTCTTTTTCAGGGCTATTTTCTGTTAACTCTTCAAATCCCCATTCAAATAAGGCGATGTGATCATTCCAATCATTCCCGGCATTCAAGGTTACGACAATTAACGAATGGCCATTTTTTTCAGCTGTCGTTACAAGAGTTCTGCCGGTCTGTTTCGTATATCCGGTCTTTCCCCCTGTAGCATTCTCATAATACCCAGTCACAAGCTTATGTTTATTCCGCCAACTGTAGGAACGGTTTTCAGATAAATAACTCGTACTGCCGCTAATTTCCCGAAACTGTTTATTTTTCATCGCCTCTCTTGTTAGAAGCGCCATGTCGTAAGCGCTCGAATAATGTTCTTCATCATCCAAGCCGTGCGGGTTTGTGAAATGAGTCTGATCCATCCCTAACCACATTGCCTTTTCATTCATCAAATAGACGAATCCCTCTTCACTTTCCCCAATATGTTCAGCAATCGCGACAGCAGCATCATTTCCTGAACGCAGCATTAGCCCATAGACAAGATCTTGAATTGTAATCTTCTCCCCCTGTTCCAGATAAATAGAAGAACCTTCTGTATAAATAGCATTTCTTGAAACAGTTGCCTTCTCGTCCATTTTTCCAGATTCAATTGCAAGAATAGCTGTCATGATTTTCGTAATGCTTGCAATCGGTCTTGCTTCAAATGCATCTTTTTCAAATAAAACTTGTCCACTCTCTGCATCCATTAAGATTGCCTGTGCTGCTGATACATCTGGAGCAGCCTGTCCATGCTCAGGTAAAAAGAAAAAAAGGGAAACGCATAATATGAATCCGAAGAATAATCGCATGCGAACTTGCCTCCTAGCATATTTCTCTATTTCATTCTATGCAGGAAGGTTTTCTATATATGACAAAGATAAACTTAATCGCGGATGTTCATTGCTCTTAACAAGCGATTGTTGACATCCTCCCAGTCCACAATATTCCACCAGGCTTCCACATAATCGGCTTTCTCTGTTTTATATTGTAAATAATAAGCATGTTCCCACATATCAAGGACAAGGAGCGGAATCATCGAAACGAGGTGATTCTGCTGATGTTTCTCAATTGATTCAATTACAAGCCGGTGGTTAACTGGATCGTACAATAATGCAGCCCAGCCCGGACCTTGGACACTTTTGGCGACATTTGTAAAACCTTCCTTAAAATGGGCGAAAGAACCAAAATCCCTATTAATCCATTGCTCTATCTGTTTGCTTGGTACTTTTGATGAGTATGGGGTCATATTTTTCCAAAAAACAGAGTGAAGCAGATGCCCTGATCCGTTGAAAGCCTGCTCTCGTAACCAATGTCTTAACATATCCGGTTCATGATTACGGTAATAAATCTCTTCTTCAGCTTTATTTAATCCATTCACATACGCTTGATGATGCACGAGATGGTGGAGCCTCATGATTTCTTCACTAATATATGGCTCCAATGCATCATAAGCATAGGGAAGCGGGGGAAGAACATGATTCGCATAATCTGCACGGATTAGTTCTTTTGAAGAATCACTTAAATGACGCCGCAATTCCTCCCCTTGCTGGTGGAGCTTCATTAATTGTTCTTCTTCCACGCCATTTTCAAGAGAAGCTTGAATTTCCTCGTCCCAGTTTCCCCAAGTATTTATCGTTTCCTCCGGTAAATCTTCCATTTGTATGGTCTTCTTTACATCATCACTCCACTTTTTTAACGCTCGTAAATACAATTCATTCATATTAAAAAGCCCTCCTCCAAAGTATTTTATGAAGGGGGCTGCTAATTGCGCCTATGAACTACTCTTCTAGTTCATCATTAAATCGTTCGAAAAACAAATCAACTTCTTGATTGTTTGTATCGTCTGTCGTTTCCGGAAGTGGCGGCAATTCGTCAAGGGAAGTTAAACCAAAATAAGTCAAGAAATCTTTCGACGTTCGAAAGAGGATGGGACGTCCAATCGTTTCTTTTCTGCCCATCTCTTCAATTAATGAGCGATTAAGTAATGTCTGAACCGGTCCATCGCTCTTCACCCCTCTGATCTCATCGATTTCCGCCCGGGTGATGGGCTGCTGATAAGCGATGATTGCAAGTGTTTCAAGGGCTGCCTGTGACATTCTTGTCGAGCGGGGTGTTTCAATTAATTTCTTGAAATACGAGCTATGTTCCGGTTTCGTTGTCAGGTGCAATACTCCATTTGCTTCCATGATTTTCAGTCCACGAGTTTTCTGTTCATAATCATCTTTTAATTCATCAATAAGCTCTGTTGCTACGTCTTCTGTAATATTAAGCACTTTACTTAATTGTTTAATGGTAACTCCTTCATCTCCTGTGGCAAAGAGAAGCCCTTCCGCGACAGCTTTCAGTTCTCCGATATCCACTTTCATTCCTCCATAGCATACAAATATAACACATCAAAATGCTTCGTTTGTTTACAATAAATTTGTCTATCCTTCATTAGTTCTAATAAGGCAAGAAAGGTGACGACTATATGGTTCCGGGTGCGCTCCGGAAATAATTCATCAAACCGGACGCCTTCCCTTGTTTTATTAACGATGGAAAGCACTTCTTCCATCCGCTCTTCTATTGAAATTTCGGCGCGCTGGACTTTCGTATCAAGCGGTTCACTCCATTTTTTCCTTTCTAGCATCTTACCGAGAGCACCAAGCATATCATAAATCGTAATTTCCCCTTGTACAACAGGCGGTTTTTTAGTTAGGATTTCATCAAATCCCATCGGTGGCCGTGTAAAGGTGTGAGTTGCTTCTTCTTCTTTCTTCTTGAACTTCTCAGCGGCTTCTTTGTATTTACGATATTCGATTAAACGCTGCATAAGTTCATCCCGCGGATCTTCCATATATTCTTCCACGTCTTCCGTCATTTCTTGCTTAGGTAGAAGCATTTGACTTTTAATTGCGACAAGCGTCGATGCCATAACGAGATATTCACTTGCAATATTCAACTCTAACACTTGGAAGGTATGGATATATTGCATATATTGTTTCGTTATGTCTGCTACAGGGATATCATAAATATCAATCTCATATTGCTTGATTAAGTGTAATAAGAGATCAAGCGGCCCTTCAAATTGTTCTATTTTCACCTTATAAGCTTCTTGCATCATTTGCATCCTTTCTAGAAAAGAAAAAAATATTATGTAATCTGCCCAAACATATTTGTTAGCAACACATAAGCTATATCGTAAGCAAAGTCAGAATGCTCTTCATCTGACTTTATCACCTACGCATTACGTAAAGGAGGTTTTTAGTTATGAGTGGTTACGGTGGAGGCTTTGCAGGAGGGTTCGCGCTAATTGTCGTGCTGTTTATACTCTTAATTATTGTAGGGGCAGCATGGTTCTAAGTCGAATGTAGGTGATTATTCTACCGGCTTAAAATAGCAGGTATAAAAGCCAGCCCGGTTGATGGGGCTGGCTTTTACTACTCAATCGAGTCACATTTCTCATAAAACTGTCTGATTTGTTCACTTGGGTAAACAATATATTTCTCACTATATATTTCTTTTATTTCTTGTATTAAAGTTTTCCCTAGGCCTAGGTTCCGGTGGGATGGGTTGACGGACAAATCTTGAATAATCGCATTCATTTCATCCTCCATTCGAACACCAATCGTACCTAGGATGTCATCTTCCTCGTTTTTCCATAAATACAAATGCCAATCCGGATTCGTTTCATACTCTTTTATATGTTGCTGGAGCTTTTTTACATCCCTTTTTTCATCAGGCATAAAAGATAATAAGCCCATTGCAATTTTCTCCATATTTTTCTTATAGCGAATTAACATATTAATCCCTCATTAATAAACTTAAACTTATATTAAGTCATTTCAACAATGAATCATTCTAAAGCATATATATATTTATGGCATTTTAATGCTAGTTTGTCAACAAAAATCGGTTATGAAAAAATGAATGGTCCTTAGTGCTCTAGAATTATTCAGCAGATACCCGCACTTCTTTCATGACATCACCATTCTGCATATTACGTGCAACTTCTAGTCCAGAAGTGATTTTTCCAAATACAGTATGGACTCCGTCTAGATGTGGTTGCGGTTCATGGACAAGGAAAAATTGGCTTGAGCCTGTGTCTTTACCAGCGTGTGCCATAGATAATGCTCCTGCTTCATGTTTGTGCGGATTACCTTCTGTTTCACACTTAATGGTCTTACCACTGCCACCAGCCCCAGTTCCTGTCGGGTCTCCTCCCTGGCTAACGAAACCAGGAATTACGCGGTGGAATGTCACCCCATCATAAAATCCTGAATTTGCAAGTTCTTCAAAGTTCTTTACCGTGTTCGGTGCAGCTTCAGGGAAGAATTCCATTTCAATTTTTTCCCCATTTTCCATTTGTATATAGCCTGTTTTAGTCATGCAAAACGCTCCTTCTATGTTTAGTTCATATTCCAATCTAGTTTACCATTTTCGATTATTATTGAAAAGAAATGTCATATCATTCATAGGATAAATCATTTTTTACAATGTCTTCTACGCTCTCTCTTCTTACAACGAGTCTATCCATACCATCTTCAACAAAGACTACCGCAGGCTTTGCTAAACGGTTATAATTACTTGCCATAGAAAAACCGTAAGCTCCGGTTGCAAAGACTGCAAGTACATCTCCGGGCTGGACTTCCGGAAGCGGCAGATCCCAGATAAGCATATCTCCTGATTCACATGCTTTCCCTGCAATCGATACAGTTGTTGTCGGTTCTTCCGTCGCTTTATTAGCGAGAACTGCTTCATACTGCGCCTCATAGAGGGCTGGGCGGATATTGTCAGCCATCCCACCGTCAACTGATACATAATTTCTTATATTGGGAATTTCTTTGGATGAACCAATCGTATATAAAGATACACCAGCATTTCCAACAATCGAGCGACCTGGTTCAATCCAGATCTCCGGCAGGGATATGTTTAAACGCTCACTGTTTTCTCTCACAGCTGCAACGATTTTTTCCGCGTAGATATGATATGCCAAAGGCTCATCTTCTTCTGTATAACGAATCCCGTATCCTCCACCAAGATTTAATACTTCCGGAACAAAATCTACTTGATCCAACCACTTTTCTAGTTGATCGAATAATAGATTAACAGCAACCATAAAACCTTCTGTTTCAAAAATTTGTGAACCGATATGGCAGTGTAGTCCCTTCAATTGAATATGTCCATGATTATGTAAGAGTTGAAAAGCTTCATCCGCTTGCCCGTTAATAAGATTAAAGCCAAACTTAGAGTCTTCATTCCCCGTCATAATATATTGGTGAGTATTCGACTCGATACCAGGCGTTACGCGAATAAGAACATCGATTGTTTTATTCTCTTCCCGAAGAATTTCTTCAAGCAATTGAATTTCATACAGATTATCAATGACGATACAGCCAATGTTTTCGTCAACTGCCATTTTTAATTCTTCTCTGCTTTTATTATTGCCGTGTAAGTGGATCCGCTCTGTTGGAAATCCAGCTTGAAGGGCGGTATATAGCTCCCCTTCTGAAACGACATCAAGACACAAGCCTTCCTGTTTCGCAACTTGTACCATTGCAATACTGGAAAATGCTTTACTTGCATATGCCACTTTAGCTTGGACATCTAAATCTTTAAACGTTTGGACGAAGCTTCGCGCATTTTTACGGATAATCCCCACATCATATACATATAATGGGGTTCCATATTTTTCAGCAAGCGTCAGACTATCAACGCCCCCGATCATTAAGTGCCCTGCAGCATTAACCTCAAATGGATGGTGGTCAATTATCATCTTCATCTCCCCCGTACGCTATATTGTAAAATGATACATTACTTTACCATATTAAAGGAGAAAACAAAAGCACAATGCCTTAAAATATTATAATTATACACTCAACGCATCACTTTCATTCAGCGTAAGTGCAACTCTCTTTCCAGGGTCCGCAGTCCAGACACCTCTCGCACCTGCTGAGCGGCTGGTGAGCCTCCTCGGGCTAACGCCCTGTGGGGTCTCACCTAGGCCTATCGACGAACAGGAGGTTCTAATGCCGGCATTGGTCACAGGAAGTGACCGCACTTAGCCGGCCTCCCGCAGGAGTCTCGAGGTGTCTGGACTGCTCCGAGGGGAAAGCCAAATTTGGAACCCTATTTATTATTCTAGGGATAGAACGCTCATCATGATTGGATCGTTTCCAATAATAATGTACTCTACCAGTTCAGTTGCCCGGCGGACGGTGACTCCTACGGGAAAAGCACGAGTCCAGACCTGAGCAGGAAGCGGTTTTCTTCCGAGGCAGACTAAGAACGCTCTCGTATGTGGCAACGTCTGACATTAACGTCCTGTGCGTCGAGGCTGAGGCCGTACCCGTGGAAAGCATCCGTCCGCCGGGTAACTGAACGGCGATTAGAGATCTAAACTAAAGGAAACGAGCAAAGACACTTACGCTGAATGAAAGGGAACGAATTATTTGTCTTTTCCTTTCCCTTTTTCAAGTGGTTGCCGGTAAACATTCTTCGGATGAACAATGCTTGGTCTTCTGTTCGTGTACGGAACAGGAATACGAAAGATGATATGGAGCAATGCACTTGGATTATAAGGAATGAACGGCCAGAAGTACGGCGTTTTCAATGATTTTTGCTCTACCAAAAATAAAATCGTTAACGTAAAACCAATCATTAATCCATTAATACCAAATAGCGCCGTTACAATCACTAGAAAATATTTAAGAATCTTATTCGCTGTCCCTAACTCATAACTAGGCGTCACATAGGAACCGATTGCTGAAATAGATACATAAAGGATGACTTCCGCACTGAACATACCAACATCAATCGCGATTTCACCAATCAATACCGCCGCAATCAAACTCATCGCAGTGGAAAGAGGCGTTGGGGTATGAACAGCTGCCATCCGCAAGAATTCAATCCCCAAATCGGCTAAAATGATTTGAAGAACGATTGGCACACTTCCTTCTTCGTTTGGACCGATAAAAGCCAGATTTTTCGGTAATAAACTCGGATCCTGGACAAACAATATCCATACGGGAAGCAGAAATATTGATAAGAATACGGCTAAGAATCTTATCCATCTTACGAAAGTACCAAATACCGGTGATTGTCTGTATTCCTCCGCATGCTGCAAATGGTGAAAATAAGTTGTAGGAAGAATAATCACACTTGGTGAAGAATCAACCGTCACTATTACATGTCCCTCTAACAAGTGATTCGCTGCTACATCCGGACGTTCGGTATAACGTACTAATGGAAAAGTATTCCACTTTCTTTTAATAATAAACTCCTCTAGTGACTTGTCGGCCATGGATAAACCGTCGACTTCAATACCTTCAATTCTTTCCTTGACTAAGTCTACAAGACCATCGCTGGCTATATCTTTAATGTAAGTGATACAGACGTCCGTTTTAGACCGTTCTCCCACTTTCATCATTTCATTACGCAAACGAGCGTCCCGCAATCTTCTTCTCGTTAAAGCAGTATTTTCTACCACATTCTCTGTATATCCATCTCTGGAACCCCGAATGACTTTTTCTGTGTCCGGCTCTTCAGGTGTTCGCCCAGGGTAATGTCTTACATCAATTGAAAATACTTGGTTATATCCATCTACAAATATGACAACCAAACCGGAAAGCATTTCATCTACTGCTTCATCCAATGTTTTCAACTTAGCTACCTGTTGATGTACTAAGCGGTTTGTAAAAATTTCGGGAAACTTCTCCTTTTCTTTCTCATTTTCATTCAAGTTAAGCATTTCTATTAATAACTCTTGAACGATGGTCGTATCACAAAGCCCGTTAACAAAATACAGTTGAACACGGCGACCAAGTATAATAACTTGCCGGTAGTCAACATCATAGGAAATATCCAGGCCTAACCTTTCCTTCATATACTTTTCATTTTTCTTAATATCTTGATATACTTTCGTTTTTACTTCCATCCCGTTCACTCCGAATTCTCGTTTAGTACGAATCTAAACCGTTACGAAATATAGCCATTGAAAAAGTGAGCCAATAATTTTACCGAACATAATCGCCATTAATAACCAAAGTAAAAAACTATCCAATTTTACTCGCTTCAGCAAAATAGGAAACACATTCAGTATTTCTGTAAGTGCCGCTGCGAGCATCCCATTAAAAATCCCATGCAATAACCCCCATAATACGAGCAGTATAACCGGCTCCTGCCAACTGCCGTTAAAGAAGGTGAGAAAAGTTCCAAATAATAAACCTAATATAATACTTGCTGTATATATTTTAATAAATGCTTCGCTTTTACTTAGCTGAATGAGGCGCGGAATGATCCTTAATACTGTAATAAAGGCAACAAAACCAGCACCAACCGTAATGCCACCACCAAAACCGATGAACGCTTGCGCGAGATTCAGACTAATTTCTTTCATCGAGCTCATTCTCATGCATCACTAAATACTGATTGAGTTCAGTTTGATAATTTGAGATTTCGATCTCAAGAGGACTAGGCTCTTCGTTAAACCGTTTATTGAACCAATGGTTGAAAAACAATAAAGTCCCGAGACCGAGACCAAGGGAATAAGGGATTTGAATCCATAATGGAAATTCATTTTCTTCACCGGTTAATATATAGTGGAGCTTCTGTTGAACTTCCTGCATGCTGACATCATAATGAAAGTTCATGATAGTCATTGCTGTACCAATAAATAAAAGCAACCAGATTAATACTGCAATAAACAAATTTGCTTTTTTCTTTTTCTTTTCTATCCGGATGACCGTTTGATCCGGTCCAACTGATTGGATATCCAGTTCAGGGAATTCTTTTATAAGTTCTTTAATAATGAGAAATACGTCAATGACAAGGATGTTGAGGTCTTTATCACTGATGCGGTAAATTGGTTTATTTTCAAGGTTCTCTTTAATCGCAAAAGGTGCTGCTATATGGGCAATATCTCTGAGATGCAGCTGCTTATTTTCATTTACATCCACATTACGCTTCATTCGCAAATAGACCGTATGAACCATAACATCATCAACCTTTACCGAGCATTTTGCTTAGTATGAGTATTTCGATTGAATTTTATCCTCCAAAAAACAATTTCAGAAATATATTCTATCGTTACAGAAATATACAACACTTTCCGCAGGGGCGAACAGAAATACCCCCAGCAAGGATCCCGATATCCATGCTGGGGGTATGTTTAGATTCCTAAGTATTCTTTTATCTCTTGTAAGAGCTTTTTTTCAATTCGTGATACTTGGACTTGGGAGATTCCTAGACGTTCTGCTACTTCCGTCTGGGTCTGGTCTTTATAATACCGCAAATAAACAATTAATCGCTCTCTTTCATCTAAATGCTGAATCGCTTCTTCCAAGGAAATTTTCTCAAACCACTTCGTATCCTCCGTTGAAATCTGATCTAGCAATGTAATCGGATCACCATCATTTTCAAAAACCGTTTCATGTATTGATTGCGGTGTTCTTGCAGCTTCTTCAGCATGAATGATTTCTTCTACGGAAAGATCCAACTCCTGCGCAAGTTCACTTACAGAAGGGGATCTGCCCAGTTCCTTCGTCAAGGCATCCTTCGCTCTCCGTATTTTATTCCCTGCTTCCTTTAACGTCCGACTCACCTTTACGCTCCCGTCATCTCGAATGAACCGCTGAATTTCACCGATAATCATCGGGACGGCGTAAGTGGAAAAACGTACGTCATAGGTTAAATCGAATTTATCGATGGATTTGATTAAACCGATACTGCCGATTTGGAATAAATCGTCCGGATCATACCCCCGATTGATAAAGCGTTGCACGACGGACCAAACAAGCCGAACATTCTGCTCCACCAAGAAATCCCTTGCTTCTTTATTGCCATTTTGGCTTTGGAAAAGTAGTTCTTTAACTTCCTCATTCGTAAGCTTATGCTTATTTGACTTTGGTTTTGTATTAAGATCCATTGGCTTTCATCCTAATTATAAACCGTTTTATTATTTATTAATTGCTTTGACATCTCTACCGTCGTACCTTCACCGGGACGGGAAACAATCTCTACTTTATCCATAAAGTTTTCCATAATCGTAAAACCCATACCTGAGCGCTCTAGTTCTGGTTTGGATGTATAGAGCGGTTCACGGGCTTCTTCAATATCGTCAATACCTAATCCTTTGTCTTCAATTCTAAGTTTAACTTCATTATCCTCTATTGAACAAAAGATTTTAATGAAATGATGAGGTTCATTCTGGTAACCATGAATAATCGCATTGGTTACCGCTTCAGAAACAACGGTCTTCATTTCTGTCATTTCCTCAACCGTAGGATCTAATGGAGCGATGAATGCTGCAACAGCTACTCTCGCAAAGGCTTCATTCTCACTAACACTCAAAAATTCCAATTGCATACTATTTTTCATGATGCCACCCCCAAGGTTTCCAAAGCATTTTCCTCATTTTCAGCAAGACGGATAATTTTAAATAACCCAGCCATTTCAAACAAGCGATTAATCGCTGGTGTAACAGAACAAACGACCATTTCACCACCAAGCTGTAATACTTCTTTATATCTGCCTAAAATAACGCCTAAACCAGAACTATCCATGAATGAGATTCCACCCAAGTTTAAAATAACATGTTTTACAGGACGACTATAAAGCATGTCTTTCCACTCTTTTCGAAGCGTTTCAGCTGTATGATGGTCCAGTTCTCCCGTCAGTCTGACAATTAGTACATCCTCCTTCACGGAAAATAAGGATTGTAATCCCAAATTAATCTCCTCCTCTTTAATTCCTTAATCTATGTTTCTTTATTCCTTCGTCTAATTCCTGCATGATGACAAAACTAGTCAGAATAACCGTTTATTCGACCCTTATTCAAAAACAGCCACTTCCTGTAAAGACCGTTTCATTAAGGTGAAAAAAGATGCCTTATGAATTGGGTGTTCTACGGTCAGCGGGGATTCGATTATAATTTCTTCACCATTTTTAATCAAAAGTGTTCCAATTCTGTCCCCTTGTTCAATTGGAAGACTGATATCGTCCATCAATTCATATTCTGTTGTTAAATCTTCAAGCTTTTGACCCTTCGTATGAATCGTGCTTATCGGGGATGCAGTAATGATATTTGTTTTTTTTCTGTCACCTTTTAACGTAGTAATTTCGGTAATGACCTCGCCTTCTTCATAGAGCCTTTCCGTTTCAAATTGATTAAATGCATAATCAAGCATTGAGGAAACAGCAGCATTTCTCGCTTTCGAGCTCTCGTATCCTAAAACGACAGCAACAACTCGCATGTCATCCTTTTTGGCAGTTGCAGTCAAACAATATTTCGCTTCACTCGTGTACCCTGTTTTTAATCCATCTACTTCAGGGTAAAAACGGACGAGTTTGTTTGTATTGACAAGCCAGAATTCCTTATCAGTATCTTTCCGTAAGTAGTCCTCATAAATCGAAGTAAATTCTGTGATTTTTTCGTATTTTAGCAGTTCGCGTGCCATCATTGCCATATCATAAGCTGTGCTGTAATGATCATCTGCTGGTAGTCCGGAAGTGTTTTGGAAGTTGGTATTTTCTAGACCTAGGGATTTCGCTTTTTCATTCATCGCTTTCACAAAAGCTTGCTCACTTCCCGCAATCCGTTCAGCAAGTGCTACACTCGCATCGTTTGCTGATGCTATTGCAATACCTTTCAAAAGATCTGTAACCGACATTTCCTCCCCTGCCTCAAGGAAAATTTGCGATCCACCCATAGACGCAGCATTTTCACTCACACGCACCTTCTCATCGAGTGATAAGGACCCTTCATCGATCGCTTCCATGATTAATAAAAGAGTCATGATTTTCGTCATACTTGCGGGTGGTAATTTTTCATGAGGATTCTTATTAAATAAAATGGTGCCAGTGTCCTGTTCAATCAAGATTGCTGACTTGGCATCCTCCGCGAGTTCCGGCTGATTTTCCTCCTTTGAAGCTGCATGAACTGCAAGTAGTGGGGTGAAACTAGTAAATAGTAAAAACGAGATAACTGTTAGAAGAATACTGCTTTTATTCATAGATTTACCTCCAAAATATAGTATGGAACTAGGATGCCCAATTTGGAGGGTTTTATACAGTAAAAAACCCTTATTCATTTGAATGGAATAAGGGCTTAATGCGTTTAGTTAAGCTCTTGGATGATATGCTTTGTACATATCTTTCAGTCTTTTCTTCGTAACATGTGTATAGATTTGCGTGGTGGAGATGTCCTCGTGACCAAGCATTTCTTGGACGATCCGTAAATCAGCGCCATTTTCGAGCAAATGGGTGGCAAAGGAGTGGCGTAAAGTATGTGGTGTTATATTTTTCTTAATACCAGCTTCTAGTGCTTTTTTCTTGAGGATTTTCCAAAATCCTTGTCGTGATAACGGTCTTCCATGCTGGTTGACGAAAAGTGTTTGCGTACTTTGTCCTTTAACAAGCTTCGGTCTAGCGTTTTCTAAATAGTCTTCAATCGCATGGATTGCTGTATTTCCCAATGGAACGATACGTTCTTTAGATCCTTTGCCGAAGCATTGCACAAATCCCATCATAAGATGCAGATCATTTGTTTTCAGTTCAATCATTTCCGTCACCCGTAAACCTGTTGCATACAATAATTCGAGCATCGCTTTCGTTCGTAATTCTAGCGGGGTGTCATCATTTATTTCAAGAAGCTTATCAATTTCCTCTTGCGCTAAGACGTCTGGTAACGTGCGGTCGTTCTTCGGCTTTTCAATATGGAGGCTAGCATCTTGTGCGACGATTTGCTCCCTGACTAAAAATTGATGGAGTGAACGGATAGAGGAAATATGCCGGGAAATGGTCGCAGTTGATTTCCCGTTATCCTTTAGATGATAGAGAAACTGTATAATATCGTTACGTGAAACTTCTTTCCAGTTCGTTTTAGCTGCTTCTTTCTCCAAATGTTTTATATAATTTTTTAAATCTCGCTTGTAGGAGGTCAGCGTATTTTCCGCTAGACCCCTTTCAATCTGTAAAAAATGCAAAAAATCTTCCAGTTCATTATGTAACATCGTTCTCATCCCCTATATTGTCTAATTTACCCTTTTTCAGCTCAAATGTAAATGACAGTCTGACCGAATATATGGAGTTAGACCGCAGCATTTACTTGAGTTTCTTATACACAAAAAAAGCTTCATCCCGTTTTTGGACAAAGCCGTTCTTTGCATTGTTATTGTACTTTCACTACTGATTCCTGGCATTGTTTGCAAATTCCATGAAACGTCAAACGATGATCCATCACCTGGAAACCGAAATCATTTTCAACAATTTTTTCAACATCTTCTAATAGATCATTAACAATTTCTTCAACAGAGCCGCATTCAATACAAACTAGATGGTGATGAAAATGTTTAGCGCCTTCTTTACGAAGATCATAGCGAGAGACACCATCTCCAAAATTTATTTTATCGACAATCTTCAGTTCAGATAATAACTCCAATGTTCGGTAGACAGTCGCTAAACCAATTTCAGGCGATTTTTCTTTAACTAATAAATAAACATCCTCCGCACTTAGATGATCTTCTTCTCTTTCTATTAATACCCGAACGGTTGCTTCTCGTTGCGGTGTCAATTTATAATTCTGTGCATGGAGTTGTTTTTTAATTTGTTCAATCCGATGTTCCATTCCCTGTTCGCCTCCCTCATAATCCCAACTTTATTATAGGCACCATTCGTAAGCGTGTCAAAGTATAGTCTATCACTTTATATTAATAATAATTATAAAGAAGGTTCGATTATAAGTAAAATGATTTGATTAGCGCCTCCATCAAACCACCGGAAATATAAACTTCAACGAAGGATGCGCCGATTGATACGATAATCAGGATTGAGAATATGACGATGTAATTGACAAATGGTTGCCAAAGCGAATCAACATTTCTTCTCGAAAATATTTTCCGTAAACTGAAAAGCGCAAAGATCATCGCCATTGTGCCGGCAAATATATAGATTGGGATGGCAATTAAATTATGTGGGGCTATCGTTAAAGTTGAAAACAAAAGACCTTCTGAACCTAGCTGATTAACGATGAAACCAACAGAGAATCCAATGACTAAGCCTTTAATGAACAATAAAATCCAAATAACCGGCAAGCCAATCACAGAAAGACCCAGTACAAATAATAACAAAAGATATTTCAAGTGAAAATAAAAGCTATCTTTCCATACCATAAAGCGGTCCACATCTTGTTCGTCTATCGTATGATTGAAAAAACGTTCCAAATAAAAAAACAAGTCCTGTTTCTGGATAAAATTCATGCTGTTAACGAGGAGCGCACCGAAGATGATTCCCGTTAACAGCAAAATGCACATGAATAAATAGATGATAGCGTAAGTTCGTATATGGTTGGCGAACCGTAATTTAAATTCTTGCATGTGGACCCTCCTTCGCATATTTCTATAATTATGCTATGAGGGTCTATAATTAAATAGAACTTATTACTAGATTCACCCTTGAAAAAGAAGAGAGTTTAATTGCTGGAATCTGTTTCACTGGCAACAACTTTACCATATTTACCGCCACCACCTGCTGCTATTTGCAATTCTCCATTCCGGTTTGCTAATATCATCTCGGCCAGTTTAGCAGGGACGACTTCTTCCAATTCTTCTTTACTCACCCGGTGAATGATATTCATTTCTGTACCGAATGCTTTTAATAGTTTTGCGTACGTTTTCGCACCTAAGGAAGGGATGAAGTCAAGCGGAACTTGGTGTACATAGGTTGGACGTTCACGAGAATATTCATTCGTTTTTAACATATCAATCCGTTCCTTCACACCATTTATCCGCTGTAGGGAGCCGCAGTTACTGCACGGTTCATTTTTAGGCGCAGGGTGTAAACATTTTTTACAAACCGTATGATAATATTTTCCAAGAAGTGGATTCATTCCATAATTACGAACTATTTTTCTTCCTTTGACGTGATGGATTGCATAGTAAAGCTCCTTAAAACTCGGTGTTTTCATAAGCACTTCCTGATATTCCCTCGCCATCTTCCCTAATGAATGGGCATCAGAATTCGTTAAAAATGTATAAGGATTAAGCTCATCAATCCCGTCAACCATATACGTGTCCGAACTAAGACCTAGCTCGACTGCATCAATTAATGAGTCATCTAATACTTCCCGGAGTGACTGCTGCACCCCTTTTCCGTATAAACTCTTAAATGGGGTGAATATATGGGCCGGAATAAACAAGCCGGATAACTCTTTTACTTTATACTGTAAATCCTTTGCGGAACCATAATACCTTTGGGAGCTGAGGTTAATATTTGTCATCCGTTCCCTTAGCCAAGCTGTAAAGGCGCTCATACTTGCTAGAGTCGGGAAAAAACAAAGCACATGGATCGGTCCTTTACAATTTTCATCATAGATTTCGATCTCTGAGCCTAGAATCAATGTCACTTGTTTGAACTGGATTCCACCATCTTTCAATTCTTTAGCCTGCTTCGTATCGATCAATTCCTGAATTTCAGCTTGTACGGCAGGGGCGTGGCAATCGATCACACCAACCATATCCAATCCCTTCTTTTCATCTGCTTCCTTTAGAATATTGGATAAGGTAAGTGTCTTTGCTCCTGTAATCTTCACCGGTCGATTATGGTAATCCCTGCCGATATGAATATGCAAATCTACAAAATACGATGATAAGTTCATTACATCCTCCCAAGAGCGTGTAAGTAGAGAATGGCATAATTTGTTTTCGCATCATGAATCTTTTCTTCTTCGACGTACTGCTTCGCTTCATCCAGTGTCAATTCAATGATTTCGATAAACTCATCGTCATCTCCTTGAACTGGTGTCTCCAACTTTTCCAATGTATCCGTAATGTAAATATAGATAAGTTCATCTGCAAAGCCAGGTGATGTATAAAAAGATGTGACGAAATTCAGTTCTTTCGTCGTATAACCCGTCTCTTCCTCCAGCTCGCGTATCGCTGCTGCAAGTGGTTGTTCATTATCATCCAATTTCCCTGCCGGTATCTCTACTAATGTTTTTTCAAGCGGTTTACGATATTGTTTCACAAATACGATTTTTTTATCCTTTGTAATCGGTATAATTGCCACTGCACCAGGATGTTTGACAATCTCCCTTTTTGCTTTTTCACCATCTGGTAAAACGACATCATCGACTTGCAGATCAATTATCTTTCCTTCATATATTTTTTCTGTATGAATTGTTTTTTCTTCAAAATTTTTCATTATAATCTCCTTTATTTCCTTGTATGTCTCACCATTTTATCATATATTTAATTATTAAAACTAGTAACTGATTGGCGTATGTCACGAATCTTCCTTATAATAGAGTTAACTTGAAACTAGTGAGGTGCAAGACATGAAAATGAATCAATTAGGGAAATCAGATATTTATGTATCCGAGCTTACCCTCGGTTGTATGTCCCTTGGACAAGACAAAAATAAAGCAAAAGAAATTATCAGTACCGCATTAGCACAAGGGATTAATCATCTCGATACAGCTGATTTATATGATTTCGGATTAAATGAAGAAATTATCGGAGAAATTATTAAAGATAGAAGACAAGATGTGATTCTCACTACGAAAGCTGGAAACCACTTTTCAAAAGAAACGAAGGATTGGTTCTGGGACCCGTCTAAAGAATATATCATGCAGGCTGCAAAAGAAAGCTTAAAACGACTCCAGACCGATTATATTGACTTCTTCATGCTTCATGGCGGAACGATGGAGGATCCAATAGACGAAACGATTGAAGCAATGGAAGAACTGAAAAAAGCAGGATTAATCCGAGCTTACGGTATCTCCTCCATCCGTCCTAATGTAATTGATGCATATGTGAGAAAATCTTCCATCGATGGTGTCATGCTGCAATACAGCTTGCTTGACCGCCGGCCGGAAGAAAGTGTATTAAAGCAGCTGGATGATAATAATATTAGTGCAGTAGCAAGAGGGCCACTAGCGAAAGGGATGCTGAGTACATATTATAAAGAAAATATTACGAAGAAAGCTGCAAAAGGTTTTCTCGATTATAACCAGACCGAGCTGCTGCAAACAGTTGAAAATATTGCCGCACTCTCTGAAGGTATGCCAATGAACGAATTGGCTTTAAAATATGTCTTACAACACCCTGCCGTGACAACAATTACCTTTGGTGCGAGTACGACAGAGCAAGTCATAGAAAATACCAAGGTTGATTTAACTACTGGATTATCTGAAGAAATGTATGAAAAATTAAAAGAACAAACAAAACGAAATATCTATGAGCAGCATCGGGTCTAAACCTACAATGTTTCGAAAGGATGGATCACTTGCAGACGATGATATTCGCTCACCGCGGAGCAAGTAACTATGCCCCGGAAAATACGATGCCCGCTTTCGAGCTCGCCTATCAGATGGAGGCGGAAGGAATTGAAACCGATGTACAATTAACAAAAGATGGCATCCCCGTTCTGATTCATGATGAAGACGTCCGGCGAACGACGAATGGAAGAGGTTTTATTATAGATCATCGATTAGAAGAACTACTGAATTTGGACGCTGGCGCTTATTTTGCACCTAAGTTCAAAGGTACCCGCATATTGACACTTGATCAATTCTTAGAGTGGGCATGTGATAAGCCGTTACACTTAAACTTAGAACTGAAAAATAATAAGATAGCCTATGAAGAAATTGAAATTAAAGTTCTTGACGCAATACGGAACTATAATGTTAAGAAGCATACGACGATATCGAGTTTTAACCCGGAAAGCGTCAAACGGATGAGGCAACTTGATCAGACATTAGACGTTGCCCTGCTCCGTTCAAGGAAACATCCTAATCTTGTGGGGTATGCCAAGGAATTAGGAGCAAGCTCTCTGCATGTTAAACATACCTTACTCACCCCATCCTTAGTTAGGGCATGTAAAGCTGCAAACATACAACTTCGGGTTTATACTGTAAATCGGACGATCTTAATAAAAAAATGCCTAAAACTCGCTTGTTCCGGCATCATTACCGACGTCCCGGATAAAGCACATCACATCCGGAATAATTTTAAATAAACCATCTATCACCTTCGTTCAGCGTAAGTATTTTGCTCGTTTATTTAATTTAGCGCTCTAATCGCCGTTCAGTTGCCCGGTGGACGAATGCTTTCCGCGGGCACAGCCGAAGCCTCGACGCACAGGACATGGCGAACTTAGTCTACCTCAGGCTGAGCACTAAGGGGTCTCCGGACTCGTGCTATTCCCGCAGGAGTCACCGTCCACCGGGCAACTGAACTGGTAGGGATGATTACTTTGAATGGAAATTATCTCCTCCCAATGAGCAAACATCGTACCTGTTAAATAATAGTGTTCTAAGTCAGGCCTTTCCTCGGAGCAGTCCAGACACCTCGAGACTCCAGCAGGAGGATAGGCCTAGGTGAGACCCCGCAGGGCGACAGCCCGAGGAGGCTCACCAGCCGCCTGCGGAAAGCGAGAGGTGTCTGGACTGCGGACCCCCAGGAGAAAGTAGAAAGTTGCACTTACGCTGAAAGTAAAGGTATACCTAGCTGTCTAAGAATACGGAAGTTGGATTAATAAGTAAACTATTTGTTTCGGAGGAAATCGCATGGAAATTACATTTCTTGGTACTGGCGCAGGTCTTCCATCGAAAAGCAGGAACGTGTCGGCTATTGCCCTACACCTTCTGCAAGAAGAGAATCAAATCTGGTTATTTGATTGCGGAGAAGCAACCCAGCACCAAATCTTACACACTTCGATTAAACCGAGGAAAATAAATAAAATATTCATTACCCATTTACATGGCGACCATATTTTCGGTCTCCCTGGCCTGTTAAGTAGCCGCTCCTTCCAAGGAGGAGATGATGCTGTCACAATTTACGGGCCACAGGGTTTACGTGATTATATCGTAACAGCACTGCGAATCAGCAAATCCCATTTGAACTATCCGATAACGATTAAAGAAATTAAAGATGGGACGGTTATTAAAGAAGACAACTATACAATTTATGTAAAAGAACTGGATCATGGAATCCCGAGCTTCGGTTATCGAATTGTCGAAAAAGACTCCCCTGGGGAGTTACTTGTAGACAAATTACAAGCAAAAGGAATACCAGCGGGACCGTTATACGGTAAAATTAAAAGTAATGAATATATTAATACGAAAGACTATGGTATACTCTATCGCAAAGATTTCCTCGGCCCAGATAAACCTGGGAAAATCATTACGATTATGGGAGATACCCGTTATCGGGAAAGTTTTACTTCTTTTGTTGAACGGTCTGATGTGCTCATTTATGAAGCCACCTTTAACGCGGAGCAGGAAGATTTAGCTTTTCAATACTTTCACAGTACAACGAAGCAAGCCGCAACCCTAGCGAAAGAAGGGAACGTAAAACAATTAATCATGACTCATATTTCGTCACGTTACCAGTTAGCAGATTATGAGGATTTATTAAAGGAAGCTCGAGAAGTTTTTCGAGACACAGAGCTTGCAAACGATTTTTATCATCATCAAATTAGGTAATGAATGAGGGTTACACAGTAGGAGAGAGAAAAAATGAATCGTATCCAAGAATTAATAGAAAATCAGCGAACCTTCTTTATCCATGGGAACACCACTGATTTTGAATACCGCAAAGAAAGTTTATTAAAATTAAGGAAAATGCTCAAAGAAAATGAAACAGAGATTTATTACGCTTTAAAACAAGATTTAAATAAATCAAAACATGAAGCCTTTGTGACAGAATTAGGCTTCTTATATTCCGAGATTGATTTTACATTGAAAAATTTAAAAACGTGGATGACTCCGGAAAAAGTCCCGTCCCCATTATCACATAAAGGATCGAAATCCTATATAATGAAAGAACCATACGGGGTTGTACTAGTTATATCGCCATGGAATTATCCATTACATCTTGCACTCGCACCCGCAATTGCGGCTCTTGCAGCTGGAAACTGTGTCATTATTAAACCATCCGAACATGCAATAGCAACATCCCAATTGCTACGTGCGCTCATACAAGATACGTTTGACCCTTCTTTAATTGACGTTGTTGAAGGTGGTGTAGAAACAACAGAAGCACTTCTGAAAGAAAGGTTTGATTATATCTTCTTCACCGGTAGTGCGAACGTTGGAAAAATAGTAATGAGAGCCGCAAGTGAACATTTAACACCGATCACGCTTGAATTAGGCGGAAAGAGTCCAGCAATTATTGATTCTGACGCCAATGTTAATCTTGCAGCTAAACGAATAACATGGGCGAAATTCACCAATGCGGGACAAACGTGTGTAGCCCCGGACTATCTCTATGTTCATGATGACGTCAAATTTAAATTTATGAAAGCACTCGTGAAACAGATTAAAGCCTTATTTGGAAAGCATCCGTTATACAATGAGGATTATACAAAAATAATTAATGAGAAACATTTCAACCGGTTAGTAAATTTTATTGATCAGGAAAAAGTTATTCATGGCGGAGGTTTTGCGCCTGACACGCGTTTAATCGAGCCGACTGTGATGGATAAAGTGACCTGGGATGATCCAATTATGCAAGAAGAAATTTTCGGGCCACTTCTCCCTGTTCTTTCCTTTTCCAATATTGAAGATGCCTTGTATACAATCAAGCGACAAGAAAAGCCGCTAGCTCTCTATTACTTTGGAGAAAATGAAAAAATTCAACAGCAGGTCATTGAGTTTATTTCCTTTGGTGGTGGGGCCATCAATGATGCTGTCTATCATTTAGGCAATCCGTTCTTGCCGTTTGGCGGTGTTGGCCAAAGTGGAATGGGAGCCTATCACGGTCAATACGGCTTTGACACATTTACCCACCAAAAAGGCATCCTTAAACAAACAACCAAATTCGACTTCCCGTTCCGTTACCCAGGAAGCAAGCTAAACACTTCAGTTGTGAAAAGAATCATGAAATAAACGGTAACTAAATAAGCTACCAAAAATCCGCAGTGCAAAGGAATCGGGGCTGCGGATTTCGTTTATTTTTTAAAGTCATCGAGGAAGTCTTTTTGAAAGCTTGTTCTGAATTCATTGGAATCATTGTCTTCTTTATTAGGTAATGCCTTAAATGTGTCCTCGCCAAATTTATCTGCAAGTTGGTTTACCGTCTGCTTTAACTTCTCTTTTTTCACCGCGTCTTCATACGTAAATAAATCAAGCTGCTCCCCAACATTACGCTTATCTTCTAGATGTTGAGCGGTCACTCCTAATAGCCGGATGGGTTGCTCATTCCAATGCTGCTCGAATAACTCAACCGCTATTGGCAGGAGATCCGCCTTCTCATCGATATATGTATCCAATTTCCTGCTACGCGTAACCGTCTTCCGGTCATGATAACGAATCATAACTTGCACACTTTTCCCCACGACTTCCTTTCGCTTCATGCGGCTAATGACCTTCTCAGAAAGCTTATCAAGCAAGTAGTGAATCTCTTGAAGGTTCGTTGTGTCGTATGGTAAAGTTTGTGAATTGCCGATACTTTTGAAATCAAAAATCGCATCGGGGTCGACTTCCCGATTATCAATGCCGTTTGCACGATTGATCAATCGCTCCCCGTTGATGCCAAGCAATTGCCGTAACTCATAAACATCTGCTTCCGCCAAATCTTTAATCGTATGAATTTTAATCGCTTTTAATTTTTCCGCCGTCTTTTCCCCCACACCATACATTTCATCAATGGGAAGTGGCCACAACGTTTCGGGCAACTCCCTTTTTCGGATAATGGTTATACCAAGGGGTTTCTTGAGGTCTGAACCCATCTTTGCTAAGAATTTGTTCGGGGCAATACCGATACTGCATGGCAAATCTAGTTCATTTAATATCCGCTTTTGTAAATTTCGAGCAATCTCTATAGGAGTACCTTGACCCTCCACGTCCGTCACATCTATGTAGCCTTCATCAATCGATACAGGCTGAACAAGTGGGGTAATTTCAGACATCATCCGGAAGATTTCACTTGAAGCAGCCCGGTACCGTTCAAAATTCGGCTTCAAGATGATAAGTTCTGGGCAAAGTTTCTTCGCTTGCCAAACCGTCATAGTTGTCCGAACTCCTTTTGCCCTTGCCTCATAACTGCTCGTTACAATAATCCCTTTTCGTTCTTCAGGGTTTCCTGCAATAGCGACAGGTTTTCCTTTCAGGTCCGGATTGAAGGCCATTTCAACAGATGCATAAAAACTATTCATGTCTATGTGAAAAATTACTCTTCTTCTCCCTGTTGGCTTCAGCGTAGACATGTTAACCACCCTCTACTGATTGGTTGTCACTCTCTATTATATCATAGAAAAAGCATCCATTAGGTCTGAATCAGACCCTGGATGCCTATTATAATGGTTTAATTTATCATTACTTTGTTGTTTCCATAACAATTGCTGTAATTAGTTCTGTAATTTTAATCAAATTGTCTATGGAGATTCTTTCTTTCGTCGTATGGATTTCTTCATAACCTACTGCAAGGTTCACGGTTGGAATTCCGAAACCAGCGATAATATTGGCATCACTGCCACCACCGCTTTTCAGCAGTTTACTTTCTCTACCAATCGATTTCGCGGCTCTTCTTGCCACTTCAACGACTTGGTCTCCACTTTCTTGTTTGTAGCCGGGATACATGAGCTTTATTTCTACTTCCGCTTCACCGCCAAGTTCACTCGCTGCGTGTTTAAACGCTTCTTTCATTGCTGCTGTTTGTTTATCGAGTTTCTTTTTGTCTAAGGAACGAGCTTCTGCAATAATATCTACATGATCTGCAACGATATTCGTTTGTTGTCCCCCTTCAAAACGACCGATATTTGCCGTTGTTTCTTCATCGATCCTTCCAAGCGGCATCTTAGATACTGCTTTGGCCGCAATCGTAATCGCAGAAACACCTTTTTCCGGCTCGACTCCAGCGTGCGCAGTTTTCCCTTTAACGGTTGCGAAGATCTTCGCCTGATTCGGCGCTGCGACAATAATGTCACCAACATCACCATTACTGTCAATTGCGTAACCGTAATCAGCGTGAATAAGAGAAGCGTCTAATGCTTTAGCACCTACTAGACCAGATTCTTCTCCGACTGTAATAATAAATTGAATATCTCCATGCTCCACATTTTCTTCTTTTAATAAACGAATCATTTCTAAAATTGCTGCAAGGCCAGCTTTATCATCTGCGCCAAGAATGGTAGTACCGTCAGACTTAATATAGCCGTCTTCTATTACTGGCTGGATATTTTTCCCTGGTACAACGGTGTCCATATGGGAAGTAAAATAAATAGTATCGCCATCCGATTTGGTCCCTTTTAGTGTACAGATTAAATTTCCTGCACCGTGACCAGTCTTTTCCTTTGCATTGTCTTCTTTCACTTCAACCCCAAGTTCAGTGAATTTCTTTTTCAGTAAAGCTGCAATTTCTGCTTCATATTTTGTTTCTGAATCCACTTGAACGAGCTCAAGGAATTCCTCTACTAATCTTGTTTCATTTACTGTGACCATTATTTAACCTCCAATTACTCTTATTAAATTATAGTGTGTGTTCAAAAAGAAGCAAGGTCGGCTAAGTAGTAGGGTGGCCTTGGCAAATTCGCCCCTAACGTACTATGCGCCGAAACTCGAGATTGCGAGAGCTCTCCGTACCGGAATAAGCTGGTGAGATATGAGAAAAGCAAAAGCAAGCCACCCAGCTTATCACTTATGTGACGGATTCTATACCATTCGGCTTAAGTAGAACTTCTACATTCATGAAGTGCCCTTTAAACAAGACTTTTTGAACAACCTCTTATAAAGGTATATTTCCATGTTTTTTATGAGGCCGTTCTTCCTCTTTGTTCCGCAGCATTTCTAAAGCTTGAATAAGCTTAATTCTCGTTTCCCTTGGATCAATGACGTCATCAACCATACCTAGACCTGCAGCTATGTAAGGGTTAGCGAATTTCTCGCGGTAGCTTGCAATTTTCTCTGTCCGCAAGCTTTCCGGATTTTCACTTTCAGCGATTTCCTTTGCGTATAGAATATTAACTGCTCCTTCTGGACCCATTACAGCTATTTCAGCGTTCGGCCAAGCGAAAACGAGGTCAGCACCGATTGACTTACTGTTCAATGCTACATAAGCTCCGCCAAATGCTTTTCGCGTAATCACCGTAATTTTGGGAACAGTTGCTTCTGAGTAAGCATATAAAATTTTCGCCCCATGACGTATAATACCACCATGCTCTTGTTTTACACCAGGGAAAAATCCGGTAACATCTTCAAAAGTGATAATCGGTATATTAAAGCAATCACAGAAGCGAATGAATCGGGAAGCTTTATCACTTGAATCAATATCAAGTCCACCGGCCATATATTTCGGCTGATTACAGACAAGACCAACTGCTTCACCTTTAATCCTAGCAAAGCCAACGACGATATTTTTCGCGAAATCTTGATGAATCTCAAAGAAACTATCTTCATCAACAATCGCTTCAATAACCTGCTTTACATCATACGGACGAACTGGATCAAAGGGGATGAGATCTGCTAAATTTAAACGGAGCTCTTCTTCCATTCGTTGCTCCTCATATGGCTGTCGCTTAGGCTTCTCTTCAAAATTCGCTGGAATATAGGATAATAGTTTTCTAACTGTATCAAGAGCAGCTTCTTCAGTTGGAGTTCTTATATGCGCATTTCCGCTTTTTGTATTATGGATCGAAGCACCGCCAAGGTCCTCTGAAGATATTTTCTCTCCAGTAACCGCTTCAATCACTTTCGGTCCCGTAATGAACATTTGTGAGGTCTTCTCCACCATTATGACAAAATCAGTTATTGCAGGTGAGTAGACCGCTCCACCCGCACTTGGACCCATAATAACTGAGATTTGCGGAATAACACCTGAATAGATGGAGTTGCGATAAAACACATGCCCATAGCCATCCAATGAAGAGACACCTTCCTGGATGCGTGCGCCGCCTGAATCGTTCAATCCGATAAACGGTACCTTTGATTTGGCTGCAAGGTCCATTACAGCCGCAATTTTTTCTCCATGCATCTCACCAAGAGCACCGCCATAAACAGTAAAGTCTTGGGCAAATAAATAGACAGGTCTTCCATCGATTTTTCCGTAGCCTGTTACAACTCCCTCTCCCTTACCGCTTGAGTTACAGAAGATAATCAATACGTTCCCTTGCAGTCATTTTCCCTTTTTCATGCTGCCTTTTAATTCGTTCGTCCCCTCCGCCTAGTTCAACTTCCCTCCGTTTATCATACAACTCATTAATCTTATCATACATATCCATCACTCATCACTTCCTTTTGCCTGTTCGCATAACTCAACTAAGACACCATGAGCTTCTTTCGGATGAATGAAAGCGATTTGACTGTCGTTTGCACCTTGTTTCGGTTCTTCATTAATGAGGCGGATGCCTTGTTCTTTCAACCGGGAAAGCCTCACCGCTAAATCTTCCACTTCAAAGGCTATATGATGGACGCCTTCCCCACGCTTTGTTAAAAATCCTTTGATCGGTGACTGGTCATGCAATGGTTCGAGTAATTCAATTCGTGTTTCCCCTATTTTTAAAAATGCGATTTTAACACCTTCCGACTCAACCTCTTCAATTGCTTCCACTTCAAGGCCGATTGTTTCCGTAAAAAAATGCAATGCGTCTTTAATCTGATGAACGGCAATACCAATGTGGGCAATCCTTTTCGGAGGAACTGGCGCTTCTTCCGGTCGCAGGAGATTCTTTAAATAAACAGCCATTTCTTCTGTTGATGATCCGCTCGTGAATATTCGTTTTATACCTTTTTCAAGCAGGAATGGTATATCCTCATTCGGGATAACTCCCCCGCCAATTACCGGAATATCCCCTGCATTTCGTTTCTCCAGTTCTTCAATTACTTTGGGAAATAGTGTATTATGTGCCCCTGATAAAGAAGACAAGCCAACAACGTCAACATCCTCTTGAATAGCCGCAGTAGCAATTTGTACAGGTGACTGACGCAGCCCGGTATAGATTACTTCCATTCCGTGATCACGCATTGCCTGAGCAATGACGAGTGCTCCACGATCATGCCCATCGAGTCCAGGCTTCGCAATTAGTATTCTGATTTTCCTCATGATACCTTCCCCCTTAAAATCCTGTGTACTCACCAAACTCATCACGCAACACGTTACAGATTTCACCAATCGAGGCATAAGCTTTTACAGCATCTAATATATATGGTATCAAATTAGCCTCCTCGTCAATTGCCACCCTGCGCAGTGCTTCGAGCTTTTGGTCAACTGCTTCTTGGTTCCTCTTTTTGCGTACTTTGTGTAAATTATTGATTTGGGCCTTCTCCAACGCCTCATCAACCTTCAATAGATCAGGGTTAACCTCTTCCTCCAATTTAAATTGATTGAGTCCGACAATAATTTCTTCTTCACTTTCAATTCGTTTTTGCGTTTCATAGGCATTGTGATGAATCTCCCGTTGCATATATCCTTCTTCAATTGCTTGCACGGCCCCTCCGAATTCCTTGATCCGTTCTAAATAATCCATTACTTTTGCTTCCAGCTCATCTGTTAGCGCTTCCACATAATACGAGCCACCAAGGGGATCGACCGTATCCGCAACTCCACTTTCATGGGCAATAATCTGCTGTGTCCGTAAAGCTATTCGTGCCGATTCCTCTGTCGGTAAAGAAAGTGCTTCATCGCGTGAATTTGTATGCAGACTTTGTGTGCCTCCTAATACTGCTGCAAGGGCTTGCATGGTCACACGAACAATATTATTATCCGGTTGCTGCGCAGTCAGTGTTGAGCCGCCAGTCTGAGTATGGAAACGCAATTTCCAACTTTTCGGTTCCTTTGCCTCATAATGTTCTTTCATAATTTTTGCCCAAATTCTTCTCGCTGCCCGGAATTTAGCAATTTCTTCAAAAAAGTTATTATGAGCATTAAAGAAAAATGCCAGCCGTGGTGCGAAAGTGTCCACATCAAGACCGGATGCAATTGCAGCATCGACATAAGCCATTCCATTTGCGATTGTAAACGCCGCTTCCTGTACAGCATTTGAACCCGCTTCCCGGATATGATATCCAGAAATACTTATCGTATTGAATTTAGGCAAATGTTCTTGACAATAAGCGAAGATATCTGTAATTAGCCGCATGGATGG
Source organism: Oceanobacillus sp. MO10714A (assembly GCF_037072045.1). Lineage (NCBI taxonomy): Bacteria > Bacillati > Bacillota > Bacilli > Caryophanales > Bacillaceae > Oceanobacillus > Oceanobacillus sp. MO10714A. The sequence goes on along the minus strand of NZ_JAXHDC010000001.1, from coordinate 260,030 downwards.
CTTCGGCGGGAAAATATATGTCCCCCTTGCGATATATTCCTTTAAAATATCGTTCTGAATCGTTCCAGTAAGCTTTTCAGATGATACACCCTGTTTTTCCCCTAGTGCAATATACATACATAAAAGAATTGCTGCAGGAGCATTAATTGTCATGGATGTACTTACTTTGTCTAGTGGAATTTGATCTAATAAATTCTCCATATCAGCCAATGTATCAATTGCGACCCCGACTTTCCCAACTTCCCCTTCACTCATGACATCGTCTGAGTCGTAGCCTATTTGTGTAGGTAAATCAAAAGCGACAGAAAGACCTGTCTGGCCTTGTTCCAATAAGTAGCGGAATCTTTTGTTCGTCTCACTTGCAGAACCGAATCCAGCATATTGTCGCATTGTCCATAATCTGCTGCGGTACATCGTAGGCTGGATCCCGCGCAAATAAGGATATTGACCTGGATAGCCCAAGTTATAATTTGCATCCTCTGTTCCATATAAATAGTCAACCGTGATTTCAGAGGAAGTGTGAAACCTTTCTTTACGCTCCGGAAAGCGCTTTAATGTTTTCTCGACATCTTTTATCCATTTTGTTTTTTCACTCTCATGCTTTTCAGGCATATTAGTTCCCCCATTCTCCAGCAGTTCCATAGCAAAAACATTTTCTAACAATTTTTAAACTTGTCCAATGAGCAATTTCACGTTAAAATACTTAATAGTAGTAATTGTGATAAGGAGGTCAGAGAATTGTCCAAACAATCTTATACAAAAAGACAATCAAAACGTCAACGCAGGACAAAGATTATTGTATACGTAATGATTATCCTTATGTTGTTGTCAACATTCACTTACGGGTTGGCCGCCTTCGCTTTTTAATGAATCCGACTAATAAAAATGACTTACAAAGACTGGTAAATAAAACCGGTCTTTTTTAATTTCTTATTGATTCCACGTTCACATCTGAAAACTGCCCATTGCTTTCATACAGCGTAAGTGTCTGCTCTTTCACTATTAAGGGCTCTAATCGCCGTTCAGTTGCCCGGTGGACGGATGCTTTCCGCGGGCACAGCTGGAGCCTCCTCGGGCTACCGCCCTGCGGGGTCTCCAGACTCGTGCTTTTCCCGCAGGAGTCACCGTCCACCGGGCAACTGAACTGGTAAGATGATTATTATTGAAAGCATTTATTCTAGTCCCATGTCACGATAGAAATTATATCTGTGGAATAATAAAGAGTGATCTAAATTGGGCTTTCCCTCGGAGCAGTCCAGACACCTCGAGACTCCTGCAGGAGGAAAGGCATAGGTGAGACCCCGCAGTACGCAAAGCGTACGAGGAGGCTCACCAGCCGCCTGCGGAAAGCGAGAGGTGTCTGGACTGCGGACCTCCGGAAGAGAGTTACAGACACTTACGCTGTATAAAAGGAATTCAGTTTATTCTTCAGTTTATTTTAAGTTTTATAAAGAAATGTTTAGTTATTTTAGGGTATGTAAGGTTGAGCTATGTAGTAAAAAGGAGACTGACTTGTGCTTGCCAGTCTCTACCTGATAATAATTAGATTTCTTCACAGTGTGCGTCAAATAACGCTTGCAGCTTCACCATTACGTCCATTGCACTATAGCTTTCGATATCGTGACGTTCTAGCATAGACACGATCTCGCCGTCTTTAAGTAAAGCAAAGGCTGGGGAGGATGGCGGGTAGCCTTCGAAATATTCCCTTGCTCGTTCCGTTGCCTCACGATCCTGACCGGCGAATACCGTTACTAAATGGTCTGGCCGTCTATCATAGTGAATAGAAGTTGCCGCTGCAGGGCGTGCAATTCCTCCTGCACATCCACAAGTTGAGTTAACCATAACTAATGTAGTTCCTTTTTGTTTAAGTGCTTCATCCACCTCTTCTGGTGTTCTAAGCTCTTTAAAACCTGCTTCTGTTATATCTTTTCGAGCGGCATCAACAATATCATTCATAAACAAGTTAAAATCCATCACAAACACTCCTTTCCCGGGATAAACATAAATTTGTCTAAATACATATTTAGCTTAGCAGGGAATATTATTAATTTCAATTAAATAAATTGCAAAATACCTTCATAACGACCGATTAATAAACTGAAGTCGTACTTTCATTCATATTCTCAAGAATTTCTTTCACCCTTCTTAAGAACTGACCACAGACCAATCCGTCGAGTATACGATGATCTAATGATAAACATAGGTTAACCATGTCTCTTGCAGCAAACATATCGTCAATTATAACTGGTCGCTTTACAATCGATTCTACCTGAAGAATTGCCGCTTGCGGGTGGTTGATAATCCCCATCGATTGCACCGAACCAAATGTACCCGTATTATTTAGCGTGAATGTGCCACCACTCATATCTGCAGTAGTTAGTTTACCACTCCTTGCTTTCTGTGCTAGTTCTGTGATCTCTCGGGCAATTCCTTTAATCGATAACTCATCAGCATGTTTAATGACGGGAACAAACAATTCCTCATCACTTGCTACTGCAATTGAAATATTTATTGCTTTTCGCTGAATAATTTTATCTCCTGCCCATGTACTATTAAGCTGCGGGAATTCTTTTAATCCCTGCGCGACAGCTTTAACGAAGAAAGCAAAGAAGGTTAAATTATAGCCTTCTTGTTCTTTAAAATCTTTCTTAAGTGAATTACGATAATTAACAAGGCTGGTTACATCTGCTTCAACCGTCATCCATGCATGTGGAATTTCTTGAGTAGAGGTGACCATTTTTTGAGCAATCGCTTTTCTTACACCGGTTACCGGAATTTCGATATCGCCGGTTTCTGATTGAATGAACGATTCGACCGATTTTTTCGGCCTTTGTTGATCCGGTTTCGGTGCATCAGTTGCTGGAGGCTCTGTTGCTTCTGGTTGGGGAATATTTCCGGATTCGATGATTTTCTCAATATCTTTTCTCGTAATTCGACCACCACGTCCAGAACCTTCCACATTATTTAAATCAATATTATTTTCCTGTGCTAGTTTTAATACGGCCGGAGAATATCTCTTCTTCATCGAAGTGTCTTTTTCCTCGCTAGGAGCAGGTTCGATTACTTTATCTTCCCCGGTAGTCCTTTCATCTTGCTCAGGCGAGGCCCCGCCTTCTGTTTCAATTTGGCACATTACTTCACCAACTGCAATGGTATCTCCTTCATTTGCAACAAGTTCTTTTATTACACCTGAGAAGGAAGACGGTACTTCGGCATTCACTTTATCTGTCATTACTTCAGCGATGGGGTCATATTTATTAATTTTATCCCCAGGTTGTACAAGCCAGGTTGTAATGGTCCCTTCCGTCACACTTTCTCCAAGTTGCGGCATTGTAATTTTTTCCAAGCCCATTTTTTCATCCTCCTAAAGCTTAAAATTCAGCTAAATCACGCATCGCATTCTCGACTTTGTCCGGATTAATCATAAAGTATTTTTCCATCGTTGGAGCATAAGGCATGGCAGGTACATCCGGTCCAGCGAGACGCTTGATTGGTGCATCCAAATCGAATAGGCAGTTCTCTGCTATAATTGCTGCCACTTCGCCAATGATGCTCCCTTCTTTATTATCTTCTGTGACAAGTAATACTTTTCCAGTCTTCGTTGCCGCTTCAATGATAGCTTCCTGATCGAGCGGATAAACGGTGCGTAAATCAAGAATATGAGCTTCAATCCCCTCTTCCGCAAGCTTTTCCGCTGCTTGCAGGGCGAAATGTACACCAAGTCCATACGTAATAACCGTGATATCATCGCCTTCACGTTTCACATCTGCTTTTCCGATTGGAAGTACATAATCGTCGCTAGGGACCTCTCCTTTAATGAGTCGGTAAGCCCGCTTATGTTCGAAAAACAAAACAGGATCATTATCCCGGATTGCTGCCTTAAGTAACCCTTTTACATCGTATGGGGTAGACGGCATGACAATTTTAAGTCCAGGCTGGTTGGCAAACATTGCTTCAACAGATTGAGAATGATATAAAGCACCATGTACGCCACCGCCATACGGAGCACGGATGGTAATCGGTGCCTGCCAGTCATTATTAGAGCGATAACGAATTTTAGCTGCTTCTGAAATAATTTGGTTGAATGCGGGTAAAATAAAGTCAGCAAACTGCATTTCAGCTACCGGCCGCAAACCGTACATTGCCGCTCCGATTCCAACCCCAGCAATCGCTGATTCAGATAGAGGTGTATCCAATACACGCGCTGCGCCAAATTCATCGTAAAGTCCGTCCGTTGCTCGGAATACGCCACCTTTCTTACCGACGTCTTCACCGAGAATAAAAACTTTATCATCCCGTTGCATTTCTTCTCGTAATGCAGTAGTTACCGCTTGTATATAAGACATTACTGCCATTTCTCTTATCCCTCCTGTTCTTCATAAACAAAGCGTAATGCATGTTCCGGTTCTGCATAAGGAGCTTCTTCTGCATATTCGGTTGCTTCGTTCACAATCCCCTGTACTTCACTATTAATCTTTTCTTCGATTTCATCTGTAAGTACACCGGATTCTTTTAAGTAAGTGGAGAAAGTAAGGATACAGTCATCTCTTTTCGCTTCTTCCACTTCCTCTTTCTCACGATACGTGCGGTCGTCATCATCACTCGAATGAGCGGTAAGACGATATGTTACTGCTTCGATGAGTGATGGACCGTCTCCGTTAATCGCTCTCTCCCGCGCTTCTTTAACAGCAGCATAAACTTCAATTGGATCATTTCCATTAACCGTCACGCCATGCATGCCATAGCTTTTAGCCCGCATTGACACGTTTTCACTTGCAACCTGACGATCAAATGGCACAGAAATTGCGTATTTATTGTTTTCAACCATCGTGATGACCGGAAGCTTGTGTACACCAGCAAAGTTCAGACCTTCGTGAAAGTCACCTTGATTTGTAGACCCTTCGCCGAGTGTTACAAAGGAAACAAACTCCTCCTTCTCCATTTTACCTGCGAGGGCAACACCTACCGCATGTGGTAGCTGCGTTGTAACAGGAGAAGACCCAGTTAATATCCGATTTTTCTTTTGACCAAAGTGCCCTGGCATCTGTCTTCCACCAGAGTTTGGATCCTCCGCTTTCGCAAAAGCGGAGAGCATGATATCTTTTGCCGTCATTCCGAACGCTAAAACAACACCTAAGTCGCGGTAATATGGTGCTGTCCAATCTTGCTCCCGGTCAAGCGCAAAGGATGCTCCAATTTGTGCCGCTTCCTGACCTTGACAGGATATAACAAATGGAATCTTGCCTGAACGGTTCAATAACCACATCCGTTCATCGATTTTCCTGGCGAGCAGCATCGTTTTATACATGTCAAGTACTTGTTCGTCTGTTATGCCAGCTTGTTGATGACGATTTAAACTCATCTTTCGTTCACTCCTTTTATTTAAACCATTTAACCATGGATTTGCTTTCCATCTACAGCGAGTGCCGCTTCACCTATCGCTTCTGAAAGCGTAGGGTGCGGATGTACAGCAGATGCAATTTCCCATGGGGTTGCATCAAGGACCTTTGCAAGACCTGCTGCTGAGATCATATCTGTCACATGGGGTCCAATCATGTGAACACCTAGTAAATCATCTGTATCCCTGTCCGCAACGATTTTTACAAAGCCTGCTGCTTCACCATGAACTAGCGCTTTTCCGACTGCTTGAAATGGAAATTTGCCTACTTTCACATTATACCCTTTGTCCTTCGCTTCTTTCTCTGTTAAACCTACATGTGCTGCTTCTGGACTCGAGTAGATGCAACTCGGAATCGTTTCATAGTCAAGCGGCAATGGATTTTCATTTGCAAGATGTTCTACTGCTTTTATTCCTTCATGAGAAGCAACATGTGCAAGTTGCATACCACCTATCACATCACCAATCGCATAAATATGCGATTCTTTCGTTTGCATGGAGGAATTCGTTACGATAAAGCCTTTTTCTACTTGAATATCCGTGTTCTCTAAACCGATATTTGCTACATTAGCCGTTCTACCGACCGATATAAGAATTTTTTCCGCATTGAAATTGATTTTTTCCCCAGCAACTTCTGCCTGTATGGAAACATCATCCGCAATATCTATCGTATCGGCGAGGACATTCGCCCCTTTCACAAAGTGAATCCCCTTTTTCTTAAGGAGGCGCTCCATTTCTTTCGCGATTGCTTCATCTTCCGTTGGTAAGATTTGTTTCGCATATTCAATGACTGTTACATCCACACCAAAGTCATTCAGCATAGATGCCCATTCAATTCCAATTACTCCACCGCCAATGATGAGCATGGAACTTGGGAGTTCTTCCAATTGTAAGGCATCATCTGAAGACAAGATATGTTCCCCGTCAAATGGCAGGCCGTTCAATGAGCGAGGACTTGACCCGGTAGCGATAATTACATTTTTAGGAGTCAAAATTGTATTTTCCTCCCCATTTTCATACTCTACCGAAATCGTGCCAGGCATTGGAGAAAATATGCTGGGACCAAGAATTCTTCCAAACCCTTCATAAACATCGATTTTCCCCTTCTTCATCAGTCCCTGTACACCTTGATGCAGTCGGTCGACAATTGAATTTTTCCGGGCCTGGACTTCTAGGAAATTTATCGTCGTATCTTTCGTTTCAATTCCGTAAACACTTGCTTCCTTTGTCTGACGATACACTTCAGCACTGCGCAATAAAGCTTTAGATGGGATACAGCCTCGATGGAGACATGTCCCTCCAAGCTTCCTATTTTCAACGACTGCCGTCTTCAGTCCAAGCTGGGAAGCACGGATTGCTGCAACATATCCCCCCGTACCTCCCCCTAATATGACTAAATCGTAATCCTCTGCCATTGTCTATAACCCCTTTCCAGTTTACATTCCATTCTAGCGATTTAAAATAGATCGTTCATTGACTAGGAATTGGCTGCGTGATTCCCGTTTCGCTTTAATTCGTTCTTCAGCCATTCGGTCAGCCGCAACATAAGTCGGGATATTATCTCTTCTGGATATAGCAAAAACACGCTCAAGATTGGAATAAATTACTTCAACTTTTTGTAACGCTCTTTCTTTATTATAACCGGCAAGCTCATCTGCAACATTAATTACTCCGCCTGCGTTAATAACATAGTCCGGCGCATAAACAATTCCCATTTCATGGATAATATCCCCATGCTTTTCTTCTGCCAACTGATTATTTGCAGATCCTGCAATCATTTTCGCTTTAAATTGTGGTATTGTTTCATCGTTGATGATGGCCCCTAATGCACACGGAGAGAAAATATCACACTCAACGCCATAAATCTCATCCGGTCCAACGGCTGTTGCCCCAAATGCTTCTACCGCACGTTGTACAGCAGCTTCGTTAATATCCGTGACGATAAGATTTGCACCTTCATCATGGAGATATTCACAAAGTGCAAAAGCGACATTACCAACTCCTTGGACGGCGATTGTTTTTCCTTCCAATGAATCTGTGCCAAATGTTTCTTTTGCTGCTGCTTTTATCCCTTTGTAGATTCCATAAGCGGTTATTGGAGAAGGGTTTCCGGCTGCTTCTGGTGTAGTTGGTGAAGTCCCAGTAACGAACTCCGTTTCCAAATGGATAAGATCCATATCTTCCGTTGTCGTTCCAACATCTTCTGCAGTGATATAACGTCCATTCAACCCTTGGATATAACGACCGAAAGCACGGAACAACTCTGGATTTTTGTCCTTTTTCGGATCACCAATTATGACTGTCTTCCCACCACCTAGATCGAGTCCTGCAGCAGCATTTTTATAAGTCATTCCTTTAGCAAGACGGAGTGCATCTTCAATCGCGGCTTCTTCCGTCTCATACGTCCACATCCGTGTTCCTCCAAGAGCTGGTCCGAGTGTTGTATCATGGATTGCAATAATTGCCTTCAATCCAGATGCCTTATCCTGGCAAAGTACTAATTGCTCATAATCATATTTCTCCATATATTTAAATAATTCCATTTCCCATTCCTCCTAGTTTATTTATTTATTTTTTACAAAGGCAAACTGTATGTAAGCGCTTTAATATCCATTTATGATTAAATTTTATTCAAGCTGATATTTCTCGATTTTATAATATAAATTTCGAATAGAGATATCTAATGCTTGAGCTGTTTTCGTCTTATTGAATCCATTATTTTCATATACTTTATAAATATAATCTTTTTCAAAATTTTCCACGGCATCGGTTAATGAATCCCATTCCGGAAACATGAGATTGGATTGTTTCAGATTGGAAGATGAATGAAGTAATTTCGGTAAATACTCCTTTTTAATTTCTTTTTCCTGATTATCCATGAAAATCATCGCCCGCCCAATAATATTCTCTAGCTCCCTTACATTCCCTGGCCAGTGGTATTGTTCAAGCAATGCGATTGCATCGTCACTAATATACTGGACATCCCTTCGATAATCCTTATTAAGCTTTTTAATAAGATGATGTGCCAGTTCACGAATGTCGGAAACTCGTTCTCTTAAGGATGGTATAAAAATTGGTAAACGATTTAATCGGTAGTAGAGATCTTCTCTAAATGTCCGATTACTGATTGCTTTTTCCAGGTTCGTGTTCGTTGCTGTAATGATTCGAACATCTATCGGGATCGATTGCTTGCCACCAACACGGATAATCTCCTGCTCTTCCAAGACCCGCAATAGTTTAGACTGCATATCTAAAGATAATTCCCCGATTTCGTCGAGAAAGACACTGCCTTTATTCGCTTCCTCGAAGGCGCCGATTTTACTTTTCGATGGGTCAAGTGATTCATAACCGAATAATTCAACTTCAAGTAATGTTTCTTTAATCGTGGCACAATTGACACGAATGAATTTTTCTTGCTTTCGGTTACTTTCATTGTGAATAGCATGTGCAAACAATTCTTTCCCTGTACCGGAATCGCCTCTTAGCAATACAGTTGCAGGGGTTTTCGCCCCAACTTTCGCTTGTTCAAGTGCTAGTTGCATTTCTGACGATGAACCGATAATATCATCGAACGTATACTTTGCTTCCAAACTGCGAATGATTTGCCTTGCCCGCTCGAGTTCATTTGTAAGAGCTTGAATTTCCGAAACATCATGCAGGACTCCAACACTTCCTTGAATTTTACCTTTCGCAATGACGGGAGCAACATTTACAATAACTTCCCTTTTTTTCTGACCGACCTTCATGCGAACCCCACGATAGACACTGCCTGTTTCGAGCACCTTCATATGCATGCTTTCCCCTTCATGGATATCGACTGTCGCCGGTTTACCAATCACATCTTCTTCTGTTAGCCCAGTAATTTTTGTATATGCCGGATTAATCATGATGCCATTGCCATGTTTATCAACAACACTTATCGCAGCATCTGAAGATTTAATGATAGCTTCAAGCATATTTTTCAGTTCAATTAAGTCAGTGTTTTCCTCCGCCAGTTTTACAACTTCGGTAATATCTTTAAATACAGTAAATGCTCCAACGAGATCATTGCTTTCACTGATTAATGGTATTCGTGTTGCAATGATTTTTTTTCCGTTTTCTAATGGGAACTTTTGATTAATTTCTTTTTCTTTCGTCTGAAGCACGATAGGTAGGCGCGAATTTTTTATAACATCTCTTATACGCTTGCCAATAAACATATCTTTTTGAAGCCCAATAATCTCTGCGGCTTTCTCATTCACAAATTGAATAACCTCATTCCTGTCAATGACAATCATGCCATCACGAATATGGTTGAGGATTAATTCTTGATTATCGCTTTGCTGCTTTATTCGTTCGAGCAATGCATCTTTTTCATCCACGAGTTCAGAGATGATGTAGGCTACGGAGCCAGGAACGACTACTGTCTGCTCCCTTTTTGAACGGATCAATTCCTCCAAAACAGCCTGATCACCTGTAGCTTCAAAGATGATATCGATCTCCTTATCGATCCAGTCTTTCCAATCACTTCCGGTTTGAATGTGTAACTTATTTGTTAATGCAAGGCCGGGTGCCCCTTCATTGTGATCAATTACTGCCACAATTTTCATAGTTGTTGTGGAGTGAATGATATGGATTAATGCCGTACCTCCCCGTCCGGCACCAACAATAAGTACATTTTTCATCGATTCACCACCTTTGCATTATCTTGCATACTAATATCATACGTTATCATGAATGAATTGGCAATGATTAATTGATTGTGATAATTACTGCACGTTATGTAAGAAATGCCTGTGTTGGAATGATATTGTTCCGTTTTAATAGTCATCTTTGCTATACTCTATAGTTGAGACAACTTTTGATATGATTAAAGGGGAATGAGTATGAGAAATATAGCAATTCTTATTTTATTAATCCCAGGCGTCATTGCTGCTATTGGAATTAAATTAATGCGAGATACTTTATTTAATGATTTTTATACCATTTTTATCTATTCGTGGATCCAGTTCGGAGTTGGATTAGTTTTATTCATCGGGGGGATTGCTTTCCTTGGGGGATTTATCGTTTTCCGTGACCGAAAAAATAAAGCGAAAGAGAAGAATTCCTCTGTTAATGGTGAATAAACAAAATTTATTAACTTTTTATCGTAATTTTGCATGATTTTATGGTATGATAAGTAGAAAATTATCTTTATGCAGTAAATTAAGGAGGAAATCAGATGAAGGTCGCAAAATTTGGCGGCAGTTCAATGGCTAGTGCAAGCCAATTAATTAAAGTTGGAGATATAATAAAGGATGATGCAAGCCGCAAATTTATCGTTGTGTCAGCTCCCGGGAAACGCTTCAAGGAAGACACAAAGATGACCGACTTGCTGATCGATCTTGGAACCGCATATTTACAGCAAACCAATTTTGCTGAACAGTTCGAGGCTATTATGCAGCGTTTTACGGAGATTGTTACGGAATTGGAACTTCCAGATACTTTATTGGATGAATTTACTGAATCATTAAAACGAGTACAGGAACTATCTGATAATGAAGCAAGTTTAATGGATGCTGTAAAGGCAATCGGCGAGGATAGTTCGGCGAAAATGCTAAGTGCCTATTTAAATAAAATCGGTATCAATTCGTCATATATCAACCCACAGGAAGCAGGCCTCATACTTAGTGATGAACCAGGTAACGCACAAATTCTTCCGGATAGCTTCGATAAGATTCGCATGCTTCGAGAACGTGATGGAGTACTCGTAATCCCTGGTTTCTTCGGGTACACGGAAGAAGGAAAGCTTGTTACATTTTCAAGAGGTGGGTCAGATATCACGGGATCGTTAATTGCGGCGGGTGTGGAAGCTGAAATTTACGAGAACTTTACCGATGTAGATTCTGTGTTTACAGTGAACCCTTCCTTCGTATCTAATCCGAAAACAATTACGAAACTTACGTATAAAGAAATGCGGGAATTATCCTATGCAGGTTTCTCTGTTTTCCATGATGAAGCTTTGATTCCCGCCTATCATGCTAAAATTCCTGTTGCAATCAAAAACACGAATAACCCTTTAGCTAAAGGAACATTAATTGTAGCAGAACGGGAATTAAATGGACGAGTCGTAACTGGTATTGCGAGTGATACCGGCTTTTGCAGCCTTTACGTCAGTAAATATTTAATGAACAGGGAGATCGGGTTTGGCCGTAAATTATTAAACATCTTTGAAGATGAAGGTGTTTCATTTGAACATGCCCCGTCTGGGATTGACAATATGTCTGTTATCTTCCGAGAAAGAAATTTACCGCGTGATAAAGAGAGAATTATTTTAGAACGAATTAAAAACGAACTCCATCCGGATACGGTCAGCATTACAAGAGGAATTGCAATAATCATGGTCGTTGGTGAAGGACTTGTCAATTCAATCGGTGTCGCGAACCGGGCAACAGAAGCCTTTACGAAAGCAAATGTAAATATTGAAATGATTAACCAAGGTTCTTCTGAGGTATCCATGATGTTCGGTATTCAAGCTGCCGATTTGAAACGAGCCATACGCTCTCTGTATGAGTTATATTTTATGGAGGAAGATGCATTAGTGAGAAGCGGTTCATAATAGTGCATATAAAAGAGACTGGACTAACCAATCCAGTCTCTTTTTTTAACTGACCTGATGTTCAAGTCTAAGTCGGTCCGCGACCATCGCGATGAATTCACTGTTCGTTTTCCACGGAATACCTTAAACGGTTAACATAACGGTAGTTTAACGCTATTTGTAACGAAGACTTAGCGCAACTTTATCGGTTTAATTCTAGTAGTTTGTTACAATAATTGTACGCTAACTTTTCGGATAAGACAAGCCTTATTTACGTATGCATAAAAAAAAGAACGGACGCCCCGAAGGACGCCCCCAACTTGGGAACGCCCTCGGCTTCGTGTATTTATTTACTTTTCTTCTGGCGGGGAAGACTTCGGTATCTGATACTGTACCGATACTCCTTTCCTTTCTCCGCTACTAAAACTGCTAATATGCGAAACCTGTCCGCCCTGTTCCTTTACCTCTCTTACTAGCTTTTCGTATTCCTCCGTAGTAAGCGCAATTGCGTTCTTTGTAATAACTTCTTTCATTTAATCGTCTCCCTTTTCGTTTTTTATTCGAATTGAATCGAATTAATAATGGGATCACTCGTAAACTTGTCGGATATAACCGACTGCGCGCCTTCCGTAAGCGAGACGCCTGTAATAATCACGTCCGCCGGCTCTTCGACGTTACGTTCTATCATCCGTAAAATAGTTTCCTGTAACGCTTTTTCAATAAATGAAACGACGTCAAGACCGCTCATATCGTTCATAGAGGTTTCATAACCGCCCTCAAATTCGATATTTGCGCTGTTACTTCGATGATAGAATGTAACCGCCCGTTTTAGCTCCGTCTTTTTCGTCTGTATATTAACTGTAACTTTCATAATAGAATCGCTCCCCTTTTCGATTGAATTAGTTTAGGCGGAAAATTAAAGGCGTCCGCCTGCGCCTTAGCTTTACTACTTACGCCTAAAATAACTTTCTACGCCCGCCTGTATAGGCTCGATGGATTAATTTTAATTGGTTATAAGCCGTTCCAGTATAATCCGGCAACGCTGCCGCCATTCTTGCAGCTAGTTCAACCCCTTCCGTATCCTCACGAAGTCTGTTCGACAAACTACGAAGCTTACGCTTGGAAGTACGGTCTTCCTCGTCCACTAAGTCAACAAGGCGATATAATTCGTTTGCGATAGCTGCTTTGCGCCCCTCGCTGTAATACTTCATATCCGATTCAATCCTCTGGATAGCTTTTCCTACGTCGGAAAGTTTGGCAACGCCTACTAGCTCATTCATAAGTTGTTGCGCCCCTTTTTCATCGGTAGGCGTAATGTTACGGGTAAGGTTCGCTCGCTGTCGTTGGGCTTCGTCCTTTGTTGCTTGAACAACTGCCGCATATTCGTCTTGTAACGCCTTGACCTCCTTGTCGAGTTCCTCCCGCAACTTTGCGGCTTCCTCTGCGAAAAATTCCGGGTCTTTATATCGAGGGTCTTTACTTTCCTCCAACTTTTCGTAATTCTTCTTAAACCTCTCGACTAATCCAGATATTTCACGGTCGAAACGGTCAAGCTCCCGCCCTGCTTCGAAACGTACGGCGTTCCCCTTCTCTTCCATTGCCTTAGCTTGATGCTCCTTAACAGTATAAATGCGATCCATTCCGTATTCTGATCCATCTAAGTTGACATCGTTTAACATGAACACTTGTACATCTTTCATAATTTAATTAACCCCTTTTTGTAATTTATTTGTTTTACTGATCTTCGGCGTTTTTACCGCCCGTACTATCGTCCGTAACCGCTCTTTCCTTCGACCGCCTGAACGAATGGCAGCGATACATTTGACGAAATCTCACCGTCAAGTATTAAATCTTCATTACGGATATAACGTTTCATATCGTCCGAAGCTTTATAGTACGCCTGCAACTCCGGATCAATCGTCTTATAAGCGACTTTATAGACCGTTTCGCCTGTACTCCGATCGATTAGGTACGCTGTGACAAAATGCTCGTACCTGCTGACCTTCTCGACCGTAATACGCCCCGTAACTTTCCCCTCCACGTCCTCGGCTTCCTCCGCCTTATTTCTTACGAATAACCTCAAGCGCTTCCCTCCATTCCATTTCCTGTTCTCTTATCCGTTCTTTTGCCTCTTGTACCGCCCTTGCTGTTTTCTCTTTTGCACGAGCCATGCGCTTTTCTACGATTTCAGTTACTTCTTCCCGAGTGAATAACTTTTCTTTGCTCATTTTACTAGCCCCTTTTTATAATTACTTTAATTGGCGGCCGCCCTTACTTCATTCTCTGCTTCCGCTCCGTCTAATTCTGTGAATAACTTCTCTGGAATGTAAGTTATCCCCTCCGGAATAACTTCGCTTACCGACCCCATCCGCTCGGCCGCGTCGTTATACAATAAGCGAGGCAACTCGTATCGATGCTTATATAATTCATTTCGTATGAAATGGACGTCCGTTCTCTTTGCTGCCATGCCTACCGACTGAATAGAGGCGTATTCGTTCGCCTTTAGTCGCTTCTCAATAAAATCGAGGATATAATCGGACTTCCTCCGCCTACCGTATCTCTCCGGAATATATAGCGAATGTATTTCGTAGTAAACTTGGCTGTCGTATTTTACGAGTCCTATCGCCGTATAACCTGCGTCATTCGGTAGTGTCTCTGAATAAGCGCGCCATTTCGTTTTCACGTCTCGGAGCACTCGCCCGAATCCGAATTTCTGTTCGTAATCCTCGAAGCTGCCGGAATAACTCGGCGTTTCCAGCTTCATATTTCCGATATTAAAGTCGCAACTGTCTACGATAGCAAAGATACTCTCCGGCGAATCGGCGCATAGTCCTTGGCGGATCGTCCCTCCCGTTCCGTTTGTTATCCGATAATTACCGCTTGCGTCAACCGTCATTTTAAGATTGTTCAATATCTGAATAACCTCCGTTCTGTCGCGTGATTCTCCGATAATTTCCTCGCGTAATAATTGCGTTCCCTTTCCGTAAGTTCGTTTGGTTATGATACATTTCACCCTACCGCCTCCCCGCCGTGTATCTGACAGATTTCCGTTAAAATATCGCCGTCATAACAGGCTTTTTAACTTCCTTGTTATATTTCCGGTGTATTCGTACCTAGTAATTATTCATACGTGCATATGACAGATTTCCGTTAAAAACAACGTGAAATAAGCGCCTTTACTTATCCGCCTTAGTGTTCGTACCTAAACGGCTTAAACGCGCTGTAATACTCTTATTTCCTTGAATATCTGTCATGGACTTATTACCTTTACTTGAAACATTCGCTCGGCTGGTCTACGCTGTTCAATCGGTATTCTAAATTGAACGCCTTTCCGCTTCTTGCCTTCGTAATATTCCGCCATGATCCGCCAGTTCTTTCTAAACTTGTATCGGCGAATACGCTGTATTAAGTCCTTGTCCTCGGTGTAGCCTACAATAAAGCCAGTCTCCAAGCGCCATAGTTCATTGTTCACTCGTCCGGCTCCTTCCTGCGCCTTGACCGCGGTGGACGGTCGTTATCCATCCTAATACCATTCTTGTTATACTGGCGTAGCGACTGTCGCGGTTTCCTTGGCTTGCTCCTATGTTTGAAACTTCGGTTATTTCTTCGTTTGTATCCGTTCATTACGCTGTCCCGTCCCTTTCTTCGCTTTCTTTAATTCGCTCGATTGCTAATACCGTTCTATGCTCGAAGTACGTCCGGGCGTCCTTAGAGAGCTGCTCAAATACTTCTGAAAATGTGCGGTTACTTCTACTTGCCATCCGCTCGAACAACTGCAAGGCTTGGCGCTCGTCCGTTTCTTCGCGGATCATATGCATAATGACCGGTAAGTCGTTTTTAATTCGGTTACAACTAGCGCACGCCATAGTGACGTTAGAAAACGTATTTCCTCCGTAATATTTCATCGGGGTAATGTGATCTAGCGTTCGAGACTTCTCTTCGATTTCCTCCCCACAATACGCGCATTCCTTTTCAGACAGTACCCAAAGTACATCGATTAATGTCAATGTATCTTCGACCTCCATCCCTTGCTCAAGCTCTATGCGCTTAACCGCTTTCCGGCTGTCTTGCAATGCTTGAGACGCTTTTCCTCGGAACGTACCGTTATAACGCTTCATACGCTCCCTAGCGGTTACTCGCTCGCACTCAATGCAGTACGTCCTTTCCGAATTATAAAATGCTTGTAACGGCTTTTCGACTTCACATCGGGAACAAGTACGCTCGGCAATCGGCTGCTTACTCATTTGCGCCACCTCCCTTGATTGCGTCTATAGTGCGGTCAATCCTTTTTAGCCTGCGGTAAATTTCGATAATTGTTTTCAATCGTTCGCTCTCTCCTTCATTCGTTTAGTTTTACTTGCGTAGTTCTTGCTCGATTGCTTCCATCGTGGAATTAATTTCTAGCGTCGTATGATGCCCAGCCGCCTTAAGCTGCGCTAGTGCCTTTAAATACTCGATCAATTCCGCTAGTTTCGGTTGCTCGCTCATTCTCTCTCGCTCCTTCCGGCGTAAGTGAGTTCGGTAATCCCTCCGAATATTGGGAATTAAAAAAGACGCCCCCTCGTTCGGTTGCGCCTTCCTATCGTCGGTTTCTTGCTTTAACCTTTGCGTGTAAACTTACTAACTCGCTTTCTATTATCTTTAACGCGTCCCCGTAGTTAGCCCCTTTTTCCTTCGCTGCGGGCGTCTTAACGTATTGATAAGCTAACTTCCGCGCTAACGCCGAAACTTTAAACGCGTGTGTTCTTGCTAATACGCTAGTATCGGTTTTACGATAAACAAACTTTTTTATATCTTCCACTTACCGCACCCCTAACTTTTTCAATGCTTGGTGTCGTTCTACAAACTCGATAAAACCCGGATCATTCGGATTGAAAGCATGTGCGATTTTACCCTCAACATTTCCGCTAACTCTTCGATTTCCTGACTCAATTTCCGCCAAAGTCGAGTAAGTTACTCCGATATGTTCTGAAAATTGTTCTTGCGTCATTTTCAGATACCAACGAATTAATTTTACTGTTTCTTTATTCATCTAACTAATCCCCTTTCTATATGTTTTTCTCTGTTTGTAAGCGAAAAAAAAATACCCTTTTCCGCCTCTACTACTGCGTGATATAACCGTTTGTTTACGTAGTTTTATGCTCTTTTCCGAAAAAATAAATAAATAATTCAAACTATCCTATCCGGTTTATAGAAAGCGGTCATTTCCATTTCGTTCAACTCCGCCCACCCTTCCGAATCGTCCTCGGATGGACTCATATCTATCGGAATCTCTTCCTTCCTGCGTTTATAAATCGGATCGAGTAGCGTTCCTTCTCGGTGTCGCCTAACTTCGTACTCATGTTCACATCGTCCCCCGTTATAGCAAGTTATCTTTTTCCCATTGCGACTAACATCGTAAAAGTAATTGCCACATAATTCACAACGATTAATGCGAATCGGCTCAAATTTCACGTTACGCCAATTTAACGGAATAGGAAAAGGGAACTCGCTACATACGTCATCTATTACCTGGCGAAAATAGCGCCTGTCATGTTTCCGTAAGTCTAGTAACTTCCGTTGGAACTCATCTACTTCGGGGCTGCTGCTTACGTCCTCTAATCGTTCCGTTAAGACTTGGAATAGTTGAACGGCTGCCTCTGCCGGAATACCTTCGTTTTCTAACCGTTCGACCTCTTTTACGTAACTTGTCAAATTGTCTCCCCCTTGGCTGTTTCGTTAGTTATGCGGCGCGGCTGCCACATTTTCGTTCTTGTATTATCTTTTATATTAAAACCTTATCGAAAATGGTATAGTATATACGAAGGACTATTCGCTAGAATAGGACTTCGGCAAACAATGAGCGTAAGCGAATAAGTTTGCTTAGTCTTTTGACCTTTCTTTTGATCTTTCATATCGGAAAATGATTCCGCCTTATCGTATGTTAGAAGTTCTTTTCGGAAGAAAAGGACTTCTTGAGGATACGAACGTATGTGAGTATCCGAACTCTTTTGGTCTTATATTCGTAATAACGCTTAAGCTCGGTATTACTTGTTGCTATCTTACTACTTGCTGTCTTTAACGTTGCTATCTTTACTCTACCGTTCTAGGTACTTTCATAACTACCGTTTTCGGTAAGATGGGCGACACCCTAAACGGAATGACCGTCTTATTCCGACAATATTTCAGAATAATTCGGAATGATTTTCTGTCCGTTTTCGTCCACTAGATAACCGTCGTCACTTATTCGCGGAAAAAAAGACGGTTTATACCACTTGTAACGCTTTGTCCCCTCGTAATAGTCCTTAACTTCCGATAGTATTCCGTTTGCATGGAGAATATCGGTTAGTAGTTTATGACGTTTTACATTAATTCCGGTCATTTCCTGCAAACGGATTTGACTCGGGAAACTGTACCCGTACCTTTCATTTTCCGAACCGTCCGCTCTTTGCTTGTTTCCGTCTATATATGATAGTAGCGCGAAGTAAAACGGAATTATGTCGCCCGCCTTTGCGCTTTTCTTATGTTTTTTAATATCAGATATGATCCGCGGGAAGACTTTCCGCATTAATTCACGGTTAAACAATTCGTATCCCTCCGCCTCTAATAATTCTTTTTTATCGTTCGGTTGTTCCCTATAAATTGTTTGTTGTGCCATTCGTTAACCCCCGTATATTTACTATTTTTTATAACTTAGTTCTCTGAATGCTTTCCGAAATTCTGCCGTATCTTCGAATATAAAAGCTGCCCTCCCTCTGATTTGCGATGACGGTTTAACCTCGATTACCGAGAATCCCGCCTTAATTAACTTGTCCGCCATATAAATGTTAAGAATTGCTTTATACTTCTTCATTCTTTAAACTCCTTTTATCTCCGTTTTAAGTTAAAAAAAAATAAACTATATTCGTGAGAGGTTTCTCATTAATACCGGAATGTCGCCACTTAAAAGCGCACCCCTGCCGGCATTCCCTTTCCGACAAGTTGCGAAATAACTCCCTCTATATAGATAGGATAGCTAAACGGGTTAAATACAAGTATCATCCGCCAATCGTCATAAAACGTTCACAATTTCGTCACAATTAGAAGCCATCCCGAGAATAAGCCTTGACTTTTTCGGAATAACTTCGGATAGAACGCCACAAGCTAGGAAGCAGCCTGTGAGAAGTACATAAAATTA
Organism: Oceanobacillus sp. MO10714A; assembly: GCF_037072045.1. Taxonomy (NCBI): domain Bacteria; kingdom Bacillati; phylum Bacillota; class Bacilli; order Caryophanales; family Bacillaceae; genus Oceanobacillus; species Oceanobacillus sp. MO10714A. Next base: position 240,920 of record NZ_JAXHDC010000001.1, on the reverse strand, counting down.
CGTAGGATGTTCACATATCTTGTAATTCCTTCCAAGCCTTCCGTAGATATTCGTCACTTTCTTCTTGTGAAGGCTCTGCGCCTATTTTCGTTTCTAGCCGTGCAACCATGTAATTAATATCGTCGGTACTAACACCGTAGTCGATTAAACGGCTTTTAAGTTCTACATAAAAACGGCGTAAAGAGTGGGGCAACTTGGCATGGTATTCGTGGATTGTCCCAAGATGAAGTAAATACCTTTGCCTAGGCTTGCCCTCATCATTCCGATAACTCTCGGTTAAAACAACATCAAACGCTACTTTATTCCCTGGATTAAACCATTTATCAGCTAGATTACGCTTCTTCACTCGAATAAATATTATAAGTACCTCCTTAAATATGTAGTGCCTACGGAATGTGCGACGTGCTACTTTTCATAGTCACTACTTTTTTACTTTCTCCTTTTAAATTTACTTTTGTTGTACGTTTTCGGTACTAATTACTTATTTATATAGGGTAATCATTTAACGGACTGCAAAAGGCTAGGTTTTAACTTAGGCGGCTTTCATTGTTACCTCTACTAATACCATCGTAAAACACCCTGCCATTTTTCCGATAATCTGCGAAATATTTTCACCTCCCACTTATAACAACGAGAAAAGTGACGTCATTTTCCCGAAAAACCGCAAATTATTTTAGCCACTACTTGTGATTAACACGAAATAAATCCGATTTTATCCAAATTAAAATAATTCCGTCAATTTGGAACAAGAAAAAAGCCCGGTAAATCGTCAAGTTTCCGGGCTGTTGCTTTCAAATCGTTCGACTCGATGTAATACTTCATCATATCCGTTCTTAAATAGATCATAAAGCGGTAGAAGTTTCATTGAACGGTCTTTAACAATTTCCCTTTGCGATAATAATTCCGCCATTTCCTTCCCGTTTTCCTCAATATTTCCTCGCCTGCCTAACTCATTTAATCTGCGGTCAATAATCGAGTTTTGGTTGCGGTAATACTCGAAGTCCTCAACGATATTTTTGCGTAACTTTTCTAATTGTCCTAGGTAAATTCGATACTTATTATTCAATTGGTTCAACTAACACGCCTCCCCTTAAGTTGTTACTAAAGCCACATACAAGAATATTAACGTCATTCCGAATAGCACAATATAAAACCGGTCTACCTTGTCATAGTTCCGCCATTTCGTTATAATGCGATGTATAAGGACTGTCATGATATGCATCCCTTTCCGGCGGGAACTTACGCCAAAAAAGAAGCCCCGCCAAAAATTCCGCCTTGACTCCCCAAAGTCAGGGCTTTTTATGTTCTGCCGCCTTTTCTAATTCCACTGCCATTTCGTCGTAATGTTCTTCGTCCCAGTCCGTGCCGCCTTGATACTTCATAACTTCGATGAAATGTACGGGAATGTTATGTAATATGAAGTACCTTCTTTCAATCTCCGATAAGACTTCCGCAAAGATGTCTAGCCACTTATCGCCTTCTACTCCGACAATATCCCTGCGGGCGTCATACTTAAGCGCAAAGTAATTTTCGGCTAGTTCTCCGTTATCCATCGACTTAATTCCAAAGCGTCCACTTCCGGGCACTCCCGAATATGTTCCGTAAATACCTACCCGTAAATTTAATTCGTTTGTTTCCGGAATCCAGCTTTCATTCTCCGTTGTAACCGTAACCTCTTCCCCACTGATCCACTGAATTGCTACCGTATTAACTGCTATATTCGCCATTTTTTCTACTTCCCTTCTGATTATTTAATAGACCGTCAACCATTTCCGCCAACTCTGCGGCTTTCTCTTCGTTCCCTTCTATCCGGTAGGCTGTTGTGGCCTTGTGTATGGCCTCGACGATAACCGCCATTTCTCCGAATGAAGCCGTTATTTGGACGTTACTTCCGTTGTTTACTATTCGCATATATCCGTCCTCCCCTTTCCGTTTAATTAATTTTAAAATATTCGTTGGTTCCTTCGACAATAAACGTTTGCCCATTCGGAATTAAATCGAACCTTGCTCCGCATAAGCTGCATTTCGTTAGTAAACTAAACTCCGAATGTTTTACGTATTCATGCCAAGTATCTTTGCGACAATCGTTACAATATTCCTGCATGATCCTCGCCATATAACAGCCCTCCTTCACATTCGATAATTACGATTTTCGTAACCGTTAAACATAGTATAATTACGATTTTCGTAATTGTCAACGATTATTTACTAATTTCGTAATTTAATTTATAATTGACTTAACGAAGCATGGCGAAATTAAAACGAACTATTACGAAGGAGGCGAACCATGACGACACCCGAGCGAGTATTTACGATACATCTTGCGAAGTTATTAGAAGATAGGGGAATGACACAGGCGCAACTAGCGGACGTTACCGGAATAAGACGGGCGACTATAAATGACTTGTACCATAACCGAAGTAAGCAGATTCCCGTTAACGTTATCGTTCCGATAATAGAGGCGTTAAACTTAAATGGTATCGAGGAACTAATGTCGATGGTTCCAATTGAACCGACGGAAGGCGAACGAAGTAGCAGCGAAAATAGCAGTGATAAAAGTAACTTGTAAAGTAAATATAATTGACGGATAAAGGCGAAATTTTCGGCTTGCGAACGAGTTACTACTATATATAGGCGAAAATAACCGAACAAGATACTGTATATAGTACCAGCTAACGAACGTTTACATGTCTATGAGAAGTTGGGCGAGGGGTTGCGAAGTGTATGCGAAGAATTATCGGGCGCACTGTTCATGGGAGACAGACCCTGAAAAACTCGAGGGGGCTTCTTTCGTTCTATCAGGCGGCTTTACTTGAATAACCGCCCGATTCCTTTCCCGGTTATCTTCCCGAGAAGCCTTCGTCCTAACCGTTTTCCAATCTTACCTCTTCTGATTGCGTTCATATCGTTACTTATCCGAAGTAACTTATATATTAAGCGTTTCATTTCTTCCGCCTCCTTTATAATTTAAATTCACGTAAACTATTGTTGATTTCATCGGCTCTGATCCCTATATAACGTCGTGTAATAGCTTGGCTGCTATGGTTAAATATATCCGATAACATTACTAAGTCATTATACTGTCTGTAATAGTGATATCCGAAGGTTTTCCGAAGTGTATGCGTCCCTATGTCGTCCCTTCCGATAGACTCGGCGGCCGTCGTTAGTATGCGGTAGGCTTGCGTAGTAGAGATATGGTTGTCGCCTTTCCGGCTAGGGAATAACCAGCCTTCCGTCGGTTCTCCGATAGATTCGATATAGTCCGATATTTCCGCCATTAGATGCGCTAAGTTTATAATACGTTTCTTGTCCGTCTTTCCCTCCGATATGGCTAGGCTTGTTCGTCCCTTTACGTCCTCAATCCGAAGCGTTATTATATCACCTATCCGTAACCCCGTATTAATTCCGATATTGAATAGTAATAAATTCCGTTTAACATATGGCTTACTACTTGCTACTTGAATAGCCTCCCTAAATTCCTCTATTTCGTCCGCCGTTCTTAACGGTTGAACGTCTATAATCATACCTTTTTTACTTTTCGTACTCAATGAAATCATCGCCTTTCCGTTGTATTGTTTTAACTCTATTTCAACAATACCATACATTCATATTCAACGCAAGCAATTAACGCTATTGTTATCGTATTTCGAATGTATTCTTTTAACAATAGATTACATTCGCGGAATTAAGCGGGCATATCCGATTCAAGCGGGAATTGTCCGACTGAATTAAGCGGAATTGACGAATATTCTTCCGATTATGAACGGCGATAGCAGCCAAATTATAGGCGGATCAGGCACGGCAGAGACGAAGGATTATCCGCATATATCCGTAGCCTTAGCGGGTACAGGTAGGAACGAAAGCTATACGGCTACCTCCATCATGCTGCCGTACATGCTACCCTAACCGTGGGAGAGGACGGCTACAACGGTCACAAGACGGAGGAAGGACGATAGAAGGACGATAGAAGGACGGCACAAGGACGACGTGCAGGCAAGGGAGGGGAACGGGGCAAGAACGCCCTAGAACCGCCATACAACGCCTGTAACGGCTTAAACGATCAGGTTTCGACTGCCCTTTAATCGAACGCGCGCTCCCAAGAACAGGCGTCCCCTCCCCCGGGGCGTATGCGAACAAACGTTTTCCGTGGGTGTCCGAACATTTGCGTTAAAATTTTAAAAGTCGAAGGTAAAATATTTTCCGGAAAATTTTCGTAACTTCCGGCTCCTTGCCCGCTAGTTCCGCGTTCTCCGTATGCAACCTCGTTGCCTCTTCTTCCAACCGCTCTCTTTCCGCCTGTTCCGCCCTTAACTGACGTTTCAAGTCGCGCAATTCCTTAACGGTCATTTCGACGGGCGTCTTAGTTTCGCCTTTTGACGTAGTATGTTCGGCTTCTCGTTGTTCGGGCGGAAGGGTTGCGATTTCGTATAAGGCTCGAAGTCCTAAACGTGGGTACGTACCCACATCTTCGGAAAGTTCCTCGAATACACGTATGAACTTATTTGCGGTACTTCGGTCTATACCGACCTCGCCTTCGCACCATCTCGCCCATTCCCTATGCGCCAAGTCGTTTTCCTTTACGTGTTTCAATCTGCGTCCAATCTCGATTTCTCGCCGCGACATTTCCGTAGGCTTTTTCACTTCTCCGGAAGGAAGTTCGTATTCTTTCGTAAGTTCTTCGTCAGAGAATGATGTTAGTGCCTCTAGTACCGTTATTGACTTCGGTAAAACAGACTCCGGAGTCCGTTTTGAAAAACGATCATATACCGCAACGAACCTGCTCGCATGTCTTTGCGTCATTCCGATACTTTCAAGCCACTCCGTCCATTCCCCGTGAGCCAAGTCGTTTTCCTTAACGTGTTTCAACCGCCTGCCTATCTCGAAGATTGCTTCGCCCGCTATGCTAGCCAATCGAAGTAAACGGAATCCTTACGCCCAATCCTTCGACTAATTTCGCCTGTTAGCTTCTGCCATGCGGAATATAACAAGCCCGGAAGACTGCGAACTTGACCCAGCTTATATTTTCGAATCACGTTATAAAACACGTCTACATACTCGCTCCCATAGTCTTCCAGCGTTATTCTACGGTCTATTGACGCCTTTGCCCGTAAAAGAATGCCGTAGGTATCGTACAAGCCCCTAGCGTCGAAATATGGCGTCAATGCTTCGTAAATGGTTTCTGGAATGGCGGTACTTAGTCCGCGCTTGCTCGCTGCTTTTCCGTCTAGTTCCCCGTCTCTAGTACGTGTATTAGATATATTGCGATTGCATAAAGGTTCATTCTCAAAATGTCGGCGCTTGTCCGTTGTCTCCGTTGCTTCCTCGTCGGCTGCAGGCTCTGACATCCGTTCTGCCATTTGCTCGGAATCAAACGGGAGAATCTGAATAATACTCGCTCCCCTTCCGCCTGACTTCGGCCGGATCATTCCTATGCGGCGAATAATACCTAACGACTCTAGGCGCTTCAATACCCGCGCTATGGTACGTACTGACTTCGATACGCCTTCCGCAATAGTTCCGACCTTCAGATGACTAGCGCCCGAATACTTAACGGAATACCTAGCGATAAAGCGAAGTATATTCCGATCCGTTGCGTTTAATTTGTCTGCGTGTGCTTGCTCGTGTTGCTTGACGTGGTAATTTAACTCTTGCGTATTATTGAACGTTTGATAATTCGATAGATAATTTAAGTTAGAATTCATTTCGATTGCCTCCGAATCTTCGATAGATTTGTGAGGCGCACAAAAAACGTATGTTCTATTTTATGGCGTACTTAAATAAGCCTTGCCTTTTCCGAATTTTTTCGATACAATTACTTTAACCGTGTAGTGTATCGGAATTCGTTTTATACGTTTTCCGGTGCGCTCTTTTTTTTTTTTTTGTCTAAAAATTTAACTAAATATCTAAATTGTTTAGCGGTGAATGTCTCTGATACTTCGCCCCGACTTCGTTGTCGGTAAAGTCTAAATACGCTTGCTGCGTAACTTCTACACTAGAATGACCTAGGATTCGGCTTAAAGTCGCCCAATCCCCACCGTTAAGTAAGTAATACTTTGCAAAGTTGTTCCGTAACTGGTGCGGTTGAACGTTTAGTCCGACTAACCGACCGTGCTTCCGGAATGACGTTTCTATTGCCCGAATGTCAAGCTTGTTACCTCGGATTGACGGGAAAACATAAGCGCTATCGCTGTACCTATCGCGATACTCAAGCCATGATTTCAAGTTCCGGCTCGTCTTCTTCGAAAAGTAGACGAACCTATCCCGCTTGCTCTTGGTATGGCGTAGGAGTAATGCGCAATTTCTGATATCGATGTCGGACGGTACAATTTCGCTTAACTCGCCTACTCTTGCGCCCGTATCGAGAATAAGCCTCGCAAATATCCAATCGCGGAAGCCGTGGAACGTAGTAACGTCAAATGCTCGAAAAAACATAGCAAGTTCATTCTCCGATAGCAACGGCTTAACTTTCCTCTGCGGTTTAATCTTCTGAATATCGATACAAGGATTAATCCGGATCACTTTTTCACGATAGAGGTAAGAGAAAAAGGCGTTTATATTCCGCTGGTAATTCGCTAACGTCGTTTCACTGACTTTCTTTCCGTAGTCCGGGCGGTTGTGCGGGCTATTTATCTTTGCGGAACTATCGTCTGCTAATGCCTTGTACTTGCCACGTTCTCGGACGTAATTAAAGTAAGCGCGAATATGTTCGGCCTTTACCTTATCGGCTCGCGTGATTCCGTGTTCATCTGTTAAGTACCGTTGAAATAGTCGAAGAGTCTGATCGTAACTCCGCATTGTCTTAACGGACAAGCCTCGAGCGTTACAGTCCATCATGTAATGGTCAATTTCGAATAACATATCGTGCATACGTTGCACCCTCCCTTTCTTTTTGAACGCAAAAAAGCGCGTCACCCTACCGGAATTACTTTCCGATAAAGTGACGCGCTTTCTTACTCTCCGTATATTCGTTTATAGGATTCCGTTCCTAGTTTATCGCTTTATTTGTGCGGCAGACTTACCGCAAACGTTGACGTGACGGGCTTAACTGACCTGATGTTCAAGCCTAAGTCGGTCCGCGACCATCGCGATGAATTCACTATTCGTAGGTTTTGCTTTAGAAATATTAATTGTATAACCGAATAATGCCGAAATTGAGTCAATGTTGCCCCTACTCCAAGCAACTTCTATCGCATGACGAATCGCCCGTTCTACTCTTGAGGCCGTTGTGTTATATTTTTTTGCAATTTGCGGATAAAGCGTTTTCGTAATTGCTCCCAATAAGTCGATATTATTATAAACCATTGTAATTGCCTCTCGTAAATACATATACCCTTTAATATGTGCAGGTACTCCAACTTCGTGAATAATATTTGTGATGCTTGCTTCTAGGTTATGTGTTTTGTTCGTTTTTTTCGGTTTCCTTACCTTTGCTTTGAAATTATCGGTATTTGTACTGATTGTTCGGATTCGGTCTGCTAAATGGTCCAAATCAAATGGTTTTAAAATGAAATAAGAAGCACCGAATTCGACTGCTTTTTTCATTACTTCTTCCTGGCCGAACGCAGTTAACATAATGACTTGTGGTGTTTTATTCAATTCCATGGTACGCAATTGATTCAGCACTGCAATTCCATCGATATGTGGCATAATAATATCTAATATAAGTATATCGGGTTCTAAAACCTCCAACATTTCTAGGCATTCTCTGCCATTGGATGCTGTACCGATTACTTCAATATCATCTTGACCTTCAAAATATTCCTCCATCAACGTGATTAATTCCGGGTTATCATCGACTAAACATACTGAAATACTTTCCACTTTACGAATCCTCCTTATTTTTACTCTTCCCTCTTACATATTCTACAAAAGATATTATTATCCTTCTTTATTTTAAAGAATTTGCATATTTTTATATTTCTCTATTATCTCTACATTTACCTTTATATACCGAGCATTTTCGACAAATTTATTCGACTCGTTTCGACAAAAATCATTACTTAATTTCAAGGGGATTAAAGCAGTATAATCATAATTGCGTTCATTCATCGTAAGTGTGTGTAACTTACTTCTGGAGGTCCGCAGTCCAAACACCTCTCGCTTTCCGCAGGCGGCTGGTGAGCCTCCTCGGGCTGTCGCCCTGCGGGGTCTCACCTAAGCCTATCCTCCTGCAGGAGTCTCGAGGTGTTTGGACTGCTCCGGGGAAAGGCTTGATTTGGGCACTATTTTTCATTTAGAATGAGGAAGCCTATTATGGACGGATATTTCCATTAATAATAATCCTCTCTACCAGTTCAGTTGCCCGGAGGACGGTGACTCCTGCGGGAAAGCGGAGACGATGAGACCCCGCAGGAAGTGCCTTTCTTCCGAGACAGACTAAGATCGCCATGTCCTGTGGCAACGTCTGCATTAGCACGTCCTGTGCGTCGAGGATCAGCGCGGAGCTCTAGGATGCGCATCCGTCCTCCGGGCAACTGAACGGCGATTAGAGATCTAGCTAAGAGAACGTACTAAACACTTACGCTGAATGAAAGCAGAAAGAACTTGCAACAGGGGGCCTGTTACAAGTTCTTGGTCAACTTGCTTGTGCAATGGTTTCTTCTTTCTCGTTAATGGTTATTCCTGCATCATTTAGCATCCATTCGATATGAACGCCATAACCGGATGTTGGATCATTTACGAATACGTGTGTTACGGCGCCTACTATCTTCCCATCCTGGATAATTGGACTGCCGCTCATTCCTTGGACGATTCCGCCTGTTTTTTCGAGTAGACGAGGATCGGTTATTTTAATAACCATCCCTTTAATATCTGGTTTTTCTTGGGGGGTCGAACTGACGATTTCAATGTCAAATTCTTCCACTTTTTCATCAGCAACAACAGTCAATATTTTTGCTGGACCTTCTTTTACCTCATCTGAACGTGTAATTGGTAATGGCTCATCGTATTTATCATTTGTTATTTTTGATTCAAGCACACCAAAAATACCATGTGGTGTATTTTTCACAATGCTTCCGATCACATTCCGGTCTGCGGAAAATCTTGCCTGTTTCTCTCCGGGTGTACCTTGGTTACCTTTTTCGATATGGACGACGGATGACCGAACGATCCTCCCTTTCATTAACTCAATTGGTTTTTTTGTATCCATATCGGAAATTACATGCCCGAGCGCACCGTATCGCTTGCTCACTGGATCATGGAAGGTCATTGTTCCTATTCCCGCTGCGGAGTCCCTAATATAAAGCCCAATTTTGTACTCCTGATCACGTTCATCTTGTACAGGTTGTAATGATGTGTCGAGTGTCTCATTACCCCTTTTCAGTTTAATCTTTAGAGCTTCATTTTGTTTTCCTGCAGCGTTTACTAATGGTTTGATCTGACTCATATCTTTAATTGGCTTACCATTAATTTCGACGATCATATCGCCTATCAATACTTTTGCATCCTGCCCAGGGGATAATGCCCCTTCTTTACCTTGAATGGAATGATGTCCAACTACAAGCACTCCTACTGTTTCCAGCTGAACACCGATCGATTGACCACCTGGAATAAGTTTAATGTCTTCATCCCTTTGTATCGGTTCTAATGAACTGCTTTCTTCCGCTGAAGCGGTTTTAAGTGAAATCAGATTCGAAAAAACATCATGAACCATAGGCTTCGCATCAGAATGTGAAAGTCCCCCTGTTAGAAACGGATTTGTAAAGGAAAGGAGAAATAAGAAGCTGGCGAATAGTGTAAAGGTATGTTGTATCCATTGTCTCTTTGTTTTTTTCATGTATATTAACACCCCTCGCATCTCACCCATACCAATTTTTTTTCTGTACTTCTAATTTGAGCGAAGCAGGCCTTTTTTAAACTGGTGATTCATAAGTGAAATGCTTAAGTTTACCTTGCATAAAGTAATGACGTTCAGAAGAGGCTAATTTATAATGATATGAGAAAAAAACATTAAAAAAAGCCGGTGCTGTTAGTTTCCGGCTAATCCACAATATTATTCCTGATGATCTTTTAACTTGAATATATCGGCAAGGTCAAGCATTTCCTTTGCATGTTCTTTTGCTGTTTCTGTCAGTTCCGTTCCAGTTATCATCCGACTCAATTCCTCCATTTGTTCATCTGGACTTAGTTCGGTAACAGTGGTTGAAGTCCTGTCATCCTTTTCATGTTTTTCAATTAATTTATGCGTATCGGCCATGGCAGCAACTTGTGGTAAATGGGTAATACAGAGAACTTGGGAAGCGTTAGATATTTCATATATTTTCTCAGCAATTGCCTGGGCAACGCGTCCACTTACACCTGTATCAACTTCATCAAAAATAACACTTGTGACTCCTTGATGTTTTGCGAAGATTTTTTTCAGAACGAGCATAATTCTGGATAATTCTCCACCTGAAGCTACTTTTGTCAGTTCTTTAAGCGGTTCCCCTGGATTTGTTGAAATCATAAAACGAATCGTATCATATCCGTCTTTATGGAGTTTTGGATGGTCCGTTTCATTGTCAAAGCTAATTTGAAACTTTGCTTTCTCCAAATATAAGCTTTTTAATTCTGAATGGATTTCTTTTACAAGTGCATTTGCAGCTTTTTTTCTTAAATGGTGTAGCTCTTTTGCTTCCAACCTCGCGTCTTTCTCTATTTCTTCAATTTCTTCCACAAGAGCGGTCAGGTGAAAGTCTTTATTCGTTATTTCTTCCAATTCTTCTTCTATTTTGGCCATATATGTCTGCATTTCATTTACCGTCGCGCCATATTTCTTCTTCAATCGATTCAGTTCATTAAGTCTTGCTTCAATTTCATTCAGTCGTTCCGGATTATATTGCAATTGGTCGATATAATTTCGTAAATCAAAAGCCATTGTCTCAAGAGAATAATAATAGTTCGTAATTTCTTCGGCTTTTTCATCAATAAACGGATCAATTTTTTCATGCTCACTCAAAGAGAGCATCGCATGATTTATCCATTCTAGTCCTCTTCCATCCCCATACAATGCATTATAAGCATTTTGAAGCGCTGTATGGACGTTCTCAAAGTTGGCTAAGGAATTTCTTTCTTTTTCCAGAATTTCATCTTCATCTGGGACAAGATTGGCCTGTTCCAATTCTTGTAATTGGAAAGATAATAAATCTTGACGGTGAGCGATTTCTTGCTCATTTTCATTTAATTGTTTGTAGCGTTGTTGTAACTTTCGCAGTCTGTCGTAAAGATTCGTGTATTCTTCTTTTGCCTGCTTGATTTGCTCATAGTCATACAAGTCAAGTAGATGAATATGGTTGTCCGCATCCATCAGGGACTGGGTTTCGTGCTGGCTATGTATATCGATGAGCGTTTTACCGAATTCACGAAGAATTGCGAGTGTCACCAATTTACCATTCACACGGCAAATACTTTTCCCACTTTTTGTAATTGTTCGTTCTAAGACAACCTGTTCATCGGTTATTTCAATACCGTATTGTCTGCCAACTGCATAAATAGGATGTTCCATTGATTCAATGGAGAATAATCCTTCGATATCTGCCTTATTTGTTTTATGACGGACATATTCAACAGAACCGCGACCACCTGCAAGTAATTGGATGGCATCAATAATAATTGATTTCCCTGCTCCTGTCTCACCAGAAAGCACCGTTAATCCTTCATTAAATGTAATGGAGATTTGATCAATAATTGCAAAGTTTCGAATAGATAATTCTGTCAGCATGAATCATTCACCTCTTCCTTCATCCAAGTTAAAGCATGCGTATGAAGCGGTTTTTTATTTTCTCGGCATCATTTTCTTTTCGACAGATGATTAAACATGTATCATCTCCACAAATTGTTCCCATTATCTCTTCCCATTCGAGGTTATCAATTAACACTCCGATGGCGTTAGCGTTTCCCGGTAATGTTTTTAAAACAACGAAATGATTCGCATGGTCAATATTAACGAAAGCATCGACAATTAGCCTTTTTAATTTTTCTTCCGGATTAAATCGTAAATCTGCCGGTAAGCTATATTTATATTTTCCAGATAATGTAGGCACTTTCACTAGGTGCAGTTCCTTAATATCACGTGAGACAGTTGCTTGAGTCACATTATAGCCGAGTGCTTTCAACTCATCAACGAGTTCATCTTGAGTCTCGATTTCATGCTCATTAATTAATTCGCGAATTTTAATATGACGTTGGATTTTACTCATCTTCCGGCCTCCATTCTTACTAAATGTTGATGTGCTTGCTCGACAACTTTTTCAAAAGGGGGTATATCAGGTTTTTCTTTTTGTTCCGAGAGATATTTAAAATGGGCGAGAAATTCTACATTCCCTTGACTACCGGTTATTGGAGAATACGTAATACCATGCAGGATAAAGTTTTCGCCTGCAGCAAAACGAATGACCTGTTCAAGCACTTCTACATGGACTTGCTTTTCCCGAACAATTCCTCCTTCACCGACTTGCTCTTTACGCGCTTCAAATTGGGGCTTGATTAAAGCTACGACATCATTTTCCTCGTCTAAGAGATATTTGAGCACAGGTAATATCAGGCGTAAAGATATAAAGGAGACATCAATCGAAGCGAAATTTGGTATTGTATTTAGCATATCTTTCGTCACATAGCGGAAATTCGTCCGTTCCATAACGACGACCCGCTTATCATTGCGTAATTTCCAATCAAGTTGGTTGTAGCCTACGTCGATTGCATAGCTTAATTTAGCACCATGCTGGAGTGCGCAATCGGTAAATCCGCCTGTCGATGACCCTATATCAAGGATTGTTTTTCCTTCCAGATTCAAATCGAACTGCTGGATTGCCTTCTCCAACTTCAATCCGCCGCGACTGACATAGGATTTATTTTTTTGTTTTATACGGATTGGCATGTCTGGATCAATTTTTACACCTGGTTTATCAAGCCGTTCGTGTTCAGAAAAAACCAATCCAGCCATAATCAGACGCTTTGCCAAGTCTGTGTTCTCCACTAAGTTACGTTCTACAAGTAATTCATCTAAACGTTTTTTTGTCATCTTCATTTCCTTTACTTTTAACTATCATTCATATTAATAAGCTTTTCTGGTTTATTATACATCAAATGACTCATATTCTGAAATAGAATACCTCCATAGAATAGAAAAACAGCCGCTCACTTTTATGCTGAACGGCTGAATCTTCTTACTTACTTAATGGTCACGATTGCTGATATAGTCAATCAGTGCTTTTAGTTGGGAATCAATTGCACCTGCTTGTTCAAGAGATGCTAATGCTTTTTCCACATAGATCTCTTTTTGTTTGATTGCCCCTTCTAAGCCAAGAAGTTTCGGGTATGTACTCTTATTATTATTTACATCACTTCCTACAGGTTTACCTAGTGCTTCCTCTATTCCTGTAATATCTAAAATATCGTCTTGAACTTGGAAGATCAGCCCTAGATAATGGGCAAAGCGTGTAAGGTGTGTCAATTGTTCTTCTGTCGCTCCCCCTAAATAAGCACCAGCATAAACGGCGAATTTTAATAATTCTCCCGTTTTAAGTTCGTGGATTTTTTCAAGTTGTTCTAGCGGGACGGATATGTCTTCATTTTCAGCTTGCATATCGAGAATTTGACCGGCCACCATACCAAGTGGTCCACTTGCAATTGCAATTTTCCCTGTTAGTTCCACTTTTTCACGATCGGTAAGGAGTGGTTCGTTCGCAATTAAAGCAAAGCTATGTGTCAATAGACCGTCGCCTGCTAAAATAGCCGTTGCCTCATCGAATTTCTTATGATTCGTCAGTTGTCCGCGCCGGTAATCATCGTCATCCATTGCAGGCAAATCATCGTGAATTAAGGAGTATGTATGAATCATTTCTAGGGCGATAGCTGTAGAAAGTGTCTTTTCAACAGCGGTACCATAAGCTTCAAAACTTGCGAGCAAAAGAACCGGTCGAATTCTTTTCCCGCCTGCTTGAAGGGAATAAAGCATTGAAGCCTTTAATTGATCAGGAATCGGAAGTTTAGTTAATCGTGTTTCCATTTCATTTTCAATTAAATCTTTCTGCTGTCTCAAATAAGCTTCCAGATTAACCTGGTCCATGCTAGACTTCCCCTTCCACATCAAAGTTTGTGATTTCTCCATGCTCATTTAAAATTTTTGCCATTTTATCTTGGACAGAATTAATTTTATCACTGCATATTTTCGATAAAATCATCCCCTCCTGATAATAATCAATTGCTTGTTCCAAAGGAACGTCTCCCGTTTCAAGTTTCCCTACTATTTTTTCTAACTTTTCCATCGCTTCCTCGAAGGATAGTTCCATGTTTTTCTCCGTCATTTGAAGTCTCCTTTACTGATAGTACTTGTGCATGGATTGTGCCGTCCGTTAATTTTACTGCCAGTTGTTCTTTTTCCTTAATATGCGTTACAGACTTCAGTAATTGTCCATCCGCAGTATAAGGTAATGCAAAGCCACGTTTCAAGATTTCTAATGGGTTTACTAAACTAAGCTTATCCAGTAAATTCCCGAGTTCGCGGCGATGGTAATCAACGGTTTGATTCATGTAGCGGTTATTCTTCATTGTAAGTTCAGTTATTCTCTTTTCTGCTTCATCGATTCGCTCTTTGGGATGCTGCACTGATAGACGTCTCATAACTGTTTTATAGGCCATTGCGGCATCGTTTACTTGCAACCTTAATGTTCGTTCTAGTGCCTCCATTTGCTGATCCAACTCCTGCTCTTTCTGCCTAATGAGCTCTTTTGGATAACGAAAAGCATAGGAATTAAGCGCGTTGTTAAGCCGGCGTGTTTCCTGGTCCAATAATTGGTTCACTTCACGGGTTAATCTTCGGTTGAGCAGTTGAAGATTATTTCTTAATTCCGCTTGAGACGGAACCGCAAGCTCTGCTGCACCCGTTGGAGTCGGTGCTCTTAAGTCTGCTACAAAGTCACTAATCGTCGTGTCTGTTTCATGTCCGACAGCAGAAATAACTGGAATCCGAGATTCGTAGATTGCACGGGCAACGATCTCTTCGTTAAAACTCCATAGTTCCTCAATCGAACCACCGCCTCTACCGACAATTAATGTATCAAAGTTCATCCGATTAGCTGTTTCAATTCCCCGTTTTATCGAACTCGCCGCTTCTGGTCCTTGAACAAGAACCGGGATAACTACTACTTCAACTAATGGATAACGTCTCTGAATAGTCGTAATGATATCCCTTACCGCTGCACCCGTCGGCGAAGTAATCACACCGATTCGCTTCGGATATGCTGGAATTCGTTTTTTATGAGCCGAGGAAAAGTAACCTTGCTGTTCCAGCTTGACCTTCAATTGTTCATAAGCTAAATATAAAGCCCCGATTCCATCCGGTTCCATTGTATTAATATACAGCTGATATTGCCCGGCAGCTTCATATACACTGACATTTCCGCGAATCAGTACTTTCATTCCGCTCTCCGGGGTAAATTTTAAATAACGGTTGTTCCCGGCAAACATGACTGCTTGGATCCTCGTCTGTTCATCTTTTATCGTCATATACATATGTCCACGGCTATGATGTTTAAAGTTCGATATCTCACCACGCAGCCAAATTTGTTGCAAATGTTGATCAATATCGAGTTTCCGCTTAATATATTTCGTTAGGGCCGTTACCGTTAAATATTTATCATTCAATACTTGTCAGTCCTTTAGCCGCTTTAATTGTATTAGAGAGAAGCATTGTAATTGTCATTGGACCAACCCCTCCCGGAACTGGTGTAATATACCCGGCCTTCTCCACTACTTCAGCAAAGTCGACATCACCAGTTAGTTTTCCTTCTTGTGTCCGGTTAATCCCAACATCGATGATGACCGCACCCTCTTTGACGTCCTCTTGCTTAATAAAGTTTTCTTTCCCGATTGCAACGATCAGAATGTCAGCCGCTTGTGTATATTTTTGCATATTCTCTGTTTTTGAATGACAATAGGTGACCGTTGCATTTTCATTCAATAACAGCTGTCCGACTGGTTTCCCAACGATATTACTGCGGCCGATAATGACAGCATGCTTCCCTTCAATCTCAACTCCTTTTGATTTGATCATTGTAATGATCCCATAGGGTGTACATGGTAAAAAGCTGTCCTCTCCTGTCATCATCTTACCGATATTAATCGGATGGAAGCCGTCCACATCTTTTTTCGGGTTAATCCGATCAATTACTTTCTGTTCATTAATTTGGTCTGGCAATGGTAATTGAACTAAAATACCATGAACCGCATCATTGTCATTTAGTTCATCAAGTAATGCCAACAGATCCGCTTCTGTTGTCTCGACAGGTAAAGTGATTACTTCAGAATCCATCCCAATTTCGGCTGCAGCCCTTTCTTTCCCTTTAACATAAGATAATGATGCAGGATTATCGCCGACAAGGACAACGACCAACTTTGGGATAAGATTTTTCACTTTCAGTCTTTCGATTTCTTTTGCTAAATCTTGTTTTATTTCTGAAGCTAATTCTTTTCCACTAATAATTTCAGCAGTCATGATTCATTTCCTCTCTTTTCTATATTGGATAACACACCATTAATGAATCTCCCCGACTTCTCATCGCCGAAACGTTTCCCTAGTTCGACGGCCTCATTAATTGAGACATTAAGCGGGATATCTTCCAGATGCTTTATTTCAAATGTCGCCAATCGCAAAATCGTTCGCTCTACTGCCGCTATACGATCTAGGCTCCAATTCTCCAAATGGTTAGCAATTATTTCATCTAAAGAGGATTTCTTGTCTATCACACCTTGAATTAATTGGTTAAGAAACGGATCATTCCCCTGTTCCTCAACATATTCCTGAATGCTGCCTTCATGGACTTCACAATTGATATCTATTTGAAACAGAAACTGGAATGCTTTTTCTCTTGCTTCGCTTCGTTTCATGCTTTTACTCCTTCTAATGTTCTTTTCTAAAGTGAAACTTCAATCAGCGGGGATTCTCCTTATCCCACTGTTAGGTGAACAAATCTGGGTGTTACCATCCGTTATCTTCCACCTAAACTCCCTGGTACATTCTGAAGTTTTACATTGGGTATACGACAGATGTTACACCGGAACAAATGATAAGAAGGCCAAAGTATTCCGCTCTGGCCTGTTTGTTTACTCATTATGTTTAGCTTGCTGTTCCTTTTCATCCATATTGATTCCGACTACATGTATATTTATTTCGGCAATATCAAGTTGAGTCATTGTTTTTAAGCTTTGTCGGATAGTTGTTTGCAATGATTGGGCTACCTTCGGGATAGAGATGCCGAAGTCTAAAATACAATACACATCAATTGTGATCCCATCGTCCGTGAGTTCAACTTTAATACCTTTACTATGTGTCTGCTTTCCTAAACGTTCTGCAACACCAGATGCAAAGGTACCACGCATGGCATATAAACCTTTCACTTCTGTCGCAGCGATTCCAGCAATTACTTCAATCACCTCTGGAGCAATTTCCACTCTTCCTAAAGACAAATCATTACTAACATTTAATAATGGTTGTTCACTCATGAAATCACACCTTTTATAGAAAGTTGTTGTTCTATTTCTCTACAATCGGGTTCTCTTCTAAAAAGTTCGTATTAAAATCCCCGTGCTGGAAAACGTCATGGTCCATTATTTGCCGGTGGAAAGGAATTGTCGTATAAATTCCTTCAATAACGAATTCATCAAGTGCCCGCTTCATTTTCTTGATCGCTTCTTCTCTTGTTGGTGCATAGGATATAAGTTTGGCTATCATGGAATCATAATACGGCGGTATAGTATACCCGGTATATGCTTGAGAATCCACGCGGATACCCAAGCCGCCAGGGGCAAGATACATATCGATTTTACCTGCCGAGGGCATGAAGTTCTTATACGGATCCTCCGCATTAATCCGACATTCAATTGCCCAGCCGTCAAATGTGATATCCGTTTGTTGCAGGCTCAACTTTTCATTATTTGCCACCTTAATTTGTTCTTTAATGAGGTCTACTCCTGTCACCATTTCTGTGACTGGATGTTCTACTTGTATTCTTGTATTCATTTCCATAAAATAGAACTCCTCTGTCTGACGGTCGAAGATGAATTCTATCGTTCCAGCACCAACATAATCAACTGCTTTAGCTGCACTAACTGCTGCTTGCCCCATCTTCTCTCTAATCTCTGACGAAACCGCTGGTGAGGGAGTTTCTTCGATTAATTTTTGCAGGCGTCTTTGAACTGTGCAATCACGCTCTCCTAAGTGAATAATATTCCCGTGTTTATCTGCTAGAACTTGAATTTCCACATGCCGGAAGTCCTCAATGAATTTCTCAAGGTAAACACCAGGATTCCCGAATGCTGTCTCTGCTTCTTTTTGTGTTACGCGGATCCCCTTAACAAGTTCTTCTTCATTTCTCGCGAAACGGATACCTTTACCTCCACCACCTGCTGTAGCTTTGATAATAACTGGATAGCCGATTTTTTCCGCGATTTCAATCCCTTCTTTTTCACTTTCGATGATTCCGTCAGAACCAGGCACAATCGGAACATTGGCCTGTTTCATCGTTTCCCGGGCCACATCTTTAATTCCCATTTTCTGAATTGCTTCAGCTGTTGGACCGATAAAGCTTATATTACATTCCTCACACATCTCCGCAAAATCAGCATTCTCAGCGAGAAACCCATAGCCTGGGTGGATTGCATCCACATCTCTCGAGGTTGCTACACTTAATATATTCGTAAAGTTAAGATAGCTGTCCTTACTTAAGGTAGGTCCGATACAATATGCTTCATCTGCTAGTTGCACATGTAAAGATTCTCTGTCTGCTTCTGAATAGACTGCCACGGTTTCTATTCCCATTTCATGGCAAGCTCTAATAATTCGAACAGCAATCTCTCCTCTGTTCGCAATTAACACTTTCTTAATCAATTACTCCATCCCCTTATTTTTTCTTTACCCGGAATAGTGGTTGACCATATTCCACAAGCTCGCCATTTTCCACGAGCACTTCTACGATTTCTCCACTTACTTCTGCTTCAATTTCGTTAAATAGTTTCATTGCTTCGACAATACAAACAATGGAATTTGAATCGACTTTGCTGCCGACTGTAACGTATGGATCGTCTTCCGGAGATGGTGATTCATAGAACGTACCGACCATTGGTGAAACAATTTCAAAGTCATAATCGCTGTTTTCTGCTTTTACTTCTTGTTTTTCTTCAATTATTTCCGCTTGTTTCTCGATTGCTTGTTCTTGAACTGGCTCGCTTTGTCGTTGTATTTGTACAGCGGTAGTTTCTGTTACTTGTGATGGTTCATTTACTACAGTTGTCGCTCCATGAGTTCCTTTTTTTAGTGACACGGATGTACCGTTCGTTTCATAATTAAATTCTGTAATAGATGATTGATCAATTAATTTAATAATTTCCCGAATTTCTTGTACTTTAAGCATATAAAAACGCACCCCTTATTCATTTTGATATACGATACTATACATTTTACTTAAATTTCGCTAACATGTCCAAGTTGTAAATATGTAGTATTCTTCTTTTATTTTATCATTATATCAGTAGTGCATAATGATAGCTATCAAAAATGTAACGAACCCCTCAACCACGCGAATGAATTAGTGTTCACTTTCATTCTACGTAAGTGTGTGCAACTTACTTCTGGAGGTCCGCAGTCCAAACACCTCTCGCTTTCCGCAGGCGGCTGGTGAGCCTCCTCGGGCTGTCGCCCTGCGGGGTCTCACCTAGGCCTATCCTCCTGCAGGAGTCTCGAGGTGTTTGGACTGCTCCGAGGAAAGGCGTGATTTGGATTACTGTTTAATATTCCAAAAGTACAATCCTTATCATAACGGAATAATTTCTTTTTAAAATAATCCTTTAGACCAGTTCAGTTGCCCGGCGGACGGTGACTCCTACGGGAATAGCACGAGTCCGAAGACCCCGCAGGAAGCGGTTTTCTTCCGAGGAGGCTGAGGCCGTGCCCGTGGAAAGCATCCGTCCGCCGGGCAACTGAACGGTAATTAGAACGCCAATAAAATGAATGCTCAAAATACTTACGCTGAATGAAAGTGTTTGGTAAGTTCCTGTTGGTTGTTAGGGATACAGCAAGAAATCCAGACGTTGGGGCGTCTGGATTGGGTGGGTCGTTTTTGGTTTTGGGAATGATTAGTAATTGACTTCGACTGGAATGTCACGGTCGAATTCGTCTCTTACCATTTGCATGATCCGCAAGGCTTCTTCATCGGATAATTCATCTGCTCGGACATGTACATGAACCTTTTCGCCAGCAGTGTTTCTCACTAACACATCTTCATATCCGGCTTCAGCAAGTATTGATTCCTCGAGAATTTCTTCCTTCATCTCCACTGTCTCTATTTCATCAATTCCTTCTAATGCACTATTTTTTTCTTCGATACTTGCTGAACCAGAAGCTACGATCGACTCAAGGCGGGATCTTTCCCTGCTCCGGTCATCTTGCACCTTCATACGAATCGTTGTAAATAATTCATCCTCAGCAACATTTGTAATATCGGTAACCTCTGCTTCAGCCAATTCTTCTGAAGTGGAATCTGTTTCAGCTACGTCTTCTTTTAATTCATCTTCTTGATTAATAAAGGCTAGGTCACCTTCATTCGGCGACATAATATAATACACACTCAACACAATTAATAAACTTAACATCGTCAACAACCAAACCGTCTGTTTTTTTAACATCATTCTCCTCCTTAATCTTTAGGCATAACAGAAATTCGATGGGAAGGAACATCCAGGACACTGGAAATTGCTTCGATGATCCAACTTTTTACACTCGGTTGTTCTGCACCCTTTGCTACAACAAATACTCCTCTTACTTCCGGTCGTTTCGTTTGAACAAGGAGCGGCTTTTCCGTATCTCCTTGACGTACTAAAACGACTTGCGTATCTTCTGTACGATCCTCTACTTGTCTTGTACCACCGCTTTGGTCTTCCTCATTAGTCGTTTGCGTTCCTGATATTAAGTTACGCTCGTACACTTTGACATCGGAGGAATCGAGATTAACCATCACTTCTGCTTCAGAAACTCCTTGAATCTTATTAAGCATTGTTTCTAAATCTTGTTGGTACCCATTTGCAAGTTGTTCCATATCTGCTACTGCCTCCGATGATGTTTCCCCCGACTCTGCTTGCTGTTCTGTTATTTCAGGTTCGTAATGAAATTCTGTTTCTTCCGGGTCGTCTTTTTGGAATAAATTACTGATGAGCAGCAGCAGCACACCGACTAAACCAAGAATAATAAAGTATTTTGGCCGTAGTGGCTTTTTCTGTCCTGACTCTGCGGAAAATATTTTATCAATAAATCGTTTCAAGATGCCCCCCCTTCCCAGTAAACAGTAATTTTTTTATCTTGCAGCTCCCAGCGATCCCTCAGTAGTTCGACAATAGGTTCATCCGCTTCTTCCAGTTCTTGGTCTTCTTCCGCGTTGATTACTATTTTCTCGACTGGTTTTATTTGTCCCTCCCTAGCCGTCGATTTTTCCAGATAGACAATTACTTCATCTAGTCCTTCATACGTTTTCTCTGCTTCATCTGCAAAGACAAAGCTAATGTCTGTTATGCGGGCATCGTATTCTGTCTGTAATGCTTCGTCTGTAAGGGATGTGAGTTGGACAGCCATTTCTTCTAAAATATATGCATCATGAGTCGATTCTATTTCACTTTTTTGCAATTCAATGGAATCTTGAACTTCCTCCATTTCACCTCCTGTATCAAAAATGCTTCGGTACGTATCAGCAACAGCTTGCTCGAAGTCCAAATTAAACAAGGAAAATATCGGTGATAGTAAAATGAGAATTAAAATGAGACCTAAGACAAGTTTGATATATTTTCCCATTGATAAATTAGGGATGAGTAAATCAATAATCGTTGCTACCAATATAAAGATAATAATTTGTGTAATCCAATTCGTTAACATTTCCATTCCAATCACACTACCTTAAGAGAAGGGTTAGATTACTTGCCGCAACAATCAAAACGATCGCAAGCAGAAACATAAACGAAACTGCTAACAAACAAGCTAAAACATAGAGTATATAAGTGCTTAACGCCTGTAATGTCGTAATGATCGGTCCTTTCCCAAGCGGTTCTAGAACCGCAGCGGCCACTCTGTAAATAAATGCGATAACTAAGATTTTTATAGCAGGAAACAGACAAATTAATAAAATAATTAGCAACCCAACAATTCCCAAGGAATTTTTAAGTAATAATGTAGCGGTTAATATCGTGTCTGCTGCATCTGTGAACGTTCTTCCAATTACCGGAATGAAGTTCCCTGTAATGAATTTAGCTGTCCGCATGGCGACACCGTCTTGAACAGCACTCGCTGCCCCTTGCACAGACATAACTCCAAGGAAGACGGTCAGCAAGACCCCGAGACTGCTTACCGTGATAGACCGAAGTAAATTCGCCAGATTTGTAACTTTATAGTTTTCTGAAATGCTGCTAATAATGACAAGCAATGCTGCGAAGGATAATAATGGTAAAGCGAAAAATGAAATAAATACACCCGTAAAATGAATGAGAAATATAATTATCGGATGAAAGAAAGATACAGCAAATACATTTCCAAATGTCGCCATTAATCCCAGAATGAGCGGTAGCAAGCCGATCATAAAACTGCTCATCGTATCAATTGTTTGTTTTGCGTAAGTGATTACCGTATAGAAACTTGATAAGGCAATGAAAATCAGGACGAGAAAGACAATGAAATAAGCAATTTTACTAACAGTGCTTTTTTCAAATGCGGCATGCATCGTCTGCAGAATGATAGAAAAAATGGTAAGCAGCAACAGACTGCCTAATAATTTTCCGTTATAAATCAATTCATGGAACAAAAAATCAAGAAGTCCGAGTGCGATTTCTTTAAATGAAAGACTGTCCAAATTTTTCACAATATCGATGAAAGATGTCCGCTCTGCATTAGGAATATAACCGCCATATTCACTGGCAAGCGTTTCCCAATAATCCTCAACTGCATCCAAGGATATTTCTTCAAGTAATTGTTCATTCAGCTCAAAATTTTCTTGTCTATCTTCTTCTGCTTGTACCGGGATTCCGATCCAGAAGCTGCATAAGAATACAAATAAGATGAAACCCGTTTTTCTACTCATATGATTGCTCCTTAAACTGTTGGAAGGAAACTAACGATTGCTTCAATAACGGATGTAATAATTGGAATGGCGAGCAGTAAAATAAATATTTTTCCGGCGAGTTCGATATTTTTGGCAACCGACTGTAAACCGGCATCTTGTGTCATACTCGCCCCCAGTTCTGCAATATAAGCAATCCCGATTATTTTTAAAATCGTTTCTAGATACAATCCAGGAACATTTGCTTGATCTCCCAACGATTGGATTACTTGGAATATTAAGCGGATTTGCCCGATGACACTTGCGAATATCATGATGCCAACAACAATAACAATGAAAAAGGCAAAGGTCGGATTCACATCTTTTAATAGGATGAAAAGAATGCTTGCAATAATGGAAACAATAACAATTTGTAATATATCCATATTTTATCTCCTAAGGATTTATTACTTGTCCTTTTTAAAACAGGAATACCGATTTAATCTGATTAAATAAATCACGCAGTCCATTAATGACGATATAAAGAACGATAATAAATCCGATTAAAGTAGCGAATTGGGCAATTTCTTCCTTTCCCATCTGCTTTAATATCGTATGGATAAGCGCTACAATAATGCCTATGCCTGCGATTTGGAAAAGAACAGATACATCGGTGAGCATGGTCATACCCCTTTCTCGCTATAAAAGCAATAACACGATAAATATTCCTGTTAAGACGCCTAAGCTTCTCGCTAAGTTACTATATTTATAAGATTCATCCCGCGCTTCTTCCAATTCCCGGTCCAAATGGGTTAAAGCAAGCCGGATTTGTTTCTGCTGCTGAATGAAATCGTGCTGGCCTAGTGAATTTCCGAATTGTTTCAGAACTTCAATTTCATTTTTCTTTAAACTCGTCATCTTTCTCAATTCTTCCGTTTTTTCATTCCAGATGACATTGAAGTCGATTTCCTGCTTAAGCATTGCTTCACTGAGTGACTGAAAAAAATGACTGATCGGATGTGGTAACTGGCGGGAAATCGTTTGGAATGCGAGTTGTAAAGGGGTTTGACTGTACGTAATTTCTGCTTCAAGCAATTGTAGAGCGCTTTCTAACTGCCTGATATGCTTCGGACGTTTCTCAAAGCGAAAGCTGAAGTATAAACCTATACAAGTAGTCGCAATAACAAGTATGATTGCTCCTAACCATTTCATCACAAGCCATCTCCAAATGATTGAATACGCTCGCCCGCTTCGTCAAACACTCGAATTTTTTGTCTTTCGGATCTGCGCTTCCCTAAAACGACAAACCGCTTAAGTGTGCGCGTCTCGATGAGTTCACGGACAAGGGGCCGTTTCCTTAAATCTTCCAGCGATTGGCCATGGATCGAGCAAACAACAGTTACTCCAGAGTGGATCGCTTCGTTTAAAGCGTTGATGTCGTTACTTCCACCAATCTCATCAACGACTAGCACTTCTGGAGACATCGATCGGATCATCATCATCATTCCTTCAGCTTTTGGACAGCCATCCATTACATCTGTCCTGCTTCCTAAATCATGCTGAGGAATCCCTTGAATTGCTGCTCCAATTTCAGAGCGTTCATCAATCACGGCAACTTTTCTGCCTGATTTATCTTTCCATCCGCTAGATGCAAGCCGGGTTATATCACGAATTAAGGTTGTTTTTCCAGACTGGGGCGGGCCAATTATTAATGTGTTTTCGTACGATTTGGTGTAGAGTACAGGCATAAGTGATTCGGCCACCCCTAATTTCTGTCGTGCAATACGGATATTGAAGAAAGAAATATGTTGTATTGCTTTTACTGATCCTTCCCGTGTATTCACCTTTCCCGCGATACCAACTCGATGACCGCCTTCTATCGTAATAAAGCCCTCGCGCAATTCATTTTCCATACGATACAAGGAAAATTCACTTAATTGATTTAGCAAAAAAACACCCGTCCTCTTGTCAGGGACAATTGTTGTTATCCATTCCACTTGATCTTCAAAAATCAGTTCTACTGGTTGATAAAGACGGCAGCGTATCTCTTCCAGCCTGTCCCAGCGCTTGCCAACTTTTAAAGCAATATGACTCTTCATTTCTGGTGGGAAAATCCGTAAAATCTCTTCCATGATAATCTCCTACTCCTCTTCTATTGCATTCGAGACTATATAGAAAATGTATGAATCATAAAACAAAATATGATTACATACAAAAAAACAGGGCTGCATCCTGTGGAATGCTACCCTGTTTTTTATATAAAGTGAAACTTCAATCAGTGGGGAATTCCCTACCCCCACTTAATGTTATTTGAACAGAATCAGGTATTTACGGACTGCATATCCCCCACCTTCACATCCCGGGATTCCCTCATGTTTAAAGATGGGGGTATTACAGACCGTTAATACGTGATAAATTTTAGTTTGCACGGGAAACGTATTTGCCTTCGTCGGTACTAATGACTAGTTTATCCCCTTGATTCACAAATAATGGAACTTGTACGGTTATACCTGTTTCTAATGTAGCTGATTTGGAACCGCCGCTTTGGGTATCGCCTTTGATTCCTGGCTCGGTTTCCGTAACTTCAAGCTCCACGTTTTTAGGAAGGTCGATTCCGAGAATTTCGCCCTCATAAGAAATAACTGTAACTTCCATATTTTCCACGATGAATTTTAATTCATGCTCGAGACGGCTTCCTGGAATTTCAATTTGTTCATACGTATTTGTATCCATGAATGCATGGGAATCACCTGAAGCATACAAGTATTGCATTTTATTCGTTTCAATATGAGCACGTTCTACCTTTTCACCGCCGCGGAATGTTTTTTCTTGGATATTACCATTCCTCAAGTTACGTAATTTCGAACGGACAAATGCAGCTCCTTTTCCTGGCTTAACATGCTGGAACTCAATTACTTGCAAAATATCTCCATCTACTTTAATCGTAAGACCTGTTTTAAAATCGTTTACTGAAATCATTAATTTTCCTCCTTATGTGTCATCCTAATTGAATGAATTCTTTTGATGAGGTGGTTAACCGTTTATTTCCTTCTTCTGTAATGACAATATCATCTTCAATTCGGCAGCCGCCAACCCCAGCTACATAGATTCCTGGCTCTACTGTTACGACCATACCCGGTTCTAATTTTTGTTTAGAACGTGTGGAGAGTCCTGGCGCTTCATGAACCTCCATACCGAGACCGTGCCCTGTCGAGTGTCCAAAGTTCTCCCCATAACCCATTTCGGTAATATAATCTCTTGTGATGGCATCCGCTTCAACTCCGGTCATACCCGGTTTAATCTCTCTTACCCCACGCATATTCGCTTCTAACACGATATCATAAATTTTCCGAAGTTCATCACTAATTTCACCAACTGCTACTGTTCGCGTAATATCCGAGCAGTATCCTTTGTACAAGGCGCCGTAATCTAATGTAACCAGTTCCCCTGCTTGGATTACTTTTTCAGAAGCTACCCCATGCGGCATGGCAGAACGGTGTCCAGAAGCAACAATCGTATCGAAGCTTGAGGATGTGGCCCCTTTACCGCGCATGAAAAATTCCAGCTCATTAGCGACCTCAATTTCTTTTACTCCCGGTTTGATATAAGATTGGATATGCACAAACGCATCATCCGCAATCTCGGCTGCTTGCTTCATAATCGCAAGCTCTTCCGGTGTCTTAATCATCCGTAAAGCTTCCACAAGACCGCTGACTGGAACTAGCTCCACATCCAACATTTTTTTATACGTTTCAAATTGCCCATATGTAGTATAATCTTTTTCAAAGCCTACCTGGTTTACATTCATATCGTTTAATTGCTTTTTCACTTCGGCATCCAGACCCTGTTTATGTTCAATCACTTGAAAGCCTTCAGCTTGTGCACTTGCTTGTTCAGTATAACGGAAGTCTGTGATAAACCGAGCGTCCTTATCCGATATAATTGCAACGCCTGCCGTACCGGTAAAACCGCTAATATATCTTCTGTTGATTTGGCTAGCAATAATAAAAGCGTCTAATTTGTTTTCTTGTAATTTTTCCCGCAGTTTCTGTAATTTAACCATCGTTCATCTCTTCCCCCATCAAATTTTTCAATATAGTTCATCGTTTTTTTAGTGTATCATAATGTTACCTTGAATGGTAATTTTTAAAGACTAGCTTTCCGGCTCTTGTCTGATTTTGCGTATCTTTGTTTCATGATAATCATAGGAAATGGAATAACCGGTGAAGAGACCATATAATATAAATATACACACAGTCGTAACCCATGTTTCCAAGTTGAGATCCGTCATTGGTCTTGTATAGGGAAGGAGCGGTTGCATGAGGAAAAAGGTAATCCCCCAAAGTAAAATACCATACCCAACCCCCATCCAGATTGAATTTACTTTCCGGAATAAGCCAAAATAAATAACCGCCGGGAAAAGAGATAAGATGCTCGCTATAATAATAGCAACAATATGACCAACTAAACGATCAGACCACCCTGCTTGTATCCACGGTTTCAATAAAAATGTTTTTGGGGCAACTTCTGTCAAGTTGAAAAAATAAGAAACTGCGAGAAACAAGCTCCATAGAAATCCGCCAACCGCTCCAATTATAAGTGCTCGACCAAGTGAGTAGTTAGAAGCTGTATCTTGCTTCTTATCTTTATTTTCCGCCATAGTTGATCACCTCAACCAGTAGTATGACCAATCCTAAAGTTTTCTTTCACTCGGAAAACAATATTTCATTATAATAATAAGCTTAACCAATAGTCTTATGTTATTATTTTTAGTACAATTAAAGCAGGGAAACATTAGTGATATCAGACAAATAAGAAACATGAATTATCACGTATAGTTTTATGTTACTGGTCAAAACTGTTAATAGTTTATCACGCATTAACGGTCTGTAACCCCCACTTCTATACATGAGGGAAGCCCAACATGTGAAAGTGGGGGGTATACAGTAAGGAAACCCACTGAATGAAGTTTCACTTTATCAGATGCAGTTCTTTCCGTAACTTCTAAGTTTCCCGATGCTTAATTGTGGTATATAGCTAGTAGAGTGTATTTTTATGAAGGAAAGGAGGACTTCTTCATGAAGCGTAATAAAATAGCTTATCTTTTTTACATCATTATCGCCCTTGCTGTATTCGGATTGATTACACAGCTGTTCGGAAATACTCGTAATTTTCTAATGGGAATGGCTATGATGCTCGGTTTTGCCGTCGCTATTTTTGCGTTGCTCTATTTTATTGTTAACCGTTCAAGAGGTTCGTCCGATGAAATGAAGAAATATAAACAAGCAGTGAAACAATCCCAATCAAAATACCAACAAGCTGCACCTAAGAAACCAACTCCGGCCCCTTTAGCTAATCGAAAAACTGACCGATCACGGAAAGGTAAAAGGCGTCCTACCCATTTACGGGTAATTGAAGGAAATAAATCGAAAACAAAAGGAAAAGACCGAGCCACTTTCTAAGTAACTCGGTCCGGCTTCTTTTATTTTTAAATCCGCTTCTAGCCTGACCAGCCCCTAAGAAACTGATCTGCTGCCTCTTTCCCTATAGCAGCAAGTTCCAATTTTTTCTCTTCTGACAGGTTAAAATCTGTTGCCGCAAGATCATGTACAGGTATAAATAATATTTTATCTTCCTCTGCTTTCGAAATATACCGCATATCATGCGCCTTCTTCATCGTAAGAAATAGAGCGTGAAACATATTAAGCGCATTTGTAATAATTTGTGGCTCGTTCAACATTTCATCTTTCTCTGTCAATTTCACACCAAGAACGGGCCGTAATTGCTTTTTGCGTCCAAAAATCCAAAGTGGAAAATTACTTAACAATCCTCCATCCACAATAATGCTTTTATTATTTGTTTTACCTGGAAGTTTCTTCGGCATGAAGAAATACGGAAAGCCTGCACTCATCCGTACCGCTTTTGCTACTGGGAAAAGGTTCGGATCAAGACCATAGTGCGGCATAAGATCGTCAGGAAAAACAACGAGCCTCCCAAGCGATAAGTCGCTTGCAACGATCTTCAAATAACCCTCTTTCAAATCTTTAAACGTCCGAATATTTTTCGCTGCTAATATTTCGGTCAGCCATTCTTCCAATTTGTCCCCTTTGTTAATTCCCATTTGAAAATAGAGAAACCCCCATTTCATAAAAGGAAAGTATTTCGTTAGTATCGGTGGGTCCATAAATAATTTCACATTGAGTTCGCGAATAATTTGTTCAATTTCTGTATACGTATAGCGAGCTGCTATTAATGCTGAAATGATTGCACCTGCCGATGTCCCGGCGACACGTTCAAGCTCTAATTGGTGTTTCTCAATACTTTCCAGTACACCTATATAAGCATATGCTTTTACCCCACCACCCGAAAACACCGCATCTATTCGCATAATCCTCCCCCTGATTTTTGCGTAGTATTAATACTTACGAAAGATGGGGATGTATTTAGAACTTATTTTGAATTTTGTTATCAAAATACAGTAGGGGCTGAACACAATCTACATGCCGGTTTATGCGAAAAAACACGCGGCATTGGTTGGCATGCTCGCGTGTTAGTTACTTAGCTTCGATTGCTGTAGTGCTTTTAAATCCTTGACTCGCTGTTCATCTTCTTTAAAATATCTCACTAAATCATCAATTCGATCGATGGAATTCCAACTTAAATGATGTTCAATACCTTCGACATCATCGTAAATATTTTCCTCTTTTACCCCAATTATCTCAAGGAAATCTTCAAGAAGATCATGGCGATATAGTAGCCTCTCGCCAACTTTTTTTCCCTTGTCTGTCAGCATAAAACCACGGTATCTCTCATAATTAACGAATTCACTTTTATCAAGCTTTTGGATCATTTTCGTTACGGATGACGGATGAACATCTAGCTCTTCAGCGATGTCCGATACACGGGCATATCCTTTGGTTTCGATGAGAATATATATTTGCTCAATATAATCTTCCATACTCGGTGTTGGCATATCTTCACCTCATTTCATCGTGCATCAAAGTTTATCCAACGCAAAATTTTTTCTTTCACTTTTAGAATACCTTAAAAACACGAAGGAGACAAGTAATTATACTAAAAAGAATAAAGATAAGTCAACAAGATTCCTGTTACATGCGAATTATCGATAATCGCCTGGAAAAGTTTTGCCTGCTCCTCATGTTCTTCTATATAAGCCTCCAATTTATTTTCCAAAGCTATATTTTCGCTTACAGAAAGCGTTGATTGAGGATTATATCCTAACAATCAAACAAAATCCAAAAGAGTAGAAAACAAATAAACGTACTAAATCTTATTATTGTGGGTACTCACTCTGTTTCATTCCCCCTCTTTCCATCAATTTTGCTAAACTTCACCCAATTTCTTACCATATTTTTCAAAAGACCCTGAAAACCGGCAATCTATTAAAGAAGGCCGGTTTTCATTTACAACGTTATATGGTCTTTTGTTTTTTCTCTAGCTCTTCAATGCTGCTAAAAAGGGAGTAGTAGGCAATAATGACCGAAATAGATACTCCTGCCACTACAAGTAAGAACCCGTACGGATTTAAAAACATAAATGTAACTTGATAACTTACTAGCCAGTCTCCTGCTAATCCTCCAATGACATAAGCTAACGGAAGTGTTGCCCATGAAAGCATTCTGGAAATTGAAAATACTCGACCTAGGTATACAGGATCTGTATTACGCTGAATAAGCGTAATACTTAATGTATTCGTAATCGGCAATAAAAAACCCATCACAATCCATATGCAGCCGATCAACCAAATGCGCTCGGTTAGCCCTGTTAGGAGTACAGCAAGTCCCATCCCCAGTGAAGATAAAAGAACATACCTAATCATCTTGTTTTTTACTTTCAAGGTTGACATAACAATACTACCAAGCACCATGCCAACACCAAATAAAGAAGTCACAAGCCCAAACTGCTCTTCTGAACCAAAGTCTAAAATATAAGGTTGGCGAATGACACTATTTACCCCTAGTGCAACATTAAGCCAAGTATGGAACATAATCATTGAAAATAATGCTTTATGACTGTATGTATAGTGAAATCCATTGATTAAATCTAACCAAAAGCTGGTCTGTTGCTTTTTATCGTCGTTCTCAATTTTTTTATCTAGACGTTCCCATAAAATAAGAACAACAATTAATCCTAGCAAGTAGGTGACAAAATTGATTCCTATAATCCAGTCTATTGAACCAAAGGCATAAAGCGCACCGCCAAGTACTGGTCCAACAATATTCGTTGTTGAGGTTGCAGATGCAAGCATTCCATTTGCCTGTGACAAGCGTTCTTCCGAAATTAGCATCGGTGTCAGCGTTTGTAAGGCAGGCGTTTCTAGCGCACTTACAACAGATAATGTTATTGTCAGAAGAAAAATAAAAAACAACATGAGCCCATCAGCCATCGCAACAACCGTTCCAATCGCGAGTACTCCAGTTCCTAAAATCCCACCGACAGCCAAAGCCAATCTAGGTCCTTTACGATCAATGTAGTTACCAACAAATGGAGAGACCACAACACTCGGTAAATAACTTGCAACCAAAACCATTGCAAAGTTAAGCACTTGGCCTGTAGACTGATAAACCCAAATACCTAACACAAACCGGGTCATTGATGATCCCAATAAAGAAACAAATTGACTTACAATTATCCATAAAAAAACGTAAAAAGTATTCTGTTTTGAAAAATTCAACTTTTATCCTCCGCTCATTGATGCGGAAGCAAACTTTTTTTACACTGTATTAATTAATATAGACAATGCTCCGTTCTACTCCCGCCCTTTTTTTGCTAATATTGGGATTATCGATGCAGACTGTCATCATCTATCACTCTCTTTCTAATATTGGTTCTATATACTATACCATTTTTATTATTTTTTGAAAATACTTGTTACGAAACGCGTTGAAATAAAATGAAACTTCATTCAGTCGGGGTTTCCTTACCTCCCCCACTGAATGTTAGTTGAACAGAATCAGGTATTTACGGGCTGTATATCCCCCACCTTACCTTTTTGGTTTTCCCTCTTGTTTAAAGGTAGGGGTATTAAAGAGCATTAATACGTGACAAATGCAGAGTTAGCCCATACAATAGCAAAAAACAACCTCTTATGGCTATATACCTAAGAGGTTGTTTTATCAAATTCCATTTCTAGTTTAACTTTTATATACCACATTTTAATTGGGCAGCACAGTTTGTACATGTGTTGCATCCGCCAATGTCCTCAATGCTTCCCTGGCGACATACCGGGCACGTATCCCCAATTTCAGAACCGATATTTACATTTGTAGAATCCAGTTCTTGAATTGTGTCCATTAAAACAACTTTCGGCTTATCAGTTTCATCTTCGAACAATTCTGTCTGCTCGCCAACTGTATTTTCTTCGGCTTTCAGTGTCAGTACTTGAGAGTCACGGCTTCCGTCAACATATACGGTTCCGCCTTTTGCTCCTCCCTTGTACAATCTCTGATAGACACTTTCTACTTGTTCAACCGTGTAGCCTTTTGGAGCGTTAACTGTTTTCGAAATAGAGCTGTCTACCCAGCGCTGGATGACACATTGTGTATCCGCATGTTCTTCAGCTGAAAGATCCATCGCAGATACGAACCATTCTGGTAAGTTTTCTTTATCTGCTTCTGGATTATTCTCCAAATACTCCTCAACAATTGCTGCATTCACTTCAATAAATTTACCTAAGCGACCACTTCTGAAGTAGGAGAAGGAGAAGTATGGCTCAAGCCCAGTCGATACCCCAACCATTGTTCCAGTGCTTCCAGTCGGAGCAACTGTTAGCAAGTGGGAGTTACGAATACCGTGTTTCAAAATACCTTCGCGAATATCTTCCGGCATTGTTTTCATATAACCAGTATTGATAAATGCATGACGCAACCGATTCGTTTCTTCATCTGTTTCACCGATCAAGAACGGGAAACTGCCTTTTTCTTTTGCAAGTTCAATGGAAGCTCGGTAAGCGCTCGTTGCAATTGTTTCAAATACTTTATCAACAAGTGCGTTACCTTCTGCTGAACCATATCTCGTTTCCGTGTAGATGAGCAGGTCGTGCAGCCCCATTACCCCAAGGCCAACCCGACGTTCACCGAGGGCTTGCTTTCTATTTTCTTCAAGGAAATATGGTGTTGCATCAATAACATTATCCTGCATTCTAACTCCGGTGCGGACTGTTTCTTTTAGTTTCTCATAGTCCACTGTTTTGTTTACCTTGTCAGCCATTACCGCTAAGTTTACAGCAGCCAAGTTACATACACTGTAGGGTGCGAGTGGCTGTTCTCCACATGGGTTTGTTGCGACAACTTGCTGTCCGTAGCTTGATGCGTTTGTCATATCATTCGCGTTATCGATAAAGAAAATTCCAGGTTCTGCAGAATAGGTCGCACAAACGTTGATTAAGTTCCATAGTTCTTTAGCTCGGATGCGGCGATAAACGCGAACACCATAACCCATTGCTTCCCACTTACGAACGTCGCCAACTTCATGCCACTTTTCGTTATATGCTTTCATTTCTTCCGGTGTATAATTTTCCACATCCGGGAAGCGCAGTTCATACATTTCGTCATTTTCTACAGCTTCCATGAATTCTTTTGTAATACATACGGAAATATTAGCTCCTGTTAGGAAATCTGGATTATGAACACTATAGGAACCGCCATCTCTTAACTTCTGCCCAGCCTCACGCATGGAGGCCTCTGTAAATCCTCCAAGGCCTGGGAAACCTTTATAGTTTTGTACACTTGTATATAAATCAATCTCCGTCTCTGTAAGTGGAGTGAAGTTCAGTTTTTCTCTTGCCAGCGTTTTGATTTGTTCATCTTCCGTATTTTCGATTAAATATCTTAAAATACGCGGATTCTGCATTTTTGAGATGATGAACTCAATAATATCCGGGTGAGAATCCACAAGCATAATCATTTGCGCCAATTATGTTGCGTTGATCCGTTACATCAACTCTCCAGGTCACCCTGAAGTTCAGACCATATCTTACATTCCCTTTCGAATGTCCTCGCACTTCGGAGTCACTTGACTCCTACTCTACTCGCTTCCACATTTAAGTGTGCTTTCGATGGTCGTTGAACCTTCACCATTCGAACAGGTGCTTGGCTGCTGATTGTCTTTAACCACTTGCTGTTTTCAAGCATTCACGCTTACCGTTTCCAGTTACGTTGTAGCCAGCAAGTCATAAAAAGAGTTTCCAGCAATTCACGAGGTTTATTTATAGACGAGGCACTTAAGCAGATTTACCACGTCTCGATCCGCCTTGTTCTACTAAATGAGTCAGTTTGGCAATATCGTCAAGCCAGGATACGGATCCGGATGACTTTCCGTTTACTCCGCGTGCCAATGTGTTTCTCGGACGAAGTGTTGAACCATTTGTCCCTACTCCTCCACCACGGGACATGATTTCCATTACTTGCTTCCGGTGATCGGAAATACCTTCCCGGGAATCTTTTACATATGGCATCACATAGCAATTAAAGTATGTTACATCCGTATTTGCACCTGCACCGTATAACACACGTCCTGCTGGCACGAAATTAAGATCAGCTAGTTCCTTATAAAACATTTCAAATGATTCTTTACGTTTTTCTTCCGTTTCCTCCACTACTGCTAAGCCGGTCGCATTTCGTTTAGCGATTTGCTCATAAAAGACTTCAAGCGGTTTATCAATTACATCAAGCGAACGCGTGATAATACCTGTTTCCATCTCTACTTCGTTATCGAGGGTAGATACAAATTCATCCAGAACTTTAATATCTGCTTCATTTTTCTCCCAATTGATTGCTTGTACAAATCCTAACCCTCTAGCTGGGAATTTAGGATCGGATTTCACTGTTAAAACAACAAAATCACCAGTTTTTAATGTAGCTTTTCCTGTATCTTTAAAAGCGTATCTGTCGAGCATAACTAAGCGTGAGACTCCACTATGTGTGAGCTTCATATCACTAGTAATCGGATGTACTACATCAAATAATTCAATATCCTTATTCAATGAAACAACATCAATTCCATTCACTTTTTCTAATATCGTCGACACGAAACCACTCCTTTATTCATCTTTTTATGTGTAATGTGTTATAATTATGTAGTACCACGTTTTATAATATTTAAAACAATATATGGTATCAATTAACGAGTGAACACACTATATATTGTGTATTAAACAATATATGTGAGTTTTTGTCAAGAGAATAAGTTTACACAAACCTGCGGAAAAATACCGAAAAGCTTACAGGTATTGACCTTAGTATCGACTTTTATATAAATTATTTTTTTATAAAAAAGGACCGGCTATTCGAAATGCTTTTAAAGCGGTTAAAAGTATTTTATAATATGAGTTGAGATATGAGAAAGACGGGGGAAAAAATATGTCAGTTTTATTAATTGTTTTAGTTGCATTGCTTGTTTTTTCGATATTCCGGTATTACAGACAGAAAATGATTTTGAATGTACTCAATCAGGATCAGTGGATTGAGGGCTACCGAAAAGCCCAATTAATCGATGTACGTGAGCCACAAGAATATGATGCTGGTCATATCCTCGGGGCACGGAATATCCCAGTAACACAACTGAAACAGCGTCTAGTAGAAATCAGAAAGGACAAGCCAGTTTATTTATATTGTCAAAAAAGCAGCCGTTCAGGTCGCGCTGCCCAAATTCTACACAAACAAGGTTATAAGGAACTCTACCAATTAAAAGGCGGATTCAAAAACTGGACTGGAAAAATAAAAGCAAAATAGGTAAGAGAGAAGCCGACAGACTTTTTTACTCATAGTCTGTCGGCTTTTTTATTTTCCCTATCCATTATGAATTGTCTTCACGTGTGTAACGAAGAATTGGTTTTCTTGCTGCGGTCGTTTCGTCCATTCGCTTTACAATTGTGTGATGTGGTGCTTCTTGAACGATTTCAGGATCTTCTTCTGCTTCTTTTGCAATATTTATCATAGCATCGATGAAACCATCCAGCGTCTCTTTAGACTCTGTTTCCGTCGGTTCAATCATCATCCCTTCCTCAACAATTAATGGAAAATAGATTGTTGGCGGATGATAGTTGAAGTCTAGCAGACGCTTTGCAATATCGAGTGTACGGACACCGAGTTTTTTCTGTTTTTTCCCAGATAGAACAAACTCATGCATACAATGTTGCTTATAAGGTAAATCATATATCTGCTCTAATCTGCGCATCATGTAGTTCGCATTTAAAACCGCGTATTCACTAACTTTCTTTAATCCTTCTGCACCCATTGTACGAATATAAGTATAGGCACGCAAATTGATTCCAAAGTTTCCATAATATGCCTTAATACGGCCGATGGACTGCGGACGGTCATGTTCTAATTTATATTCATCATTCTCTTTCACAATTAATGGCTTAGGTAAAAATGGTGCAAGCTCTTCTGATACCCCAATTGGTCCTGAACCTGGTCCACCGCCACCATGAGGGCCTGTAAATGTTTTATGGAGATTCAAATGAACAGCATCAAAGCCCATATCTCCAGGTCTTGTATAACCCATAATTGCGTTTAGGTTTGCACCATCATAGTAAAGCTTCCCACCGACACCATGAACAATCTCGGCCATCTCCATAATTTCTTTTTCAAAGAGACCAAGTGTGTTCGGATTCGTAAGCATTAAAGCAGCTGTATTTTCATCTACAACCCGCTTTAAATCTTCAATATCAACAAGACCGTCTTCATTGGATTTCACTGTTATAGCATCAAAGCCTGCCACTGCAGCAGATGCTGGATTTGTCCCGTGAGCGGAATCCGGAACGATGACCTTTGTCCGGTGATGCTCCCCATTCGCCTCATGGAAAGCACGAATCATCATTAACGCGGCCCATTCGCCCTGTGCTCCAGCTGCCGATTGTAAAGATACTTCATGCATTCCAGTAATTTCTTTAAGTGAGGTTTGCAAATCATACATCATTTCAAGTGCACCTTGTACGGTTTTCGGATCTTGATATGGGTGGATATGGGTAAATCCCGGGAGCCGCGCTACATCTTCATTAATTTTCGGGTTATATTTCATGGTACATGAACCAAGCGGATAAAACCCGGAATCCACTCCATAGTTCCGATTCGATAATCCTGTATAATGCCGCATAATTTCGAGTTCACTTACTTCAGGTAATTCCGGAGCAGTCTTCCGGACATACGGCGTTTCAAATTCCGCATCCAAATCGATATCTGGTACATCAAGATCCGGTAAGCTATAACTTGTTCGCTCCTTTTTACTGCGTTCAAAGATTAATGGAAATTCATTCTTAGCCATTGATATCCCTCACTTCCTTAATCAATTGATCAATCTCTTCTTTGGAACGGATTTCCGTTACGGCAACCAACATACAATTTTCTAATTCTGGGTAATCTCGTCCCAAATCATATCCGCCGACAATCCCTTTGGTAAGTAATGCCTCGTTCACTTCGCTTACCGTTTTGTTCAGCTGGATGACAAACTCGTTAAAGAATGGTTGATCAAATAAGACAGGAATTCCTATCTCAGCGAATTGTTGCTTGGCATAGCGAGCTTTTTTCATATTTAGTTTTGCCATTTTCTTCAAACCATGCTTTCCAATTGAACTCATTGCAACCGAACTAGCTAGCGCATTCAGTGCTTGGTTCGAGCAAATATTTGACGTTGCTTTATCCCTTCGGATATGCTGCTCCCTTGCCTGAAGTGTAAGTACAAATCCACGGACACCATCTTCGTCTGTTGTCTGTCCGACAA
This sequence comes from Oceanobacillus sp. MO10714A, assembly GCF_037072045.1. Classification (NCBI taxonomy): domain Bacteria; kingdom Bacillati; phylum Bacillota; class Bacilli; order Caryophanales; family Bacillaceae; genus Oceanobacillus; species Oceanobacillus sp. MO10714A. The sequence goes on along the minus strand of NZ_JAXHDC010000001.1, from coordinate 203,133 downwards.
GACGTCCTGGAATTTTTCGCATTAACTTTTTCGTCGTTGCAAAATATCCACAATGCGGGCCGCCAAACTGGGCTGGTATGCCAAACACTTGCGTATCCCCGACGACGATATCTGCTCCGAATTCACCAGGTGGTGTCAAGTATCCGAGCGCAAGTGGATTACTAGAAACGACCATCATTGCTTTTTTATTGGAATTGAGCAATTCACGTACCTTTGCTAAAGGCTCTACTTGACCAAAGAAGTTCGGATATTGGATGACGACACCAGCTACATCATCATCGAGTTCTCTTTCAAGTGCTTCTAGATCCGTTAAACCATCTTTATGATCTATCTCAACAACCTCCACATGTTGGCCGGTAGCATATGTCTTCACTACTTCCCGTGATTCAGGATGAATTGCGTTTGAAACGAGTACTTTTTTTCTTTTTGTATGGGCGGCAGTTAAATTAACTGCTTCACCTAACGCTGTCGCACCATCATACATAGAGGAATTGGCAATCGGTTGGCCGGTTAATTCAGCAATCATTGTCTGAAACTCAAAAATCGCTTGCAGTTCCCCTTGGGATATCTCCGGCTGGTATGGTGTATATGCAGTATAAAACTCGGAACGACTGATGACATGGTCTACAACAGAAGGTATATAATGATCATAGACCCCTGCTCCCAAATAAGACGTATAATCCTTTAGATTTACGTTTTTATTGGACATGGCAGTTAATTCTTTCATTAGTTCATATTCATTTTTAGTAGGCTTTACGTTCAGTTCCCCTTTGAAACGAATTTCCTCTGGAATGTCCGAAAACAGTTCATCTGTTGAATCAATACCGATTACATCAAGCATTTCTAATTTATCTGATTCCGTCATTGGTAAATAGCGAAATCCCATCTCCAATCCCTCCTAATTATCTCTTTTATAAAATGGTGTAGGTACTACTTTCGCTTTCAGTTGCCGTTTCCTTACTTGAATCAACAGTTCTGTTCCAATTTCTGTATAATCCGTGTCAAGTAATGCACGGCCAATATTTTTCTTTAAAGTCGGTGATTGTGTTCCTGTCGTGATATGTCCGATTACTTTTTCTCCGTCTTCAGATAGAACTTCATAATCGGTTCTCGGGATCCCTTTGTCTATCATTTCTAGACCGACAATTTTTCTTTTCGGTCCATTTTCAACCTGTTCTTTTAAGACATCCTTCCCAATGAAATTAGCTTCTTTAGCAACTTTAACCGCAAAAGTCAAACCTGCTTCAATAGGCGTAATTGTTTCGGAAAGTTCCTGCCCATATAACGGCAAGTTTGCTTCAAAGCGCAGTGTATCTCGAGCCCCGAGACCAGCTGGTACAATTCCTGCTTCTTTCCCAGTCTCTAAGATAAGATTCCAAAGCTTTCCTGCCTCTTCAGGCGCAACATAAATTTCAAAACCATCTTCACCCGTATAACCTGAACGGGAGACTATCGTCCCTTGTTCAATCCCATGAATTGCAACATGCATTTCAAATCGAAAGGCTTTAATTGCAGCTAGGTTTGTGTCGGTAAGTTCTTGTAAAATAGCTTCTGCTTTCGGTCCCTGAATGGCTAGAAGACTATATCGTTCCGATTCATCAACAATCGCAACTTCATTTGATGCATAATTATTATGTTTCTTTAACCACTTTAAATCTTTTTCAGTATTAGCAGCGTTAACGACGAGCATGTAATGGTCCTCTCCTAGCATGTAGATGAGTAAATCATCAACTACTCCACCGTTCTCGTTACAAAGAAATGTGTATTGTGCTTTCTTCGGTTCCAGCTTACTTATGTCATTCGTCGTCATCGTTTGAAGAAATGCTACCGCCTTACTTCCTTTTACAATAATTTCTCCCATATGGGACACATCAAATAGGCCTGCGCTTGTTCTAGTTGCGTTATGTTCTTCTTTAATCCCCGAAAACTGTACAGGTAAATCCCAACCTCCAAAATCAATCGTTTTCGCCCCATACTTTTCATACTCCGAAAAAATCGGCGTACGTTTTAATGGTTCCATCTCCATCACTCCCTCTGAAGTCAATAAAAGATTTTATATTCTGACATTAACAATATAAAAAGACAGAGATTTCCTTATGTGTAAGAAATCTCTGTCCTTCTACCAGAAAGTTGCGTAAGAACATGCCAGGTTTCCCTTCCGTTCCTACTTGCTTCTTGGGTGGTTTACGATATGTAAACGCTCTCCAGAGTTGTGTCCGATAAGAGTCTTTTTGCCTGAGAGATTCGTCTTAAGCTTGCTCCTTCGGCGTTACATTAAGATCATGTAAGCTCTCCCCTTATCTTCATCCACAGCATATATTTTTTTATAATGGTAAAACTAAGTCTATCATAAGAAATCCTCTACCTTTGCATTGAATATACCATAATATTTAAAAAAGGTATAGTGAAATCCAAATTTTATTTAGATACTCGGGGTGTAACATATGGATTTGGTACATTTGAATCGTAATCAGACTTTTATAAAAGAATTAGAGGAACGGCTTGACAGTGATGGCCCGTTTAGTTCCTTTCAGTTGTTTTCGCTCGCCTATCAGGCAGAACAGGCAAGGATCGTCCCTTCTTTTCACGGGTTAAGAAGTTTGGATTTTTTACCGCATATGTCTTTTCTTGACCATCAGCTGGAAACAGCTCTAGAAGCAATCGAAAAAATGAATGGCAGGGTTATACTTGCTGATGAGGTTGGTTTAGGAAAAACTATTGAAGCAGGGTTGATTTTAAAAGAATATATGTTGCGGGGTCTCGTTAAAAATGCATTAATCCTTGTTCCTGCCTCCCTTGTGAACCAATGGGTGAATGAATTGAATACGAAATTCTATATACCTGCTGTCAGTCACCGGAAACATCATAACTGGGAAGGCAATACTATTCTAGTTTCTTCCCTTGATACTGCTAAACGAACTCCACACCAAGAAGTGATTCTAGCAAATGAGTATGACTTCGTTTTAATTGATGAGGCGCATAAACTTAAAAACCATCAGACGAAAAATTATCAATTTGTACGGCAGATTAAAAAGAAGTATTGCCTGCTGTTGACTGCTACGCCAATTCAAAATGATTTAATGGAGATATTCAACCTTATTTCGATTTTAAAACCGGGTCATCTAGGAGATGTTGCCTCGTTTAAAGAGAAATATTCCGGAAATAAGGGAAAACAAGAAGCTGACGCCTATCTGAAACAACTTATTGAACGGGTCATGATCCGTAATACGAGGGAAAATACAAATTTAAAACCATCGAACCGGGTTATCGAAACCATTCTCGTTGATTTTACAAAGGAAGAAACAGAAGTCTATCAACAGTTAAATAATATGCAACGAGGGCAAGATATATTTACAAAGATTACATTACTGCGAGAGATCTGTTCTTCTAGAGAGGCTTGTTTTCTGTCACTTCAGAAATTACAAGAAACAAACACCCCAGATGAAGAAATCCATTCCATCATTCAAAAAATCAATGAATTGCCAGCCCATTCAAAAGCATTAAAAACAGTTGAATTAATTGAACAAATTGGCAATGAAAAAGTAATTATCTTCACGGAATACCGGGCAACCCAATTGTATTTACAATGGATTCTGCAGCAGCACGGGATTAGTTCTGTACCATTTCGGGGCGGCTTTAACCGTAGTAAGAAAGATTGGATGCTACAGCTTTTTAAAGGAAAAGCACAAGTATTAATTGCTACCGAAGCAGGAGCTGAGGGTATCAACCTGCAGTTTTGCCACCATATGATTAACTATGATTTACCATGGAATCCAATGAAAATTGAACAACGGATTGGTCGAATCCATCGGTTTGGTCAGGAAAATGATGTGAAGGTATACAATCTTGCTGTTAAGCAAACGATTGAGGAACATATTTTAAATGTACTATATGAGAAGATAAGACTATTTGAAAACGTGATCGGCGAGCTTGATGCAATTCTCTCTGATTTGAATATTCAAGATATGGAACAGGAAATAGAGACCATTTACAGAGAGTCCGACTCATTAGGAGAAGCAGAGATTAAACTTGAGAACTTAGCATCCATCGTCCATAAATTGGCTGATGACATGAATGAAAAAAGTGTAGGTGAATAAAATGGCAATCGTAAACATCGAACAATTTATGATCGACTTTTTCAGTGCATATCAATGTAAGCTTTTGAATAAAGAAAATGGTGTCTTACAAGTAGAGTTAACAGAGGAATTGGATAAAGTATTAATGAATCGTCCATTCTATTGGCATTATATGCAAAGCCTTGGGCAAAAAGGAGTACCAATGACGCTCACACTCATTACGAACCCGGAAAAACGAGATCAACAAGGGGAATGGATTGATATAGGCAGTCCCAGGCTGCAACAGATATTCAACCATGTCACACATCACGAAAAGTATACATTGCTCTTCCAAGAAGTGAATACCGATAAAAATACACCTCTTTACCCATGGTTACTCGCGAACTTTAAAGTAAGTTATCGAGGCAGACAAAAGAAGGAAGAGATTATTTCATTAGGAATTCAACTTGTTACCGGAAAAGTTATTGTAAATATGATGGATGAATTAATTAAACTCAATTTGAAACAGCAAATATCTAATTTTTGTTATACGATCTCGCCAATTATTACGCTCGCAAGCGGTTATAAACGGATTGAAAAAATCATCCAACATTATGTTGAAAACCAACCGAAAGAGTGGATCAATGAAGCGATTGAAACACGGAATGAAGAAATCGCCCTCTTAAAACAATTTTATAAAGACGATTTGGAGAATGATATTGTTAAGAAGGAATTGGAAGAAATTCATAATCGGTATACTCCAGAGATAGCAATTGATGTAACAAGCGGAGGATTAATCTACCTGCTCCAACAATTTCCCGAAGTTTAAGCCCGCCTTCCTTTTATAAACAATTTAAATGAGAAAGGAAGGATTCCGAACCAGCGATTCAACACAACGGATTCTTCTTGCTTGTCGGTTTTCCTCCTTTCCTTCCGCTCCTCCCGCGGGCTGTTCATGTATTTAACTATTTCCTCTGTTATAAATTTCAAATAATTATTAGTCGACATTTTGTACCTCCTCCTATTTTTTTAATAGCTTTTACGACTAAATTATATTTATACAAAAAAACAAAAAATAAAGCAGGAATATCTTATTACATGTCGAATCATATAATTTAAAGGAGGTGACGACTAGTTGAACCCGGCATTACCTTTGGTTAAACAGATAATGCAACAAGCAATCAAGCAACATGCTACAGACCTTCATTTCTTGCCCGCACAAAAAGAAACGAACATCCATTTCCGTATCCAAGGCAAACGAAAACTTTTTCGTACGATCCCAACGAATCAATATGAGCTTTTACTCACCTTTTTTAAATTCACGGCAGGTATGGATATAGGAGAATCAAAAAAGCCCCAAGACGGCAGTATTGCCAATATTTTCCCGAACCTCGGTAAACATACATTAAGATTGTCAACCTTACCGCTCCTCGTTTCGGAAAGTTTGGCGATTAGGATTTTACCACAAGAAGATTCCCTTCCACTCGATGAATTATTTCTATTCCCTTACCAATTGAATAAACTTAAAGAATTAGCGAGTGCACGTTCAGGCTTATTTTTAATTACCGGACCAGCTGGTAGCGGAAAGTCGACAACGCTTTATGCCTTAATCCATTTTCTAATGAAAGAACATTCCTTTCAAGCTGTGACCCTTGAGGATCCTGTTGAAAGACAAATGGATGATGTCATTCAAGTGCAAATCAATGAACAAGCAGGGATTACGTATCAAGCAGGATTGAAGGCTGCATTACGGCATGACCCGGATTTATTGATGGTTGGAGAGTTACGAGATGAATCAACTGCACATTTTGCATTACAGTCATCCCTGACAGGTCACCTTGTTCTTAGTACACTCCATGCACGAAATGCTGTTGGAACAATTTACCGACTGCTTGATATGGGCATTAAACAACAAGACCTGCTTCAATCGCTAATAGCTGTTGCATCTATTCAATTAATTCCAATTCAGCATAAAGGCACTGTTCGCCGGGCAGCGATATTAGAATTGCTTGAAGGCGACAAGTTAAATGACGCAATCCAAACACATCTTGATATTGGACAACATGGCACTAATTCTTTTGATCATTTAAGGAGGAAAGCATATGCTTATGGCTTCTCCCCTGAAGCTTTTCGTCAAGAAACAACGAAAATTACCTGAAACAATTCAAATCAGATTTTTGAAACGTGTAGAACGTTTTTTAACAAATGGTTATTCCTTACAAGATGCACTCGAAGCGACAGCTTGGGATAAGGACCTGGCACCTATTTCACAATACTTTTTAGTAAAATTAAAAGAAGGTGCACGGCTTGATAATATTTTCGAGAGCGCTGGCTTCCACCCTGCTATCAGCTCCTTTCTTTATTTTGTCCATGCGAATTCTGATTTGAACGAGGCAATAAGAAAATGCTTGGAATTGGTCGAGCATCAATTTCAAAACGTCCGCAAATTTAAGCAGATTATTCGTTACCCTCTATTTTTACTGCTTATATTCTCCGTTGTTTTGTTTTTTATTAATCACCGTGTACTACCCGCATTTCAAACCTTATTTACTTCATCTCCCGAAACGCAAACAACAATCAACATTCTAAAATGGCTGATGGACTTTATTCAGTTTTCCGCTATTTCCATCGTAGTGGTCGGTATCTTGTTTGTAATTATCTGGCGGCACGTGCGGCCAAGAATGGCAATGGAAGAACAATTGAAAGTAGTTCAGCGCATTCCAGGCTATCGCTACTACTTACGTCTGCAAACAAGCCTCCAGCTCGCCACACATTTCAGCTCTTTGCTTAAAGCAGGACTCACTTTAAAGGAAATACTTGCCGAACTTGCAAACCAAAACAGACTTCCTATCCTTTCTTACTATGCAATATTACTAACGAATAACCTAGAACGCGGATACCATATCAGCAGCTTGCTTGAAGAATTGCCCTTAATTGAAAAACAATTAGCTGTTATTTTCCAGAAGAATACAACCGTTCCCGTATTAGAGAAGGATCTGACGTTATACAGTGATATGCTGCTTGATGAGATAGAGCGGGTAACGATTCAGGTTATTACGTATATTCAACCCGTATTTTATACAGTGCTCGGGGTATTTATAATTTTTATCTATTTAAGTATTATGTGGCCCATGTTTCAACTGATTAATTCATTTTAAAAGGAGCGATTTATTTTGTTCAACAACGAACGCGCGTTTACCCTAATTGAAATGCTGATTGTTATGCTTGTTATCTCCGTCTTATTATTACTGATTATCCCTAACTTGGCAAATCAGTCGGAAAATGTGAATGATAAAGGTTGCGAAGCACTAAAGGAGATTGTACAAACCCAAGCAGAAGCATATTATTTGGATAACAAAGAGAAGGTGAATAATATACAAACTCTCGTTTCAGCAGGCTATTTAAAAGACAATCAAACAAGTTGCGGGGACACTCCAATCACTATCCGTAATGGAAAAGTAAACGATGACTCGTAACGATGAAGAAAAACGGTTTCACGCTTATCGAAATGCTCGTTACGCTAAGCATACTTTCAATTCTTTTCCTACTCACCGTCCCTGTCCAGTCTGAATTGCTCGGAAAACAGCAGGAGGAACAATTTATTGAGACATTAAAGCAAGATGTGCTTTTCATACAAAATCAATCGAGCAAGCATACGAGAGATGAGATGTACATCCGATTCTATGATAATCATTACAGTATCTTATCTGGAGTAAATAAACCTTTTGCAGAACGGGACTACCCAGCGGACTGGACGTTGGTCGCCAGTAATCAAACACGGTTACTCCGATTTGTGCAATCGGGAACCGTACTCCAGCCCCGTACGCTCGTTATGTATACACCTAGTGAAAAGTTATTTATCGTATTCCCACTCGGTAAAGGGAGGTTTTATATTGAAAAAGAAAAACGGGTACTCGATGATTGAAGTTCTGATCGCGTCAAGTATATTTTTTCAAGCCCTCATTCTATTTATACCGATTTATGCGGATATTCAACTGGCCTACAATACTCTCAGTGACAAAAGATGGGCGGCTAACCAATTACAAACTGAATTGCAGGAATTTATTTGGGGGAATCCTCCCCCGCTCCCCGCTGTTCTTGAAACAACAAGAAATGATACATTATTTCATTTTGAATTTAATAAGGAGGATATCTATACGAAAGGATGTGTATCTTGGCAGAATGCAAAGGAGTCTGAAGAAACCATCTGTCTATTCGCATTACGTAAAGAATGAGCAAGGGTTTAATTTTATTTCCTTAATGACGATGGTAACGATTATCTTTCTCACATTACCGTTTTTAGCCTATGCTTTGCAAACAGTCAAGACAACTAATAATTATGAAGAGTTGGCGGTATACGAACTTTTCCGTTTTATCCGAGATGATATCCTGAAGTCTCATGATTACTATATCCGCGATCACGCACTATATTTACTTCAAGAAGACGATGAAACGGTCACAATCAGTAAATATGATTCACTAATAAGAAGACAAGTTAATGGCAGAGGGCATGAAATTTACTTGCGTGGGGTGGAGTCTCTTAGATTTAAGGAAGAACCGTTTGGTATAAAGTTAGTCATCACCACTGAAGAAGGTGCAACATATGAAAAGATTTTCACGTTTTATAATGGAGTCTAGTGGATTTATTTTGCTTCATGTATTATTTATCATCGCCATCCTCTTCCTCATTGTTACCGGCAGTATTTTCTCTTACAGAAATGAAGTGTATATAACAGCTACACAAGTAGAACATATTCAAGTCGAAAGTTTATTTCAAATGGCCCGTTTGAAGTATGTGAAGGAACAAATGGAATATAAGGAGATACTGCAAGCCGTCAGCTATAACTTTCCGAATGGTCATGTAGAAATTACTATCTCCCACTTTACCGAGGCTTACCGAAAGTTACAATTCAACATTCAACCGTTTAACCAGGACTACGCTTTTTCAATCAATCACCTTATCCATAACGATATATTTCATCAATAATTATGTACACTTTTCAACAAAGCTGCAATACTCACCCTTTCTCACGATTTTTCTAATATAATTAAGGTATAAAAGAACTTTATTCATTGGGATTTTTTATATTTTCCCGCTGAATATTCTGTGAGTGAATTAGAGTGTTATCGTCTGCTATCATTCGCCTCACTAGATTTAATTTATCTTTCTTTTCAAAGATAAAAGTGAGATGAAGGATGAGGATGCATCATGATAATCGATTTAGAATGATGGGGTGAAAACAATGAAAGACATGTTAAAAGTTACCACTGTGATGAGCGACCCTACGAGATTTAATATTTATCAGCATTTAGTGGAAAACCATAAAGACGTGAGTGTCACAGATATTTCCCGGGTTTTTGAGATTCACCCGAATGTGGCGAGACTCCATTTATCAAAACTTGAGGAAATTAATCTTGTTACCTCTTTTTTGCAAAAAACAGGTAAAGGCGGCCGTCCTGGTAGACGCTATCAGTTATCGAATGAAGTTGTCGAATTGAACTTCCCTGCGCGGGATTATAAAATCCTTTCATCCATTACTCTTGAAGCTTTGATGGAACTTGGAGAGCCAGGGAAACAAGCACTTTACGAAACAGGAAAAAAATACGGAACAGAAGTAATGCATCAGGATATCAAATATCTTGAGGATGATGCGAATATTTATGAAAAAATTACCGTGCTTGAACGAACAGGCCGCATGCTCGGCATGTACCCTTCTTTCAAGTACAACGAAGAAATGAAAGCCATTAGTTTCTCTGTGAATAATTGTCCATTTAAAGAGATTGCGAACAATAATCACCATCTGGTATGTGAGATGCATCAAATATTTTTAAAAGGAATGTTTGAAGCATTGTTTACCTCAATTGAATTGGTTGAAGAAAAAAATATGTTTACCGACAATTGCAGTAATTGCGCATATATCGCAAAACTTTCAATCGTTTAATGTCAATCGTTTACAATATTTGCTTCCTCGTTTATAATAATTATGATAGGTCAACTAGAAGGAGGGGGAAAGAGACATGGATCGTGTGTTTCGTATGCTGGGCTTTTGGACAGGGATCTTTGCCGTTATGTTCTACGTTGGGGACATGATGGTTCCATCCGTACTATCCTTGATTCAAACAGTATTTTTCCTTACATTAGGCTACTTAAAATTATCAGAACGGATGTATATGTATTTATTCGGAGCTTATTTAACAGTATTCATGGTAGGTTATACATGGTATTCTGAATTTATACTTGTACCGGGGTTCGGCGGTTAAACGCGAAAAAACCATGCAAGGGGTATTTGCATGGTTTTTTCTATTGCATCATCCACGGAAAAACGGATTGTTTACTTTTTCAAAACCAATGGTTGTACTCGGGCCATGTCCAGGATATACCCTATACTCATCATCTAATTGATATAGTTTCCTTGTGACAGAGTGTTCAAGTGTCGGCAAGTCTCCTCCGGGTAAATCTGTTCTACCTATCCCTTGATTAAAAAGGACATCTCCGCTGAATACTTGCTTCGAGTCTGTAAAGATAAAACTCATACTTCCTGGCGAATGCCCCGGTGTATGGGCAACTGTAAAGTGAAACTCCCCGATCGTAAGCTCACCTTCTTCCAGCGTTATTTCTGCCTCTGTTGCAGTGACTTCCCCGCCCATTAACTTATGGGACCCATTAAGCATCGGATCTGTTAACCAACTCTGTTCCGCCTGATGAATATACACATTCACCTGAAACTTATTTCTCACTGTCTCCAAGCCACCAATGTGGTCAAAGTGAGCATGTGTTAATAAGATTCCTAAGGGTGTCAGTTCATTTTCCTCTATATATTGAATGATTTTCTCCGCGTCACCACCTGGATCCACAATAAGCGCATGTTTCCCCTTTGATAAGATGTAACAGTTAGTTCCAATCATACCGACCGGCATCGTTTTTATTTCCATTGTTCTCGTCCCCTTTAGTTACCGATGCATTCCTTTAGGTTATGCCTCGACAAAAATATTAATATGCATTAGAATGATTATAGAGTATCTACATAATAATATAAAGGGATCCTTAGTGCTAGTATTTTATTCTAAGGGAGAATAGACATAAGGAGGGTGAATTTTTCATGAGTCACATTATATTAGGTATCTTATTTTTGTTAGTTGCTTTACTTGCCGTTGTTTCAGTAATTCGTCAATTAAAAATTAAAAATTATTTTGCATTGATTTTTTCTGTATTAACAGCAGCAACTTTTGGATTCTTTTCTATTGCTACGATCATTTCAGAGCTAGCTAACCTCTAAGTAACTATAATCTAATATAATCGAGTAGGTGACTAACCATTAGTCGGTTAGTCAATCTCTTACACGCCGTACGTACGGTTCCGTATACGGCGGTTCAACCTTTTAAATATCGAGGCTCATAGAGTGTGGACAAATCTTTAAGTCCCCATTTTATGAGCTTTTCATTTAGTATGGCATGATGGATAGTATCTTCATTAAAGCTCGCCAATATCCTTTGCGAGTATTAGCCAGCAACATTCTGTCATTATCACTTCGGACGCCCTTCCCTTCCGCTAGCAATTCCTGCTGCCAAGCCTGTAGTGGACGTTCCCCACCAAGTTATATCCCCTGCCCGGCACATACGAAAAAACAGGTAGAGAATATTACTTCTCTACCTGTTTTTCTTCTGCGAAATCTACAAAACGGAATAGATCTCCATATATAATGTTATCGGAATAGCTTAATTCCAATTCTACTTTTTCAGCAATTTCATCACAAGGACTGCTCGTTCCTGTAGTAGCTTCTTCCTCTGATGTAGCTTCATCCTCCACATCAGCTAGTTCACCAGTATGAACATCATAGCACATACCTGCCGTTGAAAGATAATCATCACTCACAAAATCACCGTTTCTCAAAGCGATATAGCCTTTTCGGTTCTTTGCAAATAAATCATTACCGAAGTAAATATCGTTTTTATGTTCAATCCCAAGAAGGCTTAGAATTGTCGGCTTTAAGTCAATTTGACCGGAAACTGTAGAGATTGTTTCCCCTTTGCCATGACCTGGTATGTGAATGAATAATGGTACTTTTAGTAACTGGACCTGGTCATATGGTGTGATTTCTTCCTTATCCAAGAACATGCTCATAGCACGATTATGGTTAGCACTGATTCCAATATGGTCTCCCATAATAATGATGATGGAATCTTCATAAAGACCTGCCTGTTTTAGGTGATCGAAGAATTCTTCAATCGCTTCATCCGCATAACGTACGGTCGGGAAGTAATTATTTAACGTATTTGAATTGGAATCATATGGTTCGATTGATTTGTCTTCTTCATCCAATTCAAATGGGAAGTGGTTAGTCAGTGTAATGAATTTCGTATAGAATGGTTGTTCCATTGCTTGTAAATACTTAATTGATTGTTCAAAGTACGGTTTATCCTTGAGTCCCCAGCCAACTGAATTTTCATCGGTTATTTCATAAGCTTCATCACTATAAAAATGATCAAGGTTCAAGCTTCTGTACATCCCATCACGGTTCCAGAAACTCTTATTATTCGCATGAAGCACTGCTGAAAAGTAATCCTCTTCCTTCAGTATTTCAGGTAGAGCATGGTATTCATTACCTCCATGAGTGAAAAATACAGCCCCTCTTGAAAGTGGATATAATGAATTTTCAACTAGGAATTCTGAATCCGATGTCTTCCCTTGACCCGTTTGTTCAAAGAAGTTATCGAAGTAATACGTATCCTCATCTTCAACAAGCTTATTGAGGAATGGTGTAATTTCTTGCCCATTCACTTCTTTTCCTACAACAAAGCCTTGGACCGATTCCGCATTGATGAATATAACATTTTTACCTTCAGCAACCCCGAACATATCCGATTTCTCGGTCACTTTTACATTTTCTTCAATATAATCTTTAATTTCCGGGATTTCATTTCCATCTGCGAACACACGTTGCGACTCTGTTTTCGAATGTATAACAAGGTCATAGACATGGTAATTAAATAATCCGATATTCTTCACTAAATACTCCCTGTCAAATGCACGGGTAAATAATTGCGGTCTTTCCATTTCAGCTAAGAAAAAGTTACCCGCAAGCAACAATAGAGACATGGAAAGCGCAAAAGCTTTTCCTCGCTTCAAATACTGAACAGATAAAGTTGATTCTTTCTTTTTACTCAAATACCAAATAATTGCGGCATCTGTAAATAACAGAATGTCATATGGTTTAATCAACGTAAGAATACTTGAACCCAAATCCGTCATGTTGCTTCCCATAAATAATTGCGGAAGTGTAATAAAGTCCGTAAATTGACGATAGAATACTAAGTTAGCAAATACGATAAAGCTGAAAATAAATGCTGTATAACGCAAGTATTTCATTTGTCTTGATGGTTTATTAAACCAAACGGACACTGCAAAAATTAGAAATGCCGAGACAAACGGATTAATAAATAAGATGAGCTCTTGCATTCTATTATCTAGTTCAATATTAAACATAAAACGGTAAACAATATATGTTTTAAGACCGAATAGCAAGGACGCAATAATATATAACGGTATTCTTGCTTGTTTTTTCCTCATTCTAAATCCTCCCAAATATAAAGAGAACAGACGCGTTAAACTCCACTATTCCCTCTTTGAGCAATTTGTAAACTGTTTTTTACAACCCACTTATACTATTAGACGTAAACCAACTAATAAAGGTTTCATTTTTTTACATTTGCTTCATAGTTTTTCTGACATCTTATTTTACTAGATAAGCAGAAAAAAATCTAGAGTAAACTTTTTTCCACATTCTGCTTAACACAGAAAGCTGCTCCGATGATACCCGCATCATTGCCAAGTACAGCTTGCTTGATTTCACAGTTAGCTTTTACCCGTGGTAAAGCATAGGCTTCAAAATGATCACGAATTTGATTGATAAATGGTTCCCCAGCTTGAGAGACCCCACCACCAATCAAGATTTTCTCCGGATTCAGTATGACACCTAAATCCGCAAATGTTCGCCCTAATGTTGCTGCAACCGTACTGACTATTTCCATTGCAGCTTTATCGGCTTTCTCAGCCAATTGAAAAACATCTTTTGCTGTAAGATCCTTTTTTTCATTATACATTTTAGCAAGTTCTGATTCCGGCTGTTTTATGCTTAAATCCTTTGCGAGCCTTACTATGCCGGTAGCTGAAGCGATTGTTTCTAAACAACCACTCTTTCCGCAATTGCAAGGTGCTCCGTTCTCTTCAATTAATATATGTCCAAGTTCTCCGGCCATGCCACTTATTCCATTTAGGATTGAACCGTTAGCTATGATGCCACCGCCAACTCCAGTTCCGAGCGTAACGGCAATAACATGCTTTCCTTCATTCCCTGCACCTTGCCAATTTTCACCTAACACAGCCATGTTTGCATCATTTTCGATAAATACAGGTAAGCCGGATAAATCACTCAGTTCTTTCGTGAACTGCTTATTTCTCCATCCTATATTCGTTCCATAGTGGACAATACCTTCTTCACTACTGATAAAGCCTGGAATTCCTGCTCCGATACCGAGAATCTCATCCGTTGTTATATCCTTCTTTTCTAGAATTTCTTTTATAGATGCCCAGGTATCCGGCAATATGAAAAAACCATTGTCTTTAGTTCTTGTTGGGATATTCCACTTGTGCAGGAGTTCCCCTTCAGCCGTGAATAAACCAAACTTAATGGAAGTGCCGCCGATATCAATGCCAATCATATATTTATTCATGACTTTGCCCTCTTTCTGCCTCTTCTAATGCATTTCTTTCTTTTTGTAGAACAAGTTTTCCACTAATGTATAGTTGTTGTGTAATAAAACCCAATTTATAAAGTTCTTCAAGTTCACTTTCCATTAATATAAGATCGCCGATACGATCTCGTGAATAAACGAATGTGCCGAATCGCTTTAAAAGCATTCGGACGTCATATACAGAGTTCAATAAATTTCACCACTCTCTATTATACCAAAGGAATCAATGTAAAGAAAATTATAGCGAAGTTTTATTAGAAAACAAGGCAGTAAGAATGGGTCTTACTGCCAAAAAAGAAAATAGGCTGGGAGATGTAGTTTAATGTTATTGTTACGAGAGGTTAAAATATTAATCTTTTTTACTCGGCTCACCAGCCCCCTTACACCTGCACTTATTGTGGGCAGCTGATGAGCCTCTCTTCCCACAGGGGCATTCGGTAATACGAGGCTGTTCCGAGAAAAAATGAGTTACTTCCTTACTAAAGCAATATAACATGATGAGACAACCAAATAAATTTATCGCCTTAGATCGGACCTAGTCGTTACTTTGTCGGTGAGTTTCCGATTATTTCTTCATATAGATCGATGACATCTTCATTGGTTGGGTCCATTTGGTAAGCTCGTTCGATTGCTTCTTTAGATTTTTCAGTATCTCCCTCGAGATCATATAAAATCGCCAAGTTGTGATATGCTTCTGGCAAAGGATTATCATAGGTGACACTCTCTTCTAAATCAATCAATGCTTCTTCATACCGTCCAAGCTTGATGTAAGCGTAGGAGCGTTGGAATAAAAGGGCGCTTTCCATATCCCCATTTAACTCTAATGCGTCCGTTGCTACATTAACAACCTTTTCATAATCATGATCAGCTAAATGCTCTTGGATCTGTAATAATTGAAATGATTGGCTATTTTCATTTGCATGGACGCCATAATATGTAACCCCAAACAGTAAACCAGCGGTAATGATTGCAGTACCGATTTGGAATAATGGCCGCTTATTCTTAGGCATGCCAACAATTGCTGCAGCAAGGAATCCGGCGATTAGTCCACCAACATGAGCCGCCATGTCGATTTCATCAATGGATAAACCAATCACTAAATTTATAGCTAATACAAGCAGTATGCTTGACCCAATTGTTTGGAAGAATAATCGTTTATGTATAATACCAAAATAAAGAAACGCACCGAACAAACCAAATATCGCCCCCGAAGCGCCGGCACTAACGCTTGTCGTAAAGGCGAAACTCGCGATTGAACCACCTAAACCGGCTATAAAATAAATGAGAACAAAACGGCTGCTTCCAAAGATTTTCTCAATTGCAGTACCTAAATAGTAGACGGCGAGCATGTTTAAGGCGAGATGAATAAATCCAATATGGATAAACATGGAGCTAAACAAACGCCACCACTCCCCATCTATTATCATCGCAGGATTGTACTTTGCACCGAATTCGATAAGCGTTTCAATCGAAGTGCTATCCCCTTTCCATTCAATATAAAAAAAGCAAAGCAAATTAATAATGATAAATGCATAAGAAAAGAGTGGTCTTCCGAAGCTAAAAATATTTTCGACTTCTTTCCGTTTATTCTTTAATGAAGATACAAAGTCATATTTAGTTTCTTCCACAACTTCTTCTTTTCTCTCATCTGGTAATTCAAGATTATAGGAAATAGGTTGGTGTGGCAGCAAATCTTGTTCAAACCGTTCCGCTTCGTGAACATATTCTTCTTGATCCAAATAATAAACTCTCATGCTTACTTTCGGTTTTCCTTCAGCAGTCAATGGCTGTTTCAGTATTTCCCATGTATCTACAGGCTGATGCTTTGTAAAATAAAGGTTATACACCTCTATATTCTTGCCTAATAATTGTTTTACGTTTCGAACCCGTTGAAATAAAAATGAGATATCCTGTTTTAAATGGTTTTTCCAATCAAATCCTTTATGTATGAGGCGCACAACGATTGAAGTACGGTTTTCATTTTTCTCTAACCAGACTTCATTTGTCTTCTCATTTAAATATAATAAGTTAAATCTATGATTTTTCACAAGATCATTTGCAAAGGTATATAAAAGATATTGCTCATTTAAAGACATGGATTCACCTTCCTTCCCTTCATCATAGCAGATTTATTCTACTAAATATATTATTATAATCCCCACTCCATTTTCGCAACCTAAACAGCTGGATAACTTTAAAATCAAGTGAAACTGCGGAATACTTTCATACAGCGTAAGTGTTTGCAACTTACTTCTGGAGGTCCGCAGTCCAGACACCTCTCGCTTTCCGCAGGCGGCTGGTGAGCCTCCTCGTACGCTTTGCGTACTGCGGGGGGGGGCTCACCTATGCCTATCCTCCTGCAGGAGTCTCGAGGTGTCTGGACTGCTCCCAGGAAAAGCCCAATTTAGATCACTCTTTATTATTCCACAGATATTATTTCTATCGTGACATGGGGCTAGAATAAATGCTTTCAATAATAATCATCTTACCAGTTCAGTTGCCCGGTGGACGGTGACTCCTGCGGGAAAAGCACGAGTCTGGAGACCCCGCAGGGCGGTAGCCCGAGGAGGCTCCAGCTGTGCCCGCGGAAAGCATCCGTCCACCGGGCAACTGAACGGCGATTAGAGCGCCTTAATTAGTGAAAGAGCAGACACTTACGCTGTATGAAAGCATTCAGTAGCTATTAACCTTATATAAAATAAATAAAGCTCTCATCCGAGGATAAGAGCTTTATTATTGTTTTATTTAGTTTCACGGTGTAAAGTGTGTTTTTTAAGACGTGGACTATATTTCATAAGCTCAATACGTTCAGGATTTGTACGCTTGTTTTTCGTAGTAATATAGTTACGATCTCCTGTTTCTGTACAAGCTAACGTGATATTAACGCGCATAATTTTCCCTCCAAACTTTTCAAACTATCTTTAAGAATACATAAGCAATTTTATTAGACCTTTATTATAATAACAGATGTTGCAAAAAGATTCAACAATTCTCTAGGTAATTTTAAGGTTTTCATGACACACATAATATGATATAACTAATATGTGGTTAAAGGGAGGGAAATAAATGATAATTGCGATTGTAACCATACTCATTATCGGTCTGGTCTTGTTCATCCTGTCTTATTTTATGAATGATCGATTGGAAGAGCTGGAAAGTCAAGTCGAACAGCTTTCGATTACTTCTATGCAGGATACATACCAAATGAAGAAGAAAATTAAAATACTAGAAGAAGAATTGCTCCCAGGAAATATTAATCAATCCTCCAGTTCGGAGTTTAAGGAACAATCTTGATTACTAGACGCCAGAAAAGGAGTTAAGCATGAAACATACACTACGCGCATTCTCAGTTGGCTTGATTACTACCGGATTGATTTTACTTGCTGTGTTTTATTTATTTGGTTATGGCAATGAAAGTACAGCAGAAGATACAACAGAAGAATTGATAGAGAAAATTGAAGAAAAAGGATTACGCGTTATTTCTGAAGAAGACTATATTAGCTTTACTTTAGGTAATAAAGAGAAAAATGATGATGAAACGGATGTAGCTGAGTCTGATGAAGAGGATGCTAAGGAATCCAAAGAAGAAAAAGAAAAAGCTAATGATGATAAAGCTGATGGAGATAAAGCCGCAAAAGAAGATAAAGAAAAGGATAAGAATAAAGAAAAAGCTGATGACGATAAGAAAAAGGAAAAGCAGAAAGATGAAAAGCCTAAAAAGAAAGATAAGAATTCCCCTGTAGTCATTACAGTTGAACCAGGAATGGCAACTTCATATATTAGCGATATTCTTGAAGAAGAAGGACTTATCGACGATGCAGCATCTTTTAACAAATACTTGATTGATAACGACTATTCTTTACGTGTTCAAATGGGTAAACATGAACTAGAACGTGGTTTATCCGAATACGAAATAGCCGAACGTTTGACATCAAATTAAAAAACCAGTGCCTACTATTGGAGGCGCTGGTTTTTTAATTCGATTTTGTTTCTGGAAATCTGGCAAAAATGATACTTCGTAGTGCGCCCATGCACCTTTGAAGCCCGTTGGCTCACTTTTTCCGCTCCACATGTACCTTGCTGACGCATACTCATTTTCGACACACTATTAATCAATTAAGGTTATAATTTTTTCCTTTAACTAAGTAGAGTATGCTTTCCCCTATATTTGTAATATGGTCGGCGAAGCGTTCTAAGTAGCGGGCACAAAACGCGACTTGCATAATATATTGGATTTTATCCGGATTTGTTGCTGTTTCTCCAAGCAGCTCGTTAACAATATGCTTATACATCTTATCTACTTTATCATCTGTTTCCGCTAATTTCTCAGCAACGGTAATATCTTCATATTTAAAAGCATGCATCGATGTTTTCAACATATCCATTGCAATTTCATGCATTTGCCGCAGACCTTCCGGAATAGTAGAAAGATTCTTATCTAAATGGATTGTTGCTTTTGCAATATTTTTAGCATTATCGCCCATTCTTTCGATATCGGTTACTACGCGGAGAGCAATAATAATCTGCCGTAGATCGGTTGCTACCGGTTGTTGTTTTGCAATCAGCAGCACCGATTTTTCATTTATTTCTCTTTCCAATTCATCAATTTGTTTATCTTCTTCAAGGATTTCTTTCGCTTGTTCCAAGTCTTGATTAATTAATGAATCGACAGCTTTCGACAATGCCTCACCGGATAAGTTCGCCATTTTAATGACTTCTTCTTTCAACTGCTCTAATTCACTTTGAAACTGCTCACGTGTCGGGCTCATCCAATCTCCTCCAAACTATCTTCAATCCATTGCTAGACGTATGAATTGTATAGCTTAAGTATACCGGAAGATTGTTAAATGAGTGTTAAATTATTGTGTAAATAATATTGAGCTTTTTTACGATTCTCCATCTTCTGCCGCTTCTTCAGCATCGCCATCATCCTGCTCTTCTTGCATTTCGAAGTACGTATCAAGAATACGCTCGGCAATCCGGTTGGCGACATTCCCATCTTCTCTTGCATTAATGCCGATATTTGGAACCAGTACTGCAAAAGCAACTTCTGGGTTATCCATTGGAGCATAACCGATGATCGCACGGTTGATTGTATCATACCCTACCCCATCGACATAAACCGTATTCTCCGCTGTTCCCGTCTTACCTACAGCATTATAATCTTTCCCTGCAAAGTTACTATAAGCCGTACCGCGCTGCACTTGGAATGCTTGCCTAAAGCCTTCCTGCACTCGAGCAATTTCCGATTCGCTCGCTTGAATTTGATTCAAGTACTCTGTATTTATCGATTTATAAAGTGGACCTAATTCCTTCTTGGAAGCGATTGGTTCTCGTATCTCTTTTACGAAATGCGGGCGCACACGGTAACCATCATTAGCGATAGTCGAAACGTATTGAGCTAATTGAAGAGTTGTATACGTATCATACTGGCCAATTGCATAGTTCATCAGTAGACCAACGTCATTTTTAGACTGACCAAGTACTCCTGTTGATTCAGATGGAAAATCTATACCAGTGGGAGCACCTAAACCAAATTGAAGGAAATAATTTCGCATTTCCTGCCATGCCGCAAGATCCATTGATGAACTCGCCCCATTTGGAAATGGAGTACGATAATCCCCCGCCATTCGTAGAGCAATATAGAACATATATATGTTCGATGATTCTTTCAATGCTTTGATATCATCTGCCAAACCAATTGTGCTTGATAAGGATCGTTTTTCTGGGGTGCCCGCTATTTTGATAGGCCTGTCATAAAAGCTTTGACCTGGACTGATTACACCTGAATGCAATCCCGCTAATACGGTAGCACCTTTTACAACCGAACCTGGTCGATGAGCATCATGCAATGTGTGATGCGGACTATAGCTAAATGTCCCTTCCTTATGATCGTATGTTTTCCCGGCTACTGAAATTAATTCTCCTGTTTTCGGATCCATCACAACTGCTAGTGCATCGTTTAAGTAACGGTTATTATAAGGGTCTAATTGAATTGCCTTTCTTAACTCGTCCTCCAGAATCTCATCTACCTTTTCTTGGAATTCCATATCAATCGTTAGAATGAGATCCTTCCCTCTCTCACCCTTAACAAGGGTCTTGGAATCGATGATGGCACCTGATTTCGTCGTTGTATATTCAATTTTTTCTTTTGTACCCCTAAGAACATCTTCATATTGCTGTTCTAATCCACTTCTGCCAACCCGGTCATTTCTACTGTAGCCTCGTGACATGAAATATTGCATATTTTCTGCTGGGATCCCGGTTTGATGGGTACTGATACTTCCTAGAAGACTTCGAATTGTAGAGCCATACATATACTCACGATCCCAGTCTGTTGTTGCATTGATTCCTGGCAATTGGTCGAGATTTTCTGAGACGAGTGCATATTCTTCCGGTGTAACATCCTCATTTTTAATAATTTGCGGCGTTAAGGAGTAAGCTTTATCCAGTTCTTTTTTAATCCGGATCACTTCGAGTTCTTCTTTTGTAAAATTATTATCTGCCACATGCTCATCTGGAATGGATTTTAAAACCTCTTGGTAAATTTCTGCGTTGGACATGTCCTTCGTTTTTTCTTCCGGTAACAAGTCCTCGTATGTTTCTTCCCTTTCATCAGCTGATTTACCTTCGTTTTTTGCCAAATCTTTCAGATAGACATATTCGCGCTTATCCCGATCTGTTATTTTGTTAAGCTCTTCTTCGCTGTCCATCGAAATAAACTTCGCTAACTTTTCCGCGAGGTCTAAACGATCCTGTGGCTGCACACCTTTGGGAGGTGTATACGTAATGGAATATAGCGCCTTATTATCAACAACTAAATTTTCATTTCTGTCATATATTTTTCCCCGAGGTACCGGGATTTTAGTCGTATCTTGAATCGTTTTGTCAATTTCCTCTTGGAATTCTTCTCCATTTAGGATTTGCACGACACCTAGTTGAAAAATCAGCATTGAAAATAATAAGAACACGATGAAAAAGATTATATTTGTTCGAAAGGGAAGCTGTGCTCTTTTTTTCTTTTTTTCCTTCATTATACGCCCCCTCATTTTTCGTAATGCTGAAATATCTGCTCTTATATTCTACCATAAAACCTTATGTATTTCGTTATTTATTAGCAATTTATCATTGTTAAGTCAGGGTGAAGTCCATTAAGACAAAAGAAAAACGTGAAGATTGATTTTCTTCACGTTTTCTGTAATGGAATAATTATTTTGCTTCGTTATAGCGCTTAGCAACTTCATCCCAGTTTACTACATCCCAGAAGGAATCAATGTAATCAGGGCGCTTGTTTTGATATCTCAAGTAGTAAGCATGCTCCCAAACGTCTAATCCTAAAATAGGAGTCTTACCTTCCATTAATGGAGAGTCTTGGTTTGGCGTACTTGTGATTTCAAGTTCGCCGTTATCAACTACTAGCCATGCCCAACCTGAACCGAAACGGCCAGTCGCTGCAGTTTTGAATTCTTCTTTAAATTTGTCGAAACTGCCAAATTTAGCATTGATTTTATCCGCTAATTCGCCAGTCGGTTCTCCGCCTCCGTTTGGTGACAAGATTTCCCAAAACAGGCTATGGTTAGCATGTCCCCCACCATTATTGCGAACAGCGGTACGGATGCTTTCAGGTACAGCGTCAAGGTTACTGATTAGCTCTTCCAGTGATTTCTCCTGTAAGTCAGCATGACCCTCTAATGCGTTATTAAGGTTTGTAACGTACGTGTTGTGGTGTTTCGTATGGTGAATGTTCATCGTCTCTTTGTCAATAGACTTTTCCAATGCATCATATGCATATGGTAATTCTGGTAGTTCAAATTTTGCCATAAAAATCTTCCTCCCTTAATATTATCTTACCTGTAATTGTAGATTATCAAAGCTTTATATTTGTTGCAAATTTTATGCTTCATAGAAAGTAAATCTTTTATTTTATACAAAGGAGGATCGAGTCACACAAGGATGAAGACATTAAAAAAACAAGCATGTTTGCTTGTTTGGACAATGGTGGCTCGGAACGGAATCGAACCGCCGACACACGGATTTTCAGTCCGTTGCTCTACCGACTGAGCTACCGAGCCTATTTTTTCTATTTATTTACAAGATATGTAAATGGAGGAGGTAGAGGGATTCGAACCCCCGCGCGGTTTGACCCGCCTCTCGGTTTTCAAGACCGACCCCTTCAGCCAGACTTGGGTATACCTCCAACTATTAAACTTAAACAAAATGGTGGACCCTGCAGGATTCGAACCTGCGACCGATCGGTTATGAGCCGATAGCTCTAACCAACTGAGCTAAGGGTCCGTTCATATGATATATTGATGGGGCGATCGGTGGGGATCGAACCCACGGATGCCGGAGCCACAATCCGGTGCGTTAACCACTTCGCCACGACCGCCATCGGTAAAAGATGTAGCTCTGCACATTTCATGATTTAAATGGGTTACAGCGTACAGCTTGCACACTGTAACCTAGTATAGCGGCGGAGGGGATCGAACCCACGACCTCACGGGTATGAACCGTACGCTCTCGCCAGCTGAGCTACGCCGCCATGGCTCCACAGGTAGGATTCGAACCTACGACCGATCGGTTAACAGCCGATTGCTCTACCACTGAGCTACTGTGGAATAAATTGCTGTGGATTAACCAACAAGATATAATTTACCATGTCCTAGAAAAAATGTCAACACTTTTATTGCCCTTTTGCAATACTTTTTCTTCAAAGAAATTTTTTGATGAATTGTTCGTGTTCATTCGACATTAAGTTTACAAGTCATAGGTTTTCATTATACAACATTCTATCCGAAAATGCATTTATTTTAACGAACTTGTTTACTTTAATTTAAATTCTTTGCCTAATATAGTATGCCCTTCATTCCACAGTTGAAATCACGGGTATTCAGGTGAGGGATATACAGCCCGTAAATACCTGATTCTGTTCAGCTAACATTCAGTGGGGGAGGGAAGGAAACCCCCACTGAATGAAGTTTCACTTTATAACCGCAGAAAGGACAGGAATATTTCATAATACTTCTCCTTCCAAGTTTTCTATAAAGCGTTTCACTTCTTTTGGCGAATGTAAAATAATAACCTTCTTTTCTTCGGACAACTTTTCTAATTTATTTATTGTTGCTGGCCTTCTCGTCTGCGGATATTTCCAAATCCATTTCAAAAATGCAGGATCAAATCTTTCTTCACAGCTTTATCAATTGAAAAGGGGAAAGAAATTATTTCTTTCCCCTCAATAGTTTATTGTTGTTCTAAAATTTCTTCTACAATATTAACCGCATGGTCGCCGATACGCTCTAAGTTACTTAAAATATCGACAAAAACAATTCCCGCAGACGCAGTACATAATCCTTCATTCACTCGGATAATATGTCGCTTCCGGTATTTTCTTTCCATCTGGTCAATTTGTTCCTCTTTACGAATTACTTCGAGTGCTAATTCTTTATCACGATTGTCTAAACATTCAATAGATTGTTTCACCGTTAATAAAGTTAAATCGAACATACTGTTTAAGTCATCCATTGCCTGATCCGTTAAATCAACCTTATTGGATATCCGATAGTCAATCAACTCAGTGATGTTTTCAAAGTGGTCGCCAATTCGTTCAATATCGCGCACACTATCCATTAAGAGAGTATGTTTATCCCTTTCCCACTTCGTCATAGATTCTGCAGATATAGCGACAAGATATTCGGTTATTTTGCGATCCAAGTTATTAATTGCACCTTCAACTTGACTTGCCATTTCCGAATGTTTTGTATCTAATGTTTGAGCATATTTCAACGTTTCTTCCAAGCCTTTATATGCAAAGTCCCCCATACGTAATACTTCTAATTTTGCCTGTTCGAGTGCAAGTGAAGAAGATTTATTAATAACAATTGGATCTAAATGCTGTGGTTTATATTCAATAACCATATCTTCTCCAGGAATCAGTTTCGTAACAATCCATGCTAATGCACCGATGAACGGGAATTGAATTGCTGTATTCATAATATTATAAGAACCATGTGCGACCGCAATTGTCATGGATGGGTTCAAGGATAGTTGTTCTTGCAAATAAGTTACAAAAGAAATAAACGGACTTAATAAGATCATAAATATAACTACCCCGATAATATTGAAGACCACATGTGTTAATGCAGCTCGCTTAGCGGCAATCGAAGCCCCTAATGAAGCAATAATTGCAGTAATCGTTGTTCCTAAATTATCACCTAATAAAACCGGTATTGCTGCATCAAGCTTGATTGCCCCTTCTGACATTAGTCCTTGCAAGATCCCAATCGTTGCAGTAGAACTTTGAACAACCATTGTAAATACTGTTCCAATTACAACACCGAGGATTGGTGTTTCACTCATACTGACAGTTAATTCATGGAAAGAATCAAGTGTACGCAGTGGGCTCATTCCACTACTCATTAATTCAAGTCCGAAGAATAGAGCTCCAAATCCAAAGAGTGCTTGTCCAATGGCAGTTACTTTTTGGTTACTAAAGAAGAAAATTAAGAAACTACCGACAGCGAGAATTGGCAAGGCATATTCCCCTATGTCAATCCCGATAATAAACGCAGTTGCTGTCGTTCCGATATTCGCTCCCATAATGACACCGATCGCTTGTCTTAGCGTCATAAAGCCGGCACTGACAAGACCAACAGTAAGCACCGTTGTTCCTGAACTGCTCTGAATTAATAGCGTGACGACAATCCCCGCTAAAACACCGAGAAATGGATTGCTTGTGAATCGATCCAGTATATCCCTTAATCTATCTCCAGCAGAACGCTGAAGTCCATCTCCCATGAATTTGATACCGAGGAGGAATATTCCTATACCGCCGATAAAATCAAATATGAGCGATTGCACATCAATATCCAATTATTTTCATCCTTTCAAGCCTGAAATTCGCATACTTATCTATTATTAATTTTAGTCCATGATTTGTAAAGCCTTTTTAATAAAATTTACATAATTTTTACAAACGCTCTTTTATAATGTAGTTTTTACCCTTAACGAACAACTTTATGTCAAAAAGACAAAAAAATAATGCTTTACCTAATTAGGCAAGCATTAGCAATTGTTCTATACAATTTCTTCAACCTGTATCTTTGTACCATCTACTTTAACAACAGTTACTTCTGTATCTTTTGAGATCCATTTCCCCTCCGACTGGGCACTATAATCTTTTCCATTGATTCGTACTGTTCCCACTGGTCGTAAATCATTAAGTGCAACTCCCTTTTCTCCGACTAATTTTTCATATTCCATATTCATCGAGTTATAACCAGCCTCTTTGCTGAGCTGATCTTTGAGAGCAATTTTGGTCCACATTTCCCTTCGCTTAAACACTTTCAGGAAAAAGAACGAGCAAGCCGCACCTAACACAACACCAATGATGGCAAATAGAGCAGCAGTTAAACTAGGAGCGGCTACACCGACTGAGGTTAGCATAGCTACAAGCCCAATCGTTGAAAGCGTACCATCATTTAGTAATTTCCCATCTATAATAATTAGTACTAAACCAACAAAATAAATAATAATCATAAGTATAACGGATTCTGTTCCAGCATAGGCACTAAAATAAACGGTAATAAAGCCAATTCCCAACAATGCAAACAGACCTCGCATATTAACGAGTACTTCTCCAATAAGGAATAGCGTTCCCAAGAATGTAATAACTAATCCAATCCATTCAAGATCAAATATGCCCATAATAATTTCCCCTTTCATTTATATCTACGGATTAAGTATAAATTTTGTTTCATAAAAAAACTTTAATCAGAAGAATGCTTCATTCCACTGATTAGTTGAGCAAATCATGAGTGACTCATCTGAACTGGAAGTTTTAGGGATGATTACTGTGGAAAAAAGGAGAAAACTATGTCAACATCTAAACGTTTATCCTTATTATTACTATTTATCTTAGTGATAATAAGTGTCATTGATGATTTATCCAAACAACAACCACTGAAAGAAGAGAGCGTTGTAAAAGTACAAGAGGATAAAGATACCGGAATTGCCCATATTAAAATCAAGCATGGAGATACCATATTATCGGTCACAGAAGAAATTAATGAATTGGATTATTTAGATGTCCAACAAGTTATCAATGATTTTGAAAAGTTGAATCCAGGTGTTGATACAGAGTCACTTCTACCTAATTCTTTCTATTACTTTCCATTATACAATGAACCGCAAAAACAACAAGAGAGAGGTTGAGTAACAACCTCTCTCTTATCTACATAAATATACGCAGGATAATGGATAGTGCCCCAATACCGATTGCGATATTACCTAGTGTATCAGCACCCTTGCTCCGGGAAACGAAGCCTAGGATGATACCTACCGCTCCAAAAAAGACTGGCCAAACCAAAAAGGAAAGTAAGGATAGAACAATACCAATCCACCCGTACGTACTGATAACGTCATCATCATGACGGGCATCGGCATCATCCATTGCGAACTCTTCAGCAAATTCTTCATCATGGCGCTTTCTATATCTGTCTTCACCGCCGCGATGTGGTGCTGATTGGATATTGCGTTTATCATCATCCATTTTATTTTGCCTCCTTTTCATCGTGTTCAACGTTAGTTTATGGAGTCTGGCCACACTTATGATGTTATTAACTGGCAAGATTGGAACCTGCTTTGCATAGCTTATGTATGACACAATAAATAAAGGAGGAAGCTGATGTCATTTTTTATTAAAGAAATGGTGAAAACCAAGCTGAGACAGTTAACAGCCGGAGAGATTTTACATTATGCGGATCAATACGGATTTTCGTTAACAAGGGATGAAGCAACAAAAATTATCCATTATATCCAAACAAATGATATTGATATTTTTTCAAAAAAAGGAATCGATGAAGCGCATGATAAAATAGCGGCAATTACGAATCCCCAGACTGCACAAAAGGCAAGGGCTTTATTTGAACAACTTATTAAGAGCTATGGACTAGAACATTTATTTCAATAAAAAAACGGGTCATAACTTTAATGTATGGTAAACATCAGAACTTATCATCATGATTCTCACCGGCGGTCGCGGAAAGATACTTCGTTTTCGCAGGCGGCCGGTGAGTAGATCTGTTCGTTAATTAATCCATATCGTGTAGTTATGCCCCAGTCTATTTATTGCATAATAATTTCTTTTAAATCCGCATTGAAATTACCGTCTTTTATCATTTCAATTTCGTGTTTATATGGCGCTTTTTTATTTTTCTTGTCTTCCCCTACATATGGTGTTTCGAGAATTTTTGGCAGTTCTTTCAGCTGTGGATGATTAATGATGTAATGTAATGGTTCGAAGCCTATATGGCCGAAACCGATGTTTTCATGACGGTCTTTTCTTGCGCCTTTTGGATTTTTACTGTCATTGACATGAACAACCTTAATACGGTCAACTCCAATGGTTTTATCAAATTCATTCAATACACCGTCAAAGTCATTGACAATGTCATAACCAGCGTCATGAATGTGACATGTATCCATACATACCGAAAGTTTTTCATTAAATGTAACCCCGTCAATAATTCTTGCCAGTTCCTCGAATGTCTTCCCGATTTCCGAACCTTTTCCTGCCATCGTTTCTAATGCGATTTGCACTTCGTGTTCTCTTGTCAACACTTCATTCAGACCTTCAATAATTCTTTTAATACCGGCGTCTTCCCCTGAACCGACATGAGCCCCGGGATGCAGGACGATTTGTTTCGCTCCGATTACTTCCGTACGCTCCATTTCACTTCTTAGAAAATTTACTCCAAGTTCAAATGTTGCTGGTTTTTGCGTATTGCCGATATTAATAATATACGGGGCATGGACAATAATATCTGTAATCCCATGCTCCTTCATATGTTCTTTTCCTTTTTCTATATTTAATTCTTCAAGTGGTTTTCTTCTCGTATTCTGAGGGGCACCTGTATAAATCATAAACGTATTTGCTCCGTATGAAACAGCTTCCTCACTAGAGCCTAACAGCATTTTTTTGCCACTCATTGATACATGCGATCCAATCTTCAACAAAACGTACACCTCTCCTGATTATTTTCTTTTGTTATATTTTTTTGCAGCTAATTTTCTCTTTATATTTTCCTGTTCTTGTTTTTGTTTCTTTTTATAACCTGGTTTAACCTTCTTTGCTTTCTTGACACGTTTCCATGCTTCTTTTTCAATCGCAGACGCTTGGTTTTTTCTTAACTTCCGTGTATTCCAAGGTTTTGCGGTAACGAACTCCTTATCTTTAACATCAATATACGTTATTTGCAACCCTTTTTTCTCTAGGTTCTCAATCAGACCAAAATCTTCTTCGGTGTATAAACTGATTGCTGTACCTTCCAGACCCGCCCTTGCAGTTCGGCCGACGCGGTGAATATAAAATGCTTCCTCTTTCGGTAAGTCAGCATTAATAACATGACTCACACCTTTTATGTCAATCCCTCTTGAGGCAAGATCAGTTGCAACGACATATTCATAACGTAAATTTTGGATTTCTTTTAATACACGTTTTCTTTCACGCGGTGATAAACCACCATGAATAATACCAGCATTTAAGCCGTGACGTAGCAAGCTATCCAATAATGCGTCTGCTTCTGCTTTCCCATTTGTAAATACTAAAGCGAGGTATGGTTGGATTACTTTTGAAATATCACGAATAACTTCTCCCTTATCGCGATGTTTTACAGCAATAAATTGATGTTCCATCAATTCAGGTGAGAAATGTTCTTCAATTTTAACATAAACTGGTTGGTCCAAATATTTTTGAAAGAAATGTCGCAGCCTTTCAGGAATTGTAGCAGAAAACACTAGTAATTGAATATCCTGTTTTGACCGAACAAGCAATTGGTCGACATCTTGAATAAACCCTAAGTCAAGCATTAAATCTGCTTCATCCACGACAAAAGATTTCGCTGAATAAATCGATAAACTTTCCGATTTCACCATATCGAGAATCCGCCCGGGAGTTCCAACGATAATATGAGGTGGTGTTTTTAATTTCTCCATCATTTTCTGTTTATCCGTTCCACCAATCAGCAACTTACTTACCCAGATCCCGTCTTTATCTGCATAATGGATAATTTTTTTAACTTCATCATGTAACTGAATAGCAAGCTCCCTCGTCGGGGCTGTGATGACGAATTGGACTTCCCTTTTACTTGTATCCAGTTGATTAAATAGGGGCAGCAGAAAAGCATGTGACTTTCCTGATCCTGTTCGCGACTGGCCAATCACACTTTGCCCATTTAGAATCGGCGGAATGACCTTTTCTTGTATTTCAGTTGGATGATTAAATTGCAACTTCTGGACGACATCCATTAATGCAGGATGCATGCCTAAGGATTGAAATGTAGTTTTTGTCATAGTCGTACTCCTTTTTACCGTTAACTTCATTCCGTTATAAATATTGGAATGGGTCGGTATTACGTTCGGATGTAATAATTTCTACATCAAATTCTGTTAATTTCTGTTTTAAATAGTCCTTAACACTATCTTTCATTACAGATTCAATATAGTGACCGGCATCAATCATTGCAAGTCCCATTTCCATCGCGATCTGTGCTTGGTGGAAACCTACATCCCCTGTAATATAAACGTCTGCACCGGCACGTTTCGCTGCGTGAATATACTTTTCCCCGCTGCCGCCAATTACAGCCGCTTTTTTAACATTCTTTTGTAAATCTCCAACAACTCGAACATGCGATAAACCTAACTTTTCTTTCACTTCTTCTGCATATTGCTGGAGATTCGTTTGATTTTTCACTTCACCGATTCGACCGAGTCCAAAGCTTGCACCGGGATTGGTTAATTCGATAATGTCATAAGCTGGTTCTTCATAAGGATGTTCCTCCAGAACGGCTGCTATAACTCGCTTAAGAGAATGTTCTGGTACAAGTGCTTCAACTTTTACTTCTTCAACCTTTGCAATCTCCCCGATTTCACCTATGAATGGATCGGCTTGTGATCCCGGCTTAAATGAGCCAGTTCCTTCTATTTCAAAGGAACAGTGAGTATAATCACCCTGTTCGCCGCCACCAGCGTCACCAATCACCTGCTTGATTGTTTCTCGATGGCTGACGGGAACGTGAACTGCGTACTTATATAGCTTTTCCGTACCAATTTGAACAAGTGGCTTCCCTTTTCGTATTTCCAATTGTTCAGCCAACATATCATTTACTCCACCTTTTACAACATCTAAATTCGTGTGGGACGCATAGACCGTAATATTATGCCGAATCAGTTTCGTGATGACCCGACCTTCTGGAGTATCAAAATTAATTTGTTTCAGCGGTTTAAATAATAGGGGGTGGTGGGCAATAATAACATCGACATTTTTTGCAATTGCTTCATCTACAACTGATTCAAGTACGTCTAGCGTAATCATAATTTTGCTTGCTTTTTGATTAGCGGAACCAATTTGTAGACCAACATTATCCCATGAATAAGCTTTCTCTATTGGAGCGAGCTCCTCTAGTGCTTCAAAAATTGTTTTTACTATGATTTTTTTGCTCATGGACTAATTCCTCCTCCATCCAAATTAATTCCCGTTTAAATTGGTTAATCCGTTTTAAATCGGGGTTGTTCGCCTGCTCCATCTGTGTGATGATAAGGCTTAATTTATCCGCTTCTTTGCGCCATTTTTTATAAAATACAGGAGATTTATCCTTTAATAAATACGGACCTAATAAAAATTGTTTATCCATAATCTCGTCTTTATACGGGTCACTACCTTCCCGATCTGCGACAAGAATTTCATAAATATGGCCATTCTCCTCCATAATCCGCTCTTCTGTCAATAAGAAGCCTTCTTGATGCAGCCAAATTCTTACCTTTCTCGCATCGACATTCGGTTGTAAAATCATACGGTTAACCGTATCAAGCTTATCTTTTCCATCCGATAAAATTTGTTTGATTAATCCTCCGCCCATGCCTGCGATGACCACTTGCTGGATATCGTCGGCCTCTCTTACAACATCTAGACCGTCGCCAAGCCGGACTGTAATACGCCCCGCCAATCCATGCAGCCGGACATTCGCTTGTGCGCTATCAAATGGACCCTGGTTTACTTCACCAGCAATTGCGGTTGCAGTAGGGTCATGCGAGCACACATAGCAAGGTAAATACGCATGATCTGATCCTATATCGGCAAATGTCGCACCTGTTGGTAAAAAATTTGCCACATCAATTAAACGTTTGGAAAGTTTAAAGTTTAATTGTTTCATCCCTTACTCCTTTTGAAAAAGAAAAGCTTTCTGTTCTAGCAGAAAGCTCGTCTTTTCCTTTTATAGATATTACTGTTTTTCACTCAACCATTCTGCAAGGGCATCGAGTTCTTCGCCTTGCACTGCTTGTACTGGTGGCATTGCGCCTTTACCATTTTGAATTATTTCTTTTATGTCATCCGCTGAATAAGATGCACCTACAGCTGTTAAATCTGGTCCGCCTCCACCAGTAAGGTCTGCACCGTGACACATTGCACAGTTATTCTGGAAAATCTCATCGGCGTCACCACCAGCTGTTTCACCGCCCTCTTCTCCACCGTTTTCAACTTGTTCTGTTTCTTCACCTTCGTCTTCGCCTTCAGCAATTTCCGCTTGGTTATTTAAGCCGATAACTGAAATGATGATGACAGCAACAATTCCTAATACAGCAATAAGTGCGTATGGTACTACTGCATTCTTCATTTAATTGCCTCCTTATGTATTCCCTTTTCTATCTATAAAAGACTATATATAGTTTACTCTATAATGTGTCAATTTTAAAGGGAAATGATATTAATTCCAAAGAAAATAATACAAAAAAACAAATATTACGCCTAAAGCACCTATAAAAGCGATATACTTACTCTTTAATTTATAACCCGCGAAAATCCAGAATATGAAATTACATACGATAACTAAAGCAGCCGCGATTGGTTGGATAAACCATAAGTTACTTATTGATAAACTGAGTAATAAACCCAGGAATAGACTGATGATAAAAGCTGAATGAAAATATACAGCTCGCTTATTTTTATAATAGATAGCAACCGCAACTGAATAGCTAAGTAGCAAAAATAAAATAACTAGTTGCAAATTAACATGAAATTCAGTAAAATAGATGACAATAAACGAGAAGGGAAGTAACAGGTAAAGTAAAGCTATTTGAAAGCGCTCTACCACCTTCGTAAAAGAAGTACCCTTCCTCTGTTGTTCGATGGTTGTTGCTTCTTCACCTTCCGTGTATAAAGCAAGCAAGAAATCGCAGTAATGCTCTGGCAGTAGTTTATGTTGTTTCCAGTATTCAATTTCATTGATGATTGTTATCTTACGCTCGTGCTCCACCTGTAATCACCCCATTTTTTATAGGATCGTTCAATGAGGCAGCATCTTTGTTTAGAGCCTGTTTCCATACTGTAAAATAGTCATTTAATAGTCATTGTTTACACGTTTGTCATCGTGTAAACAATGACTGGATTATAGTCTTAGTCTAAGAAGTCTTTCAAGCGCTTGCTGCGGCTAGGGTGACGCAGCTTTCTCAATGCTTTCGCTTCAATTTGACGAATACGCTCGCGAGTTACACCGAACACTTTACCAACTTCTTCAAGTGTTCTTGTACGACCGTCATCAAGACCGAAACGCAGACGCAGTACATTTTCTTCACGATCTGTTAAAGTATCAAGTACATCTTCCAGCTGCTCCTTCAGTAATTCATAAGCTGCATGATCAGATGGAGATATAGCTTCCTGGTCTTCAATAAAATCGCCTAAATGGGAATCATCTTCTTCCCCAATTGGCGTTTCAAGTGAAACTGGTTCTTGAGCGATTTTTAGGATATCTCTCACCTTATCTGGTGATAGTTCCATTTCCTCTCCTATTTCTTCAGGAGTTGGTTCTCTTCCTAAGTCCTGAAGCAGTGAACGCTGGACACGGATAAGCTTGTTGATCGTCTCCACCATATGAACAGGAATCCGGATTGTTCTAGCTTGGTCAGCGATCGCCCGTGTAATTGCCTGACGAATCCACCAAGTTGCATACGTACTGAACTTAAAACCTTTTCGGTAATCGAACTTTTCGACGGCTTTAAGAAGCCCCATGTTCCCTTCCTGGATTAAGTCCAAAAACAGCATACCCCGGCCAACATAGCGTTTTGCTATACTTACAACAAGACGCAAGTTTGCCTCTGACAGTCTCCGCTTAGCCTCCTCGTCACCTTGTTCAATACGGGATGCAAGCTCAATTTCTTCAGCTGCAGATAGAAGGTTCACCCTTCCAATTTCTTTTAAATACATACGAACTGGATCATTTATTTTAATTCCTAAAGGGACACTTAAGTCATCCGTATCTATTTCTTCTTCCTTTGCTATTTTCTGCATATTTGGATCATCCTCAGATTCTCCAATTACTTCAATCCCTTGTTCATTCAGGTATTCGTAGAACTCCTCCATCTCATCGGATTCAATTTCGAAATTAGCAAGTCGGTCAGCCACCTCTTCATAGGCTAATGTACCGCGTTTCTTACCAATTTCGACTAAATTATCCTTAGCCATCTCTAAAGTCATTTCAGTTTCTTTTGTTTGAGTAGGCTTTTTATCGGTCATGAGTCCCCCTCCTTCCAACAAATTAAAATTCCATTAACATTAATGTTTCAGCTTTCTTTGAATCTGTAAAATTTCTTCGGCAATTTGAGCCGCCTTTATCGGATCACTTTGCTGTTCTGCTACCTTTAACTGTTCTTTTAAAGATTGGATTACACTTTTATTACTTGATTCGGTTTCAACCATTCGAATATAATCACCGAGCGCCTCCTCACTAATTTCATCCACCTCAGGGGACATAGCTATCTCCGAGATGAGCTGTTTCAATCTATCATCATTTATACTTTCGAGGAATTTACTTATATCAGGTTTGTTTCCATCTTCATAGAAAGCATAAAGATAAGTAACAATTATTTTATGATCATCAACTCTAAAGTTTGCCCCGAGTTCTTCTTGAACACGGTTAGCCACCCAATCGTTCTGCATCATATAGTAAATAATTTTTCTTTCTGCATTTTGATATGCTGGTAATAGTTTCCGCTTCTTGGGCAAAATAACAGTATTACTAGTATATCTGTTCTCGGTTGTCTTATCCGGCTGATTCCCATATTTTGCTTGAATTGTCTCTAATTCTTCTTTTAGAACATCGAGAGACATCGAGAAGTCCTTGCTTAGCTCCTGTAAATAATATTCCCTTTCTAATGAGCTTTCAACCATAGACAGCTCTTTTAAAACCTTTTGGATGTAATTCAGCTTATCGGCTTCTAGGCTAAGATTATAATCTTTTTTATAATAACGCATTAAAAACGTCATATACGTATCACTTGCGCGTAAGATTTGGTCTTGGAATGCTTCGCCGCCGTGTCTTTCAATAAAGGTATCTGGATCACTTCCGTCCTTTAAATAAGCGACTTTGACCTTACAACCAGCTTGGCGTAGAGTTGCAGCTGCCTTAAAACTTGCTTCTTGACCAGCATCGTCTCCGTCATAACAAATAATGACATCATTGACGTACCTTCTAAGCATTTTCGCTTGAGATTCCGAGAGCGCTGTCCCTAATGTAGCTACAACATTTTTTATTCCTGCCTGGTAAGCTGCAATTACATCCATATACCCTTCAAACAATATTACTTCATTTTCTTTCCGAATATGTCTTTTTGCCAGATCGAAATTATAAAGCAGCCTTCCTTTCTGGAATAATTCGCTCTCCGGACTGTTTAAATATTTCGGTCCTTGATCGTGAATAGCTCGTCCACCGAAGGCAACTGTCTTACCGAGGTGATTCCGTATCGGGAAAATAACCCGCCCCTGGAACCGGTCCGTAACAGTTCCATCATCCCTTTCCGAAACAAGCCCTGCTTTGATAAGTAATTGCTTATTGAAGCCCTTCTTTTCAAGAAATTCCACAATGAAATCTTTAGTATTCGGAGCAAATCCTAGTTGAAAGACATCAATTGTTTCATCTTGGATTGACCGATCTTGTAAATAGTTATATCCTTCCTTACCGTCCTTCGTATAGCGGAGTAAATGATGATAAAGCTTTGTTAACCATTCAGAAGCCTCCAGTATCCGCTGGTTTTCGTCGGAATAGGAAGACCTATTCTCATTTCCTGTCGTAGGAAGGCTGATTCCTGCGCGACCGGCCAGCACCTCCATTGCTTCAAAAAATGAAAAACTTTCTATTTCCATTAAAAATGTCACGACATTTCCACCTTTTCCACATCCAAAACAGTGAAAAATTTGTTTATCCTGTGTGACCGAGAAGGATGGTGTCTTTTCACCATGGAAGGGACAAAGACCGAAGTAATTCCTTCCTTGTTTCTTTAGTTGTACATATTCTCCAACAACATCCACAATATTATTGGCTTTTCTTACTTCTTCTATTACTTCTTCTGGTATTTGACTCAACTCAATCACCATATTCTATTTATTCGTGATAAATCTAGAAACTCCTTCAAAAAACGACATTTTTCTTCATAAAACCGTAAAAAAACAATGAACTGTTAATTATACAGATTTAGTGCAGCACACTTATTTTGTCTGTATCTGCTCACCTCTATGATGATATTAACCTCCCCACCATTATTTTCCTGAATGAAGAAAATAAAAATGCTGGAATTCTATGCAGTTTTCGCCAAAAAATTAATTTTGCCTTTTTCTTTACTCTTAATTTCGATAAGCAGGGGGCAGATTCCTGCTTTTTAATGAATGTTTTTTTCTGAATATAACTCCGCATATTTTAAGTAATAATACTAGGTTTGCACGAAAAATTATTATAATACATCTAGACAAATATTTCTATTCGTTTGCTCATTTTTATTAAAACAGGAAAAAAGCTGGGTGAAAACCCAACCTTTTTTGACTTTTAAGGAATTTTAGTTATTTTCCGCTTTATTTTTGATCATGTGTAAAATAATATTTGCGGTTTCTTCCACTGCCTTATTTGATACATCAATTACTTCACAATTAATTTTTTCAATTACTTTATCAAAGTATTCCAGTTCCTGGTTAATTCGTTTAATTGTTGCATAGGTTGCTTGATTACCAAGTCCAAGGGCTTTTAACCTTTCTTTCCTAATTTCATTTAATTTCTCCGGACTGATGCGGAGACCAATACATTTATCTTTTGCTACTTCAAATAACTCTTCAGGTGGCTCGACTTCTGGAACAATCGGAACGTTCGCTACTTTTATCCGTTTATTAGCAAGATATTGAGATAACGGAGTCTTTGAAGTCCGCGAAATTCCGACTAGGATAATATCAGCTCGCGCAATTCCTCTTGGGTCTCTTCCATCATCATACTTCACAGCAAATTCTATTGCTTCTACCCGTTTGAAATAATCTTCATCAAGCTTATGTACGAGACCGGGTTCTAAGCGAGGTTCTTTTTTAAAGTATTTCTCCATCGCGTCCATCGCAGGTCCCATTATATCAATTGCCTCAACACCAACGCGTTCCGCTTCTTCGTTTAAATAACTTCTGAGTTCCGGATCGACTAAAGTGAATCCGATCATCCCTCGCTGTTCTTTCGCA
Source organism: Oceanobacillus sp. MO10714A (assembly GCF_037072045.1). Classification (NCBI taxonomy): domain Bacteria; kingdom Bacillati; phylum Bacillota; class Bacilli; order Caryophanales; family Bacillaceae; genus Oceanobacillus; species Oceanobacillus sp. MO10714A. The sequence continues at coordinate 165,792 of NZ_JAXHDC010000001.1, read as the reverse complement.
ATTTGTATGTATTCCTGAATTGTCCCCCGATCTTCAACATAAGGAATGCGGATAATTTTATAATCCCCGTTAAATTGACTTAATCCCGCTTTTACTACAAGTTCCGCTGTTTCTCCAACTGAATCCGATAAAATAAATACGGTCGGTTTCGTACTCATTTTCTTCCCCCTTATATTCAATCAAAACGTTCATCCATTGTTAATTCCACTAGTGCTTTCGTCATTGACGTTTTTGTTATTCTCCCAATAACTTCAAGTCCGGCTTCCGTATCTTTTACTACTGGAAGTCCATCAATTTGCTTATTGATCAACTTTTGTGCTGCTTCGATTAAGGAATCATTTTTCCTACAGACCGTAATATTCGGCATCCTAGTCATGATGATGTGGACAGGTACGCCGCTTAAATGCTGTTGCCCCAAACTTGCCCGCAGCAAATCTTTTCTGGAAAGAACACCTGTTAGGCATGACTGTTCATCGACAACGAATAACGTACCTACATCTTCTAAAAACATGGATGTAATGGCATCATAGACGGAAGCATCTTCCCTGATTGCAACCGGTATCTGCTGGTAGTCCTGAACTTTCAACTTTTTTATATTCTCAGTGAGCAACTCTGACCCAGTCTTTCCAGTAAAAAAGTAACCGACGCGGGGTCTTGCTTCTAAAATCCCCGCCATCGTTAGAATAGCAAGATCAGGTCGTAATGTTGCCCTAGTTAATCCTAATTTTTCCGCAATTTTCTCACCCGTTATCGGGCCATTTGGTTTTACAATCTCAATGATCTGTTCTTGACGATCCGATAATTCCATCTTCCCACCACCTATAGGACATACTAATCACTATATATTATACATTATTTGGTGATGGAAAGGAATTATGTTATACTATAAGCTTTTAGAAATGTTGTTTCCACTCAATTAGAGCAAGATCTGCATAGTCTAAAATTAAACTGGAAATAGCTGCAACGAGTGCTAACCGATTATTCCTTAATTCCATATTATCTGCCATAACCATATTATTGTCAAAGAATTCATGGATTGGGTCGGCTAATGCCTCCAGTTGCTCAAATGCTTTCACGGCATCGTGTGCTTTATCATGGTCACTAAATGCTTTACGCGATAACTCAAATTGTTCGAATAACGCTTTTTCCGAATCCGTTTCAAACGCCTGTGGATTGATTTCATTATTTTCCGCTTTATCAGCAAGGTTTAGTATGCGAACAAGCGCTTCTTCCTTTTCTTTAAAAGCTTCTTCATGACGTTTTTTCGATAAATGACGAGCTTTAGCCATTGCATAAGTAAAGTTGCCCATTTCCTTATCCATGACAGCTTGGAAAACATCTTGTTCTATTCCAGCTTCTTTTAACAAATGAGAAGCACGCAGCTTGAAGAATTCATGGATTTTCTCTTTATAATCACTGATCTTTTCAATCTCTAGCTCATCGTATAAGTCATAGGCAAGTTGTAAGAGGTCCTCTACTTTCATTTCCCATTTTCCAGCTTCTAAAATACGTAAAACGCCGATTGCTTGCCTTCTTAGCGCATAGGGGTCTTGAGACCCTGTTGGGATCTTACCGACCGATATAATCCCGACAATCGTGTCGATCTTCTCAGCAACACTAAGGATTGCCCCAATTTCTGAATCGGGAAGGTCGCCATTTGCATGTGTTGGAAGATACTGCTCTCGGATAGCTGCTGCTACAGCTTCTTTCTCACCTAAATTCAAGGCATAAATTTCACCGATAATCCCTTGTAAATCAGTAAATTCATTAACCATGTTCGTCATTAAATCAAACTTACTGATTTCTGCTGCCCGCGAGGCATCTTCTATCATATTAGCAGGCAAGTTCAGATCTTCTGCAATCCGTTCGGTTAAAGCAGTAACTCTTTCCGTCTTTTCAGCAAGTGTACCTAGTTTTTCTTGGAAAACGACACGTGTTAATTTCTCTAAATGATGATTTATTGTATTCTTTTGATCTTCTTCATAGAAAAACTCCGCGTCTTGCAGCCGAGCGCGTAATACTTTTTCATTTCCTCTAATCACTGTTTCAAGAGCGGTGTCATCCCCATTTCTTACTCCAATAAATGAAGGTAGCAACTTCCCTTCTTTGGACTTCACTGGAAAGTATCGTTGGTGCTCCTTCATAGAGATAATTAGGACTTCACTTGGGAGATCAAGAAACATTTCCTCGAATTCCCCTTTAAAGACTGTTGGGTATTCGACTAGGTTCGTCACTTCGGCTAACAAGTCTTGATCAACACTCACTTGAAATTGATCATTTTGCAGTTCATCGATCCCTTCCAAGATACGTGCTTTCCGTTCCTTGGCATCAGCTATAACAAAACTTTCTTTTAATTTCTTTTCATAATCCATCGCATCTTCTAAAGTCACTGGCTTACCGAGAAAACGATGCCCGTACGTGACATTGCTCGTTTCGACTTTAGTAATTTCAAATGGTACAATTTCGTTTCCATACAACGCAACAAGCCAGCGAATTGGTCTGGCAAAACGCAAGGTATTCGTTCCCCATCGCATATTATTACTGAACGAGATGGACGTGATAATATCTTTAAACCCTGGTAACAGTTCGTTGGTCGCTTTTCCTTCAATCCGTTTTGTAACAAACACATATGCTTTACCGTTTACTTCTTTTTCCACAAGGTCTTCCACCGTTTTTCCTTGCCCTTTGGCAAAGCCTATTGCCGCCTTTGTCCATTCTCCATTCTCGTCTTTAGCAATGGTTAGGGCTGGCCCTCTCGCCTCTTCTTCAATCGTCGTTTGCATGTCAGCAATGTTTTCAATTCGTACCGCTAAACGACGCGGGGTGGAAAAAGAAGTAATCGAGTCATACGCAATCCTTAAATCCTCTAGCCATTTGGCTGTTTTTTCTTTTAATTGCAGTTCCGCGTCATCTATAAAGCGAGCTGGTAATTCTTCCATTCCTATCTCGAATAAAACATGTTTAGCCATTTACCTCTTCCCCTTTCTGAAGCATTGGAAAGCCTAATCTTTCCCGTTCTTGTACATATGTTTTCGCGATACCTCTCGCAAGATTCCTTACTCTTGTAATGTAGCCTGTTCTTTCTGTTACAGAGATAACACCTCGCGCATCAAGTAAGTTGAAGGTGTGCGAACATTTCAAGACATAATCATACGCCGGGAATACAAGCCCTTTTTCCATAATCCGCTTTGCTTCGTTCTCGTACATGGAAAATAATTCAAACAGCATTGCTGTATCCGATTCTTCAAATGTGTATGTCGAATGCTCGAACTCTGGTTGATAAAAAATATCTCTTACAGTAACACCATCATTCCACTCCAAGTCAAAGACATTTTCTTTATCCTGGATGTATGAAGCTAACCGTTCTATTCCATATGTCAGTTCGACTGAAACCGGATTTGCTTCAAGTCCACCGATTTGCTGAAAATAGGTGAATTGGGTAATTTCCATCCCATCCAGCCATACTTCCCAACCTAAACCAGCAGCACCGAGCGTAGGATTTTCCCAGTTGTCTTCTACAAAACGAATATCATGCTGCAGTGGGTCTATCCCAATCTTTTTTAATGACTCCAAATATAGTTCCTGAATATTATCAGGTGATGGTTTCATAATGACTTGGAACTGATGATGCTGATACAGCCTGTTTGGGTTATCCCCATATCTACCATCATCCGGTCTTCGCGATGGTTCCACATAAGCAACATTCCACGGTTCCGGTCCGAGACTCCGAAGTAGCGTCATCGGTGACATCGTCCCTGCCCCTTTCTCCGTATCATAAGCTTGGACGAGAATACAATTTTGCTCGGACCAATGCTTTTGCAATTCTAGAATCATTTGTTGAATATTCATTATCAGTACCTCCATTTTACTCCTTTTAATCATAAGAAAAACCGTCCCTATGCTTGTAGTCTATTACAAGCATAGGGACGGCTTTTATACCGCGGTTCCACCCTATTTACCCAAGTTTCTTGAGTCACTTTATTATCATGCTCTGGAGTGCCTCTTCCTTATCCAATCTTCATCCAGCTTACACCATCCTGGACTCGCTTGAGAAGAATTATTGATAAGTACTTTCTCCTTCAACACATGTGAAATATTATTTTGTAAATATGTAACATCATAATCCAGAAAACGGATAATGTCAATGTTCATCCTTTAAACTGATCTAATTGATTCAAAAATCTCCTCGATTTCAAGAAATATCCACCAAATCGGTCATAATAGGCATCAAGAAGCCGCCTAAATAACTGACGATTTTCTAATTTCACCGATATTTCACCGACTTGCTCGATCCCAACTGCTTGAAACATTTGCAATAATTTTACCTGTATTTCTGTTAATTGGACAGCTCGGTCATCAAGCGCCAAGCATCTCCTGCATAATAAGCCGCCTTCTCCTATTGAAAATGCATAAGGTCCTTCTTTATTTCCACAATTACTACAGTGGGAAAGCGTTGGCGCAAAGCCGCCTTTTTGAAATATTTTTAATTCATACATCAAAATAGGGATATCATATTCATCGTGTTCCGCAATCCATTCCATCGTACGGTAGAGCTGATCGTATAAATAAGGCTCTGGTGTTTTATCATCAAGAAGTTTCTCCGACAGTTCAATTAGATAAGCAGTATAAGCTGTTTTTTCAATATCTTCCCGCAGTGGCCGGAAAGATTCCAAGATTTCACCTTGTCGAATTGTACTTAAACCGGGATTGATATATACAAAAAATTGACCAGCAATGAATGGCTGCGTCACAGCAGCCATTCTGCTTCTAGGCTTCTTCGCCCCTCTTGCCATCGCGGTGAATTTCCCGATATTCTTACTGAATATCGTTATAATTTTATTCGTTTCGCCATAATCAATCGTCTTTAAAATAATCCCTTCAATTTTTTCAAGCAAAGCTGTTCAGCTCTTTTCCTTTCATAATCCTAGGTTACATTTTGGTTGTCTCAACTTCATTTGATTCATCTTCATCTGTATCATTCTCTTCATTATCTACATTTTCCAGTTCTTTGTATAATAAATAGGTTTCAATGTTTCCTGTCTGACTAAATACTTTCCACGTAATATCAAGCACAAGAAACCCCGCCTTTCTATTTTTTCTTTTGAAAATGCTTCTATTTCTAGATTGACCATGAAGCTGAAAATAATAAGTATTAAATTTTACCATGGTTTAATATTCATCTTGTCTAAATCCTAATTCGTGCAGTTGGCTCTGCTTATTCCGCCAGTCTTTTTTAACTTTTACCCAAAGTTCTAAATATACTTTCGAACCGAGAAGACGCTCAATATCTTTCCTGGCTTCTTGACCGATTTTCTTTAGCATACTACCTTGCTTACCGATAATAATACCTTTTTGGCTACTTCTTTCCGTTACGATTGTCGCTTGAATAAAGACGGTTTCATCCTTTCGTCTTTCCATGTTTTCAAGTGCGACAGCGATCGAGTGCGGCACTTCTTCCCTCGTAAGATGCAGTGCTTTTTCCCGAATGAATTCTGTAATAATAAAGCGTTCCGGATGATCCGTGATTTGATCTTGCGGATAATAAAGTGGTCCTTCCGGCAAATAACTCTGCAACTCGGTTAATAAGCGATTGACATTATTCCCTTGAAGTGCAGAAATTGGAATAATTTCCTGGAAATCACCTTTTTCCCTATATTCATCAATAATACCCAGTAAAGATTCTGGTGAAACTAAATCAATTTTATTAATAATTAAAAAGACAGGGCTTTTCACACTTTCCAAACGATCAATGATAAATTGATCCCCTCGTCCATAACCCTCGTCTGCGTTAATCATAAATAATACTGCATCGACTTCATTTAATGTATTGTCGGCAATTTTCACCATGAAATCTCCGAGACGGTGTTTCGGTTTATGGATACCTGGTGTATCGATAAACACCATTTGATAATCATCGGTTGTAAGTACACCCTGTATTTTATTTCTTGTTGTTTGTGGCTTATCACTCATAATGGCAATTTTTTGTCCGATTACGTGATTAAGGAATGTAGACTTTCCCACATTCGGTCTGCCAATAATCGCGATAAAGCCCGATTTATAATTGGATTTCATGTAATTTTTCCTCCAAGATGTCTTGTTTTTTATTATCATACTATAAAACGAATCGCTTTTTCTACTTTCGACAAAGGTTCTAAAAACTTCCGAAGAACTGACAGGGGATAAATCACTTTCATTCAGCGTAAGTGTCTTTGCTCGTTTATTTAATTTGGTGCTCTAATCGCCGTTCAGTTGCCCGGCGGACGGATGCTTTCCACGGGCACGGCCGAAGCCTCGACGCACAGGACGTGCTAATGCAGACGTTGCCACAGGACGTGGCGTTCTCAGTCTGCCTCGGAAGAAGTTCGCTTCCTGCGGGGTCTCCGGACTCGTGCTATTCCCGCAGGAGTCACCGTCCACCGGGCAACTGAACTGGTAGAGAGCGTTATTATTAACGGAAACTATCCCAATTATGGTGAGAGTTCTAATTCCTTAAATGAAAAATAGTGCTCCAAATTGGACTTTTCCTAGGAGCAGTCCAGACACCTCGAGACTCCAGCAGGAGGATAGGCATAGGTGAGACCCCGCAGGGCGACAGCCCGAGGAGGCTCACCAGCCGCCTGCGGAAAGCGAGAGGTGTCTGGACTGCGGACTTCCAGGAGAAGGTTGCACTTACGCTGAATGAAAGAAATCAGCTGAGTATGCTAGAAGATGGATAGGAGTTTTGGGAGAAAAATAATTACTCCGACTAGTACAGAAACAATGGAACTGACAAGGACAGCACCTGCAGCCGCATCTTTAATGAAGCGGGCATCGGGATGAATCTCCGGGCGCAGATAATCAATCATCTTTTCGATCGCCGTATTTAAAAGTTCCGTTAGAAGAACCAGCCCGATTACAATGATAATGAGTGCCCATTCGAGCTGCGACAGCTCGAATAGTAGCCCAGCAGCAAGAACCAGCACCATGATGCTTACATGAAAGCGAAAGTTCCATTCCGATTTAAATACGGCCCTGATTCCAGCAAAAGCATGATGAAAGCCGACCTTTCCTTTCTTATCTTTCAATGCCAAACTCACTCAATATCTCTCTTTGTTTCGCAAACATTTCCTTTTCATCTGTCTCTGTCATATGATCATAGCCAAGTAAGTGCAGAAATCCATGGATGGTCAGAAAAGCAATTTCCCGCTCTAGAGTGTGCCCATACTCATCCGCTTGTTCCTGTGCCCGGTCGACGGAGATAACGATATCGCCAAGTATAATAGGTATATCCACTCCTTGGATATGCATCTCTCCGTCCACACGATCCTGCATGGCAAAGGATATGACGTCTGTCGGTGTGTTCTTCTGCCGATAGTTACGATTCAATTCTTGGATTTCACCATCGCGGACAAAATTAACGGACATCTCCGCTTCGTTGGAGACCCCCTCCCGCTTTGCAGCAAATTCCAAGAGACGTTTCAATAGATCCACCTGGTCGGCTGGTAATAAATTGGTTTTATCATGAAAATCGATATGCATTATTTTTCCTCCCTATTTGGATACTGGATTCTTGAATGGAAAAAACCTTTTAATGAATCACAAATTGTCCGTTGAATGACTTTTAATTCCGTTAATGTTAGTGGACTTTCATCCAATTGGCCATCCGCTATTTTATCACTCATTATTGCTGCAACAATCTCTTCAATTTTCTCTTCGGTCGGCTCAGATAACGACCGCACAGCAGCTTCTACGGAGTCACAAATGCTGACAACAGCAGCCTCTTTCGATTGCGGTTTGGGACCAGGATAACGGAACTCCTCTTCCTGCACATCTGGATTCTTCTCTTTCTCTTTATAATAGAAGAACTTGAGCAATGAAGTTCCATGATGTGACTTTGCAATCTCAATAATTTCTTTCGGTAATTTGTTCTCCTTCAACATCTCTACCCCATCATAAGGGTGGCTAATGATTATTTTTGCACTTTCTTTTGGATCCATCCGGTCATGCGGGTTCTGATTAGATAACTGATTTTCAATAAAGAACTGCGGACGGACGGTTTTTCCAATATCATGATAATACGCACCGACTCTTGCTAACAATCCATTTGCACCAATCGCCTCGCATGCCGTCTCACTAATGTTCGCAACCATGACAGAATGATGGTAAGTGCCCGGTGCTTCAACTAACAATTTCTTAAGTAAGGGCTGATTCGGGCTTGAGAGCTGCAGCAATCTCGTGTCTGATAAGATACCCAAACCTGTCTCAAAGAACGGTAAAAGACCGATTGTCAGCACTGCAGCTAAGAATGCGGAAACAAGTCCGTATGCTGAGTTTAGGAAAAAGTCAATTAACGTATATTTTTCAAAGGACAAGAATAGAAATAGTAATACAGTCAGGATATTCACTAGTATAATTCCCAGTCCCGCCTTTAAAATAGCTAAGCGGTCTTTCACTTGCGGGAAGAAAATAATTCCTGCCAGTTGGGAAAAGAAGAAATAAATTCCTGCTTCAATATTTAATGCCCCTGGAATAAGTCCATTGAATATCACCGTACCTATAATTGCATAAATTCCTGCCATAATGATCGCCAGCCGTTCACTGATGAATAACTTCAATAAAAGGGCTCCCATGGCAATAGGCATTATATAGAACAGTTGGTTGTTATCCGTCGAAAACAGACTGACAACTTTCATTAATGTAACTACAATGAAACTTATCGTTAACAGTGCGGCTAATACGCGCTTATTCATTGTTTCACGTTTGGCCAACTTATTAATCTCGACGACTGAAATACTGCCAAGTATAATTAACAACAGAACTAAACCGATGACGGGATAAAAATTACGTTCCCCATCAAGTAAACCGACAAGTTGCAGCTGTTCATATATTTCATTCGTAATCACTTGACCTTCACTGACAATGATCTCCCCGGCTTTTATCATTTCCGGATCGACATTGCTGGCAGCAATTTTTCGTGCTTCATTCGTCGCTTCCAAATCGAAAAATGAGTTTTCTGTTACGATAAAGTTTGCAAACTCGATAAGCGCATCTTTAAGAACAGGATCGAGTTCTGAATACTTTATTTCATCCTCGACAATGACTCTAGCCGATTGCAAATTCTCTGTTCGGACTCCCTCTTCCATTACCTCTTTTACACTAGTGATAAAAAGCTTTTTAGCCTTTTCGATTTCCTCCCGCGGTTGATTAATCAATGCACGAAAGGAATCGGCACTCGCCTCTAGTACAATTTCTTCGGAGAGGACTTGTCTTAATCGGTCAATTTTCTCCTCCGTCGATAGTTCGGCAGCTTCCTCTTCGCTCTCTCCTTCTTTCACCTGTTTATCTTTGTCCTTGGTCTTATCCGATTCATCGTTTAGAGAAAGAACTGCATCGAATATCTCCTCACTATAACCGATCCTTTCGTTATTGACCTGTTCGGATATCGAATACCTGTCACCGATTTGCTGGACCGCTTCCCTCGTCTTTCTCTCTGTTTCCACTTCATTTTCAATCGTTACGGGTGAACGGATCGTCGTATTCGCTGTAGCAAATCGTTGTAAGTCATACGTTTCCGTGTAGACATTATTTAAGGAAATGAAAAAGAAGAAAATACTTTGTATGAACACAGCAACGACAATTAAAAATAAGCTTGTTCTATTTCCCAGCCATTTCTCTACTTTTTGGAATAAATTCTTTTTCTTTTTCACTTTCCACTTACCCCCTAAGTGAAAATAAGACCTACAGAGCAGGTCTTACTGATTCGTATCATTATTTTCATATGCATGAATAATCCGCTGAACGAGCGGATGACGAACAACATCGGACCCTTTCAAGTACACAAAAGAAATACCCTCTACATTCTGGAGGATTTGTTCCGCAATCCGAAGACCGGAGTGCACTCCTTTTGGTAAATCAATCTGCGTGATGTCACCAGTAATCACCATTTTTGACCCGAAGCCTAGTCGGGTTAAAAACATCTTCATTTGAGCTGGTGTTGTATTCTGGGCTTCATCTAAAATAACGAAAGCGTCATCCAATGTTCTTCCACGCATATAAGCGAGCGGGGCAATTTCAATAACTTCCCTCTCAATTAACCTTGCCGTATGTTCAACTCCTAAAACATCGTGCAACGCATCATAAAGCGGACGTAAATACGGGTCAACTTTCTCTTTTAAGTCACCTGGTAAGAAACCAAGGCTTTCACCTGCCTCAACAGCAGGCCTTGTTAAAATAATCTTCTTCACAAGACCTTTCTTCAACGCATCGACAGCCATCACAACGGCTAAATACGTTTTACCCGTTCCAGCAGGACCAAAGCCAAATACTAAGTCTGTTGCCCGTATTCGGTCCACATATACTTTTTGGCCTAATGTCTTTACACGAATGGACTTTCCTTTCATATTCTTCGTAATTTCATCTTCAAATAATGCTTCAAATTGATTGATCGTTCCTTTTCTAGCCATCTCTACCGCATAGGCGATATCTCTTTCCGAAAACGATATGCCTCTTTGAATTAAAGAAAGTAAAGAGAACAGCACTTGTTTCAGTACTTCAACCGCTTCCACACTGCCTGAAGCTTGTACTTTCTCTCCGCGTGAAACAATACGGATATCCAAAAGGGATTCCAAATGTTTTAAATGCTTATCATTGTTTCCGAATAAAGCTAGCGCTTCGGTTGGATCTTGTAATTGTAAATCAATATCAGTTAAATTTCCTGCCATACTTAATCTCCTTGGTTTATCGGTTGTTCAACAGCTATATTTTCTTCTACCGTGATGTACAAGCTTAGTTTTACTTTACCATGACGGATGGTTTCATGCAAAACTTTTTCCGTGATAATTTCAGCATCTTTCCCAAGCCTTCTTTGCAAATCATTTTTAGCTTGGCGAATACCGGTCTGTATTGCTTCTTCTCGCGTTCTCTCACTGTACCAAGGAGTACTCTCAAGCCTCTTTTCAGCTGTAAAGTAGATTGGAGGACGCCAGCCAAAAATATCTAATTGATATTCATCTGTTTCTATCAACTCATGTTCAAAGTGTTCAAAACGAGTAAGTGGCCAAATCGGAATAGATAGTGAACCGAATTTAATTCGGTATTTTTCATTCGTATTGCCAGTTAATTCAACATGCTCTGCTGTTAAAGGGACGCTCACTTCAGCTTTATACCAAGTTGTTGCGATAATCTCACCATCTGCAGCAACCAATTCGAATTCCTGCTTATCTTCTTCCTCATCATTCTCATCATTGATATTCAGCTTTTCAATTGCTCCAGAAACAAGTACATCCCCCTTCTCGACCACATCATTGACCGTTACTTCAGGCATTCCTTTTTTCACATACATATATTGAATAACACCGCTCTTACCAGCAACTAAATGCCTTGGACCTGCTGGCTCGTCCTTTTCGATGATGAGTTTCTCCACCCCTTCAAGATAAAAACTTGTCCCTTTTTTATCCACACCAATCCAAAGCAATTCCGGCACATCTTCGAGCAATAATTGTTGGATTTGATTAGGAGATTCGATTGAGAAAGTAAACGCTCCTGGATAAACACCATAACTAGTTAATTGTTCTTTGATTTTATTTTCCAATTCTTCCGGCACTCCTGTTACCGTTACTTGCCATACCATATTGGAGAGGATAAAGAATAATAATAAACTAAGCAGAAGACCGATTAACAAAGGTTTTTTTCTGCCGACTCTTTTCTTAAAAAAAGGTAACCCATGTTTATTCAAAAAATGGATTTTAAATTTGCTTCCACGGCGAAGTTTGCGGATTTCTTTCACATCTTTAAGCAACACGCTTGCTGTACATTGGTTAACATTAACTTTTTTAATTTCCCAAAGCATAATTCCATTCCGCGCGCATTGTTGCAAGAATTGCTCCGGATGGTCACCTGTGACTTGAATCTCTACAACTCCTGATAGATAGGATCCTTTTACAGATTTCATATGTCCTCCTTTTACAATGAACTAGGTATATATTTTATTTCTTCAATTTCTCCTTCTAGCAAAATTTCTTCTGGGAGCATTTGTTTCAAGACAAAGGAAGTACCGAGTATTTGTACATATCCATTCGTCGTTTTTAATTTCAATTCTGTCTCGGAATATGTTTCTAGTCCTTTATGATTCTCAATATACAGGTGGAAGTTGCCGATCATCGTTAGTCGCGGTAACTCCAGCAAAATATCGGAAGGAAGTGCTAAATAGTTAACCATTAAGTTGCGGAACTTCAGATGCCATTTTTTCACGGATACATCCCCCTCTTCTCTATATGTATGAACGACTGAAATGATTAAGACCTTGATAAAAACAAAAAACCATTAGCTTTGCACCGAGTAAATCGATGTGCTAATGGCTTTTTTTATCTTTTATAACGCTCGGATGTGACACTTTGGTAAGGTTTCAAAGAACGAGGTCTACCTAATACTTCGGCCATAATAATTCCGTTAATCAAACCTTTGTTCTTCAAGCTCCGGCGGATATCTTTCTTTAATACTTCCTGCTCCTCCGATAAGCTTTTCAATACTTCCATTTGTTGACGGCTGATGAAGTCATCAATATTCCCATCCGTGGTGTTTACATCTGCGGCTCCCCTATACCTTTCCTGTAATCGATCGATTTGAGCCTGCTGTTCTTCTTCCATCCCCTTTGGTGTAGCGAGGGTTACCGTCGCTTCTTTCGGTTCTGGCTCTATTTTAGTCGTCACAACCTCTTTAGGGCGCTCTCGTACGGTTTCTTTCCGAGTTGACGCGGGAGCTTGTCTTGGTTGCCCTTGGCGTCCAGTCTGTGGCTGCTGTGGCCGATTTGGGCGTTGTTGTTGCTGTTTTTTCTGTTGTTCTTTATTGCTTGAGAGCATTCCGATAATTCCTGAGATGATCAAAATAACCAGGAACATATTTTCAAATATAAATTCGAAAATCTCGCCCATTACTTCCCTCCTTTACCGGAAACAAAGAAGTGATTAATTGTTATCATCATGGTCTTCTGTCAATTTACCGATTGTATCGCGCATTTCTGTGTCCGCACCAATATTGCGGTAATTCATATAATCCATGACACCCATATTGCCTGAACGTAGTGCTTCTGCAAGGGCACGCGGCACATCTGCTTCAGCTTCCACAACCTTCGCGCGCATCTCTTGTGTTCTTGCAACCATCTCTTGTTCTAGGGCAACAGCACTTGCTCGGCGCTCTTCCGCTTTCGCTTGAGCAATTTTCTTATCTGCTTCTGCCTGGTCGGTCTGTAGCGTCGCACCAATGTTCTTACCGATATCAACATCAGCAATATCGATTGAAAGTATTTCAAAAGCTGTTCCTGCATCTAACCCTTTAGCAAGTACAGTGTGGGAAATGGAATCAGGATTTTCCAGCACTTGTTCATGTGTTTTAGAACTACCAATTGTACTAATAACCCCTTCACCAACACGGGCAATTACTGTTTCTTCACCTGCACCACCGACTAGACGGTCAATGTTCGCTCTTACAGTAATTCGTGCCAAAGCTTTTACCTCAATCCCGTTCATGGCAATACCTGCAATAAAGGGGGTTTCAATCACCTTTGGGTTAACACTCATTTGTACCGCTTCTAAAACATCACGACCAGCAAGGTCAATCGCTGCTCCTCTTTCGAATGGAAGTTCAATATTCGCACGATGTGATGCGATAAGTGCATTTACAACACGATCAACGTTCCCACCAGCAAGATAGTGACTCTCTAGCTGATTGATTGATACATTAAGTCCTGCTTTATGTGCTCTTATGAGTGGAGTAATCACCCGGCTCGGCACAACCCGACGTAAACGCATCCCGATTAGTGTGAAGATACTCACTTTAACACCCGCTGCGAGTGCACTAATCCACAGTGTGACCGGAATGAACGTGAATAAGATTGCAAGCGCAATAATAATCACTGCAATAATTATCAGTGGAAAAATATCAAAACCCATAAAAACTCCTCCTAAAACAATCATTTTTTTATTCTATTATCTCTCGAACCACAATTCGCATTCCCTCTACTTTCGCTATTTTAATCTTTTTCCCTTTATCGATAAAGCTGCCTTCTGAGACAATATCGATATATTCATCACCGAATGAGCCGATTCCAGAGGGACGTAAAGGGGTGAGCGCCACCCCCTCCATACCGATCAACTCGAGACGGTTTACACTTGATACATACCCAAGTTCCGTTGTTGTCTGGTCTTTTAATATGATATGGCGGAACAAGCCTTTATCCGCCCCAATTCTTCGGTATAGGAATATCGCAGCAATAATCGCAATAATAAACGAAATACTAATACTAAGTGCCATATGACCGAGATCATAACCTGACATGAATAAGGAGCCTAATATTGCACCGATTCCCAACAGGCCTGCAATACCACCTGGTAAAAAGAATTCCAAAACGATGAGAATGATTCCGACAACTAAGAGTATAATGGCTTCCATTCCAGCTAGTCCAGCGACAATATGACCATAGAAAAACAGGATAAGTGCGATAATTCCCATTGTTCCGGGTATACCGAATCCAGGAGAATACAGCTCAAGAACGAGTCCAAGACTTGCGATTGAAAGCAATATCGGAATGACAGTCGGGTGAGTTAAAAATCTTGCTACTTCTTCCGCGAGCGTCGTTTCTGTTTCAACGATTGTCGCATTTGTCAAATCAAGCTCTGCCAATAACTCTGTACGATGATTGACAATCCCTTCCGCATACCCTACCTCCACCGCTTCATTAGGACCAAGTGTAAGGTACTTACCTTCGGGTGCCCCGTATTCAGGCAAGTCAATGGAAGGGTCTGCCATTGCAGCAGCATATAACGGATCTCTCCCCTTTGATTCAGCAGCACTTCTCATGGATGCTAACCAAGCGGATTGCGCTTTTTCATCGGCAGCATTTCCATCCCCGGTAATTACCCCACTTGCCCCCATGGTTGCATGTGGCCTGAAATAAATAGTATCGGTGTTAAGGGCAATATAGGAGCCTGCTGAAAGTGCTTCGTTTACAATAAATGAAGTGGTCGGGATCTCCAGACTTTGTAATAGTTCTGCAATTTGTCCAGCAGAATCCACTCTCCCTCCAGGTGTGTTGATTTCAAATATGATATGGTCGGCATTTGACTCAATCGCTTCATTAGTCGTTCGTTTTAAAAACGCTTCAAGTCCTCGTTCCACCTCGCGTTCAATTGGAATAACATAGACAAGCTTTCCAGTTCCTTCCCCATGAGCCTTGTTCGTAAAAGTTGGAAGGAAAATGAAGATTACAAGTAATGTTAATAATATGTAGTGCAAGATCTTTTTGGCAGGCAATTTAAACACCCCCTTCATTGGTATCTTACTATACGGATAAAAACAATCATATGTTTCACTTTTTCAATTATTTTTGCAGAAGATACCGTTTCCTACTAAAATACTACCACATATCCTCCAGTTATGAAAATATGTATAAAACTTAAAAAATGGTCCCGATTATCACCATGATAATAATCGGGACCATTTTAAGGGTATAAAAGACTGGTTAGCACGCTAACTCGTCTTTCACTTCAATTTTTCTTCAACTATTTGCTTTACTTGAGAGCCGTCTGCTTTACCTTTGGTTAATGGAATTACTTTCCCCATTACTTTTCCAATATCTTTCATCGATGTTGCATTGGCTTCTCGAATAGCTTGTTCTACAATTTTCTCCGTTTCCTCTATAGAAAGTTGCTTCGGCATATACTGCTCTAACACTTCTATTTCAAACTGAGCCTTGTCAGCAAGGTCTGCTCGATCCGCAGAAGTAAATTCCTGGAGGGATTCTTTTCTTTGTTTGAGCTCTCTGGACAAAATTGTTAGTTCTTCATTTTCCGAAAGATGTTCTTTTCCTAGCTTGATCAATTCATTTTGAATCGAAGCCTTTACCATGCGAATTACAGTAAGGGTATCTTTATCCTTCTTCTTCATCGCTTGAATCATATCTTGATTAAGCTTTTCAAGTAGAGTCATTTACGCTAACACCCTCTTCTTAGTATCTACGCTTTCTTGCTGCCTCCGATTTTTTCTTCCGTCTTACGCTAGGTTTTTCATAGTGTTCACGCTTGCGATATTCTTGCAATGTACCACTTTTCGATACATTACGCTTGAAGCGACGAAGAGCATCCTCAAGAGACTCGTTTTTACGTACGCGAGTTGAATTTGACATGCTTGTTTCCCTCCCTCCGAAGCAAAAAACAAAAATTTCTACATATGAAAATCAAGTCACATGCTTCCTAAATTATAATATAAGCAGGCGTGCTGGTCAACTTAAAGTTTTGAAAAGAAAAGATTTAATAGATTTCTTGTTCTGTCATTCCTTTGCCACTTACGTATCCCACTCTAATTCCTCAAAATGATAAGAAATACTAGCCAAAGCATAAATTGCTGCTGTTTCTGTACGAAGAATCCTTGGGCCAAAACGAACTGCCTGAAAATCGCGTTCCGTTAAAGCTTTAGCTTCATTCTCGGAAAAGCCGCCTTCTGGACCGATGCAAATGATAAGGTTCATTCCCCGTTCCAGCTTCTTTAACACTGTTGCAAAAGATTGAAAATCACTTGATCTAGCTTCTTCCTCATAAGCGAAAATACAAGCATCATATTGTTTACTAAGTTCAAGCAGTTGTTTCAAAGTTACAGAATCTTGAATGGTTGGGATTAGGGAACGATGACTCTGTTCGCTAGCTTCTTTGACAATCTTCTCAAAACGCTGCTGTTTTTTGCGCATTTTTTTCTCATCCCAAACAACAATCGAGCGTTCCGCCTTATAGGGGATAAAAGAAGTTGCACCAAGCTCAGTTCCTTTCTGGAGAATCAACTCAAATTTATCCCCTTTTGGCAATCCTTGTGCAATCGTCACATTGATCGGCAGTTCAACATCTTGCCGAACCCATTCCATAATCCTCGCGGTTACCTGGTTGCTAGATATTGCTTCAATTGCACAAATCGCTGTAGCTCCATTGCGTCCTGTGCAAATAATTTGATCACCCGGTTGACTCCGCATGACTCTGTATATATGATGGACGTCATCTCCTATAATCGTTACCGCTTCGTCTGACCATTGTTCATCTTCGAGGATAAAATATCTTTGCATGCCTTTCACCTACCGACCATCAAGATTGCTTGGGCTTTCTTGCTATAATAGAAATCCAATCTTCCAATTCATTCTGTTCTATAACTTCAAAACCTTGTCTTCTTAATTCTCCAAGAACCATTTCTTGCTTATCCTTAATAATTCCGGAAGTGATAAAGTAACCGCCTGCCTTTAAATTATTCCATGCATCGTTAATAAACTTCACAATGATTTCAGCTAAAATATTAGAAACGATGACGTCAGCATCTAAGTGTATTCCTTTTAATAAATCATTTTGCTCCACGGTAATCTCGCTCGCCAAGTCATTTAATTGAATATTGGCCTTACTGCTCTTCACCGCAACTTCATCCAAATCAAATGCATGGATTTTTGCCGCGCCTAATTTAGCAGCAGCGATTGTTAAAATTCCAGAACCGGAGCCGACATCAATAACCTTGTCTTTCGCCTTTAAATACTTTTCTAGTGCTTGGATACTTAAGATAGTTGTCGGGTGAGTACCTGTACCGAATGCCATTCCGGGATCCATTTCAATAATGACTTCATGTTCATTTGCAGGTCGATACTCTTCCCAAATCGGTTTAATAGTTATCGTATCAGTCACTTGAACAGGCTTATAGTATTTTTTCCATGCCGTTGCCCAATCTTCTTCATGAACATCAGTTAAGACAATTTCATTTTTTCCTAGGTCGTGAAATGTTGCTAATGCATTAATCCTTTTTGTAATTTCATTAATCGTGTCTTTTAAATGGCTATTGACAGGTAAATAAGTTTTAATCCGGACACCTTCATCCGGATAATCTTGTGGATCCAGCTCATATATTTCGCCAAATTGTGCTTCTTTCGCTTTTACCAAGTCAAGTGGATCTTCTATAACTAATCCGCTTGCTCCAGTTTCTTGCAATATATAGGAAATGGATTCAATTGCTTCGTTCGTTGTATGAATGCAAATTTCTGTCCAGTTCATTTTATCCATCCTAACCTATTGGATTCGATATGTATAAAGATGTTGCGGGAAACCGCAACATCTATTAATCACCTTTAAATGCTTTTTTAAAACGCTGAAAAAAATTGGTGTCTTGTTCTTCGGTTGAATCATTACCACCGATTTCATTGAATTCTCTTAGAAGTTCTTTCTGTTTCTCAGTTAATTTCGTCGGTGTTACGATACGAACTTGAATATGCTGGTCTCCTTGACCGCGACCGCGAACGTTTGCGACACCTTTACCACGTAAACGGAATGTTTTACCTGTTTGTGTACCAGCAGGTATCTTCAGCTTAACTTTCCCATGAACAGTAGGTACTTCGACTTCATCTCCTAAAGCTGCTTGTGTGAATGTTAGTGGGAGCTCACAGAAAATATGGTCGCCATCCCGCTCGAAATAATCATGTGGTTTCACACGAACGACAACGTATAAATCTCCTGGTGGCCCTCCATTAACACCGTCTTCTCCTTTTCCTGCAACACGGATCTGTTGTCCTTCATCAATCCCAGCAGGTATAGAAATGTGGATTTTACGGCTCTTCTTCACGCGGCCGTCACCATGACAGGTTGAACATTTTTCTCGAACGATTTTACCTGTCCCATTACAGTAATGACAAACTCTGCGATTAACAACTCTGCCAAATGGTGTATTCTGTTCTTGGTTTAACTGTCCTGAACCATGACAGTGGGAACAGGTTTCCGGCGTTGTTCCAGGCTTGGCACCACTTCCATGACAAGTACTACATTCTTCTTCCCTTGGAATGGTTATATCGAGTTCTTTACCAAATATAGCTTCTTCAAATTCTAGTGTTACTGTATATTGCAAATCAGCACCTTGTCTTGGTGCGTTCGGATCACGGCTTCTTCCACCGCCTCCAAAGAACATATCGAAAATATCACCGAAACCTCCGAAGTCTTGTGCATTTCCAAATCCGCCGAAACCTTGCCCGGAAGCACCAGCATGACCGAACTGATCGTATTGCGCCCTTTTCGTGTCATCACTCAATACTTCATAGGCTTCCTTCGCCTCTTTAAATTTCTCTTCGGCATCCGGTTCTTTACTCACATCTGGATGATACTTTCTTGCCAACTTACGGTACGCTTTCTTTATCTCATCTTTAGATGCTCCTTTATCTATTCCTAGAACATCATAATAATCTCGTTTACTCAAAGTTTAATCACTCTCCTGCCGAACTTTAACATACGTTTCATCATATCACTTTCCCCAAAGTAATAGCAACTAAGGGGATAAATTAAGTTCGCTGTAATTATCCTGAAAAAAGTCAAAGTCAAGAGAATCCTGACTTTGACTTTTTCGTTAAAATCTATTTATTATTTTCTTCGTCATCTACTTCTTTATAGTCTGCGTCAACGACATCGTCATCTCCAGACGCTTCCGTTGCACCGCCTTCTGCTTGTTGCTCCTGTTGCATTTGCTCATATAATTTAACAGAAAGTTGCTGTACATGCTGCTCAAGTGCTTCTTTTTTCGCTTTAATATCTTCAATATCAGTACCTTCTAAAGCTTTTTTAAGCTCTTCTTTAGCAGACTCTGCTTGGGCTTTATCTTCTTCAGATACTTTATCACCAAGATCAGTAATTGTCTTATCTGTTGTGAATATGAGTTGATCTGCTTCGTTACGAAGATCTACTTCCTCACGGCGCTGTTTATCCGCTTCCGCATTCTCTTCAGCTTCTCTTACCATCTTATCTACTTCTTCATCGGATAGACCAGAAGAAGACTGGATTGTGATGGATTGCTCTTTATTTGTACCTTTATCTTTTGCACGTACGTTTACAATTCCGTTTGCATCAATATCAAATGTAACTTCGATTTGCGGGACACCACGAGGTGCTGGCGGAATATCCGTTAGTTGGAAACGTCCAAGCGTTTTGTTATCTGCTGCCATTTCACGCTCCCCTTGAAGTACATGAATGTCTACAGCTGTTTGGTTATCTGCAGCAGTAGAGAATATTTGAGAGTGGCTTGTTGGGATTGTTGTATTTCTTTCAATCAGCTTCGTTGTTACGCCGCCCATTGTTTCAATTCCAAGTGATAGTGGTGTAACGTCCAGTAATAATACGTCCTTAACATCACCAGCTAATACCCCACCTTGGATAGCAGCCCCAAGCGCAACCACTTCATCAGGGTTAACTCCTTTAGAAGGTTCTTTACCAATTTCTTTCTTAATTGCTTCTTGAACTGCAGGAATACGAGTAGAACCACCAACTAGAAGAACTTTATCAATATCACTTGCTGAGAATCCAGCATCTGATAATGCCTTACGTGTCGGAACCATTGTACGTTCTACTAAATTAGAAGAAAGTTCTTCAAATTTCGCACGAGATAACGTCATTTCTAAATGTAATGGCCCAGCTTCTCCTGCTGTAATAAACGGTAGTGAGATTTGTGTTTGGGAAACTCCAGATAATTCTTTTTTGGCTTTCTCTGCAGCATCTTTCAAACGCTGTGTAGCCATTTTATCCTGTGAAAGATCAATGCCGTTTTCTTTACGGAACTCTTCCACCATGTAATCAATAACAACTTGGTCGAAATCATCCCCACCTAGACGGTTGTCTCCTGCTGTAGCAAGTACTTCGAACGTTCCATCACCGATATCAAGGACGGATACGTCAAATGTACCTCCACCAAGGTCGAATACAAGAATTGTTTGATCTTCATCTTCTTTATCAATTCCATATGCCAAAGCCGCTGCAGTTGGCTCATTAATAATACGCTCTACTTCAAGGCCAGCGATTCTTCCAGCATCTTTCGTAGCTTGACGCTCTGAGTCATTGAAGTAAGCTGGTACCGTAATAACTGCCTTATCAATTTTTTCTCCAGTATAGTCTTCTGCATATGCTTTAATGTGCTGTAAAATAATTGCAGAAACTTCTTGAGGTGTATATTCTTTATCCTCAATTTTTACTTTGTAGTCTGTACCCATATGGCGCTTAATGGACTGAATTGTATCCGGGTTCGTGATTGCTTGACGTTTTGCAATCTCCCCGACTTGCCTTTCACCATTTTTAAACGCAACAACAGATGGTGTTGTCCTGTTACCTTCCGGGTTCGGAATTACAACAGATTCTCCACCTTCCATTACTGCCACACAAGAGTTTGTAGTACCTAGGTCAATACCGATTATTTTACTCATACTTCTCATTTCCTCCTTGACTGAATCACTTATTTATTAACTTTAACCATAGATGGTCGGATCACGCGATCTTTTAACATATACCCTTTTTGTAATTCCTCAACAATGTGGTTTGATTCGTGAGCTTCATCTTCAACTTGCAGCACAGCATGATGCAAGTTTGGATCGAATTCTTTACCCTCCGTCTCAATAACTTCCACCCCATTGTTTGTCAGGACATCTTGCAATTGACGGTAAACCATGGAAATCCCTTCAATCAGATTACTCGTAGCTTCCGTCTGTTCTACTTGTAGGGCTCGTTCAAAGTTATCAAGCACTGGTAGCAAGTCATTCACGATATCTTGAGCCTTATACTTCCGCTCAGCTTCTTTTTCCTTTTGCGTACGTCTTTTGAAGTTATCATATTCTGCCTGCAATCTAAGTAAGCGATCGTATAAATCATCTTTCTCTTTTTGAAGTGCTGCAAATTCATCATCATTAGCAGCTGTTTCTTCATCCGTAATAACTTCTTGCTCAGCTTCTTCGACAACATCCGCCTCTTCTGCTTTTATTTCTTCATTTGCTTGTGCTTGCTCTTTATTCTCTGCCACAAGCGACACCTCCACTCACTATATTTCCGTAAAAAACCAGCAGAAATGGTGGTAGGGAATTATAGACACAGGTGCCTTCCCCTGCCACGCATCGAAACTGCTCACTCTTTGTCCTTATACCACATATATAAGGTATTTGTCATTTCATTCGACAATCCTTTTAGTAACGAAATAACTTTACGATACTCCATTCGTTTCGGACCGAGCAGTGCAATTGTACCAATCTGCTCTTCCTCATGACGGAGGGATGAAGTGATCAAACTGAAATCTTTAATTGCTTCTACTTCATTTTCATTCCCAATCGTCACTTCAATACCTGGGGTCGAATCCTTAAGTAACTTAATGAGCTCATCTTCTTTATCCATCAAAGTATAAAAAGAGCGTACTTTGTCGATATCATTAAATTCAGGCTGCATCAGCATGTTCGATGTGCCGCTCACATATACCTTCACTGGATAATCCGTTAAAAAAATCGCTTTTAAATACTTCAAAGAGTTTTCGTAATCATCCAGATAGCGTTTCATAATGTCCGCCATTTCAGTATAAAATATATTTTGGAGCTTCACAATCGGAATCCCGACCAGCTTCTGATTAATAATATTTACGAGCTTTTCCAAGTCAGAAGCATTAATTGCTTCTGGCAATGAAACCATTCGGTGTTCGACATGTCCCGTATTTGTAATCAATATCGCAACAGCAGTCTGCGAAGAAAGTGGCACAATCTGCAGTTGCTTTAATTGGGTTTCAAAAATTTCAGGACCGAGAATGATTGCTGTATAACTCGTCAGCTCTGATAAAATCTCAGCCGACATCTGAACAATTTGCTCAAATTCATAGATGCCTTCTTGCACTAACTTGCTGACGATTCCACGATATTTATTATGAGAAACTGGTTTAATTAAATGGTCGACATAGTAACGATACCCTTTTTCAGATGGAATTCGTCCAGATGATGAATGCATCTTCTCAAGAAATCCAAGTTCTTCCAAATCCGCCATTTCATTACGGATTGTTGCAGCACTAAAAGGAATGGTTCCTTTTTTAGCTAGCACCCGCGAACCAACAGGATGGGCAGTGTCTATAAAGTCATCAATTATAACCTGTAATAATAATAGTTGCCTCTCAGTCAGCATGATGTTCACCTCTGTTAGCACTCCAACTTCTCGAGTGCTAATTCTATTTATAAACTATCAAATCGGCAGGTTTTTGTCAATAAACTTAGCTCTCCTCATTTTTTCTTCGAGTTCTTGATCGTCAAGGATAAATTCTTCAAATACAAGATTTGCTAGTAGCATCCCCTCATCCGTTAATTTCCAAACACCTTGTTTTACGGTGAGTAATCCTTGTCCTATCAACTTCTTAAGCTGTTCGCTGTAAAAGTCTTTTAAAGAAAGACCAAATTTATGCTGGAAAATCCGTTCATCATATCCGGCATTTTTCCGGAGTCCGAGCATTAATTCCTCTTCAATTTCCTCCCTTACTCCGATCTTATCAATTTCAAGGATCGGCTTTTCTCCACTTCCTGCTTTTTCGATATAAATAGGTAATGGACGAAGGTTGGCAATTCGCTTACCTGGAACATATCCAGATGCCCCCGCACCAAATCCATAATAATACTCATTATTCCAGTATGTTAAGTTATGCTTACTTTCAAACCCTGGCTTTGCAAAATTACTGATTTCGTATTGTTTCACTCCGTTTGCTGCCATCGACTCTTTTAAAATTTGGTACATTGTTACCTCATCTTCTTCACGCGGTCGGTGCAACAGTCCTTTTTTATGCCGTTTGTAAAAAACGGTTTGCGGTTCGATTTGCAGGGCGTAAGTGGAATAATGCGGTAACTTAAATTGCAGCGCTTCCTTCAATGATTGTTGGAATTGTTCCACCGATTGATTTGGGAGTGCATAAATTAAGTCAAGGCTTATATTCGTAAACTCTTTTTTCGAGAGAATATTTACGGTTTGATAAACATCTTTTACTCGGTGGACCCGGCCCAGCTGTGCCAACATGTCATCGTCCATCACTTGAACGCCAAATGAAATTCGATTGATTCCGTACGCTTTTAATATATCCGCTTTCTCTTCGTCTATATCCCCGGGATTTAATTCAATAGTGAATTCTTCTAATCCGGCTATATCAAACTTCCGGTGCAACATCTCGAACATCCATATTAATTGCTCTTTATCCAATGCGGTCGGTGTTCCCCCACCGATATAAATGGTACGAAGTTTATTCCCATCTCCGGGAATATAGCTCTCGATTTCTTTCTCGAGTGCGTGTAAATACTCTGTAGCACGTTTCTCGGTATAATAATATTTAACGAAATTGCAATAATGACACATTTGTTTACAAAACGGAATATGGATATATGCTGATTGTATGCAACTCATCGTGTACCTCTTTTCCTTATTTGAAGAATCCGGACGAAAAGGAAAAGCCTGAGAGCGTTTCGCTTTCAAGCTTTTCTTATCACATAGGAAACTATAAAACATAAATGCTGTGGATAAATAAGATATCCAGGGCTGGCCACGTCCGCTCTGCGCCCAGCAAAGCCCAAATGAATTACTTCTTGAGTAAACTTCTACGAGTAATCTTCTTGCGGCTTTGCGAGGAGTGTTTCTTCGCCGAGTATGCTTGCAACACGACGAGCAACTATCAAACTTCACACTCCTCCAATCGATAAGTCAACATCAACTCAAAACTAAAGGAGGGCCGTTTAAATTCGGGCTAAAGCCCAACTCACGTCTACCCCTAAAGAGGCATGTTTCCTTTATCTCATTCCGGAGTGCTCCAGTTTGTACGTTGCTACGACGCACAGGATGTGCTAGTGCAGGTGTAGCGACAGGACGTCGCGTTTTTAACCTGCAAGGGCGCTTCCGCCTTTGTTAATGTCATCTATTCATCATCCATTTCTAATACTGCCATGAACGCTTCTTGAGGCACTTCCACGGATCCGACCATTTTCATCCGCTTCTTACCTTCTTTCTGCTTCTCTAATAGTTTTCGTTTCCGACTGACGTCTCCGCCATATAGTTTCGCTGTAACATCTTTTCTAACGGCTTTTATCGTCGAACGGGCAACTATTTTATTTCCAATCGCCGCCTGAACCGGAACTTCAAACTGTTGACGTGGAATAAGTTTCTTCAGTTTTTCAACAATTTGTTTACCGCGTTCATACGCAAAGTCCCTGTGCACGATAAAGGATAGTGCGTCGATTGTTTCATGGTTCAACAAGATGTCCATCTTAACAAGTTGGGATTCTTTGTAACCAATAAATTCATAATCAAAGGAAGCATAGCCTTTTGTGCTCGATTTTAGCTGATCGAAGAAGTCATAAACGATTTCAGATAAAGGAATATGATAAATAACATTCACTCGAATATCATCTAAATAGTCCATATTAATAAATTGCCCGCGTTTCCTCTGGGCAATTTCCATAACTGCACCAACGAAATCATTCGGTACCATTATAGTTGCTTCTACGAAAGGTTCGCTTATTGACTCAATCACTTGAGGATCTGGCATATCTGCGGGATTATCGACAACGAGTTTCTCGCCATTCGTCTTCATGACTTCGAAAATAACACTAGGTGCTGTCGTGATTAAATCAATGCCGAACTCCCTTTCAATCCGTTCTTGAATAATCTCCATATGAAGCAGACCTAAAAATCCGCAACGGAAACCGAAGCCTAAAGCTTGGGAAGTCTCAGCTTCATATTGCAAGGAAGAATCATTCAATTCTAAACGTTCCAGCGCTTCTCGCAAGTCATTATAATTATTGGATTCTACGGGATAAAGACCACAGAAAACCATCGGATTCAAGCGGCGGTAACCTGGTAATGCTTCTTTTGCTGGACGGTTGACTAACGTAACGGTGTCACCGACTTGCGTGTCTCCAACATTTTTCATTGAAGCTGTAAAATAACCGACATCCCCTACTACTAATTCATCTGTAGATGTGATTTTCGGCTTAAACACACCGACATCATTCACTTCGAATTCTTTATCTGTCGAGAACATTTTAATTTTATCCCCGACTTTCATGGAACCTTCCTTAATACAAACGTAGGCAACTACACCCCGGTAAGGGTCATAAAGCGAGTCGAAAATAAGTGCTTTTAGAGGGTCAGCCGGATTACCAGCTGGCGGTGGAATTACTTCTGTTACCCGCTCTAAAATGTCTTCAATTCCAATATTAGATTTAGCCGATGCAAGAATAACTTCATCTGGATCGATGCCCAACACATCTTCCAGCTCCTGCTTCACTCTATCTGTATCCGCATTCGGTAAGTCAATCTTATTAATGACTGGAATGATTTCCAGGTCATTCTCCATGGCAAGATAGACGTTTGCTAAAGTTTGGGCTTCAATTCCTTGTGCGGCGTCCACAACTAGAATTGCCCCTTCACAAGCTGCAAGACTCCGCGATACTTCATATGTGAAATCGACGTGCCCCGGTGTATCGATTAAATGAAAGGTAAAATCCTCGCCTTTTTTACTTGTATATTCGAGCTGAACGGCATTTAATTTAATCGTTATTCCGCGTTCACGCTCCAAGTCCATTCCATCGAGGATTTGTTCTTTCATTTCTCGTTTGGAAATTGCCTTTGTGTTTTCTAAGATACGGTCAGCCAGCGTTGACTTCCCGTGATCGATATGGGCAATGATAGAAAAATTACGTACGTTTCTTTGTTCTTTCACCATTCCTGTTGTTCACTCCTACAACCCGATTTAGCTTGATTGTTCCTTTGCCGGGCATATAAATTTGGTGATAAATGCTAGCATTGATTATAGCAATTGAGACAAGGATATTCAAGAACAAACGTATGCCAAACGCCATTTACACGAAGGTTTTACTTTTTTAGTAAAACAATCTTGATACTTGGTATAGTAGTTCGACGACGATTTCATAGAAGAAGTTTACGATTGTTTCAAGTGCTGAGGCCGCTTTATAGGCTGGGGTTGAGTCGGTTGGGGTGAGTGTAGTTTCTTCGATAGGTTCGTATGTGTTTCCGACTTCCACTGCCCGCCGTTCCTCTGCCTCAATGTTTGGTTGTTCTTCATTTGGTTGCTCTTCCCGTACTTCTGCAACCTCTCTTGGCTGCTCCTCATAAGCGCTTCTCTCCTGGTTGACTCCATATAAAGCGCCCCCCAAAAAGCAAACGGCAAATAATAATAAGATGGTAATGAAACGCATTTTCTCT
This sequence comes from Oceanobacillus sp. MO10714A, assembly GCF_037072045.1. Lineage (NCBI taxonomy): Bacteria > Bacillati > Bacillota > Bacilli > Caryophanales > Bacillaceae > Oceanobacillus > Oceanobacillus sp. MO10714A. The sequence goes on along the minus strand of NZ_JAXHDC010000001.1, from coordinate 138,778 downwards.
CCCCCTTAGTTTCCTTGTACAGCTTCGGCATCCCAGTAATGATCACTGAAAACGTCAACTAGCGCTTGAACCGTCCGATATGTTTCTTCTAATGTATTATCAACTCCGCCGATTTCAAGAACCAATAGATTTTCTGACAGGTCTTGGTTATAGACACCATTATTATTGGCCCCGCCTTGAGGAACGACTCCTCGACTTAAACCGGGATATTTTTCTTCTAGTTTATTATGCAGACTTTCAGCTAGTTCGAAATTCTTTTGAAAGGAAGGATTATCTTGCCCAATAACGAACATGATACGAGCATAGATTTCTCCATTCACTTCTTTTGTCGTAACATCTCGCGGCATGCTATCTCGGTGGATATCAAATGCATATTTCAAGTCTCCGTGCTGGGAAAATGCTTCCGCTACAACTTCTCGCGATGCGTCATAAGACTTCCAATATTCCCAACCCCTATCCAAAAGCACTTCACCAATAATATCTGTATCGTCTACAATTGCTCCGATTCCTTTTTTAGCCAAATCTTCCTTCATTCGCTCAGAAACTTTTGTAATATTTATCTCCCCGTGATGGGCAAGGTTAGAATCATCCACATCAGGTAAATGCGGCAAGAACGCTTCCCGGTTATGTGTGTTATAAATAAACACCGTATCCTGTAACTCTTCCGCTTCTTCTGGCGGCGCTTCTTCTGTTTCTTCTGTTTCCTCATTTTCTTCGTAAACAGCTTGCCTCTCCTCTAATACATCTTCCAGTGGGAAACTTGATTCAACTGGTAAATTGGAATAATCCGTTCCTTCTCCCGCAATTAGTATTTCTCTGTCGTATCTTGAAAATCCCGGTAGTTCATTACCAAGTAAACTTCGGAAATCTTGTGGTTTAATACTTGTCACTAATTGAAATAAACTTTTGGAAAGTGTATGTAGTTGATTATGTTCTTCGTAATGAAGCATGAGCGCTCTATTTTCCATGCCTAATAAATTCAGAAAAACGGAACCGTCAATATCACTAGTCCACTTTGAAATCATACTGGACGATAATCGGTTGGCAGGTGGCGTTGTTGTCATATAACCAACAATGACAAAGATAAGGAAAAAGCTTGCTGCTAAAGCTAAGAGCTTTCGTACTCGTCCAAATGACCGATTATTTTTAGAATAAAACATGATTCTACCCCCCTGATTTCCTGTACAATTAACTCTATGACAGAAATCTAGTTGGTAGAACCATGTTTTCTAGTAAATATAGTAATTATCTTGTAAAGCTCGCAGATTCACTTCCATCAATATTCTCATGCAGGGCATGGTTTATTCCTTCTGCCAACAGATGAGCCATATCGAGCATGAATCCATCTACTTCTTTCGGCGTAACCATCAAGTTATGACCAATCGGGGTCAGAACCTCGGAAATTAGCTGCCTTTTCTCTTCCTCTGTTAAACCTCCTACAATTCCAAGTACTGTCTTACGTTGTTCAGAATCAGGAAGGTCTTCCTCCGTAAACTTCTTTGAACCAAATGCAAGCCCACCTGGCGTTAATGCTTTACTTGGTAAATCTTTTTCTTTCCATTCCCTACCAAAATGTTTCAATAAAAAATCGATTGTATCACTCGTAATCGTTACCGCGTCAACAACCGTCGGTACTCCAATTGCTATAACCGGGATTCCGAGTGTGTCTTTACTAAGTTCTTTTCGTTTATTCCCTACCCCAGAACCGGGGTGAATCCCCGAATCAGACAATTGTATCGTTTCATTTACTCGTTCAATCGACCGAGCGGCAAGTGCGTCAATCGCGATGACAAAATCTGGATCAAACTTCTCAACAATCCCTAGCACAATGTCACTCGTTTCAATTCCTGTCACTCCCATGACTCCAGGAGTGACAGATGCGACTGGGCGATAACCCTCTGTCACAGTCTCGTAATCAAGCCTAAAAAGATGACTTGTGACCAAGATTTTTTCAGCTGTCATTGGGCCGAGTGCATCTGGTGTAACATTCCAATTCCCAAGACCTACAATTAACCCTTCCGCATCTTGCGGGACATCGTTCTTCTTTAATAAGTTACGGAGTTCCATCGCAAGAATATCTGCCGCTGCCTTTTGCCTTTTTGTATCCTGCGACTTGACTCCATCCGCATAAATCGTGACATATGCACCTTCTTTTTTTCCAATTTGTTTTGCACCCGCTGCATCTATATCTACGTAAGAAATCCTTATCCCATCTTGGTCTCTGTCTTTAACGATGACCCCTTGAATCTCACTTGCTGGTTTTTCTTGCTCTACATACATATCCCTTGCTTCTACCGCTAAGTCTGTACGAACTTGATAATTTTTCTTATCGTCCATTCCGCTCTTCCTCCAGTAATTACAAATATTTTTCCTGTTATCCTTAGAATGAACGAAAGTGCTATGATTCATGCACGAAAGATAATATAATAATTCTGTTGAAAACTTAAGCCTAGTTTGGTAAAATTACTTTGTTAATGAAAAAGCGATACGAAGAGATGGTTGAAAAATAAAAATGCTTTTATTAACCACCCAATTCTTCTATAGGAGGTGACATCATGGCTAACATTAAATCTGCTATCAAACGTGTACGTACTAATGATAAGAAACGTTCGCTGAACCTAGCAAAAAAATCTGACATGCGTACTGCCATTAAACAGGTAGAAAAGTATGTAGAAGCAAATGATGTGGAAAATGCTAAAACAGCACTAAATGCAACAATCAAGAAGATTGATAAAGTTGTCCAAAAAGGTATTATTCACAAAAATAATGGAGAGCGTCATAAAACTCGTTTAATTAAAAAAGTGAATAATCTAGGTGCATAAATAAAAAACGATCCAAGCGCTGGATCGTTTTTTTTTATTTTTCCTTTATGCTGTTTCAATTAAATCATATAGCATTAATTCAAATGCCATCTCTTTCTCCATTTTTCCTGATTTTATCGTTGCATCTGTGTCTGCCAGCTGAATGATAATGCGTTCTAACTTATCTACAGTGAATTGACGTTCCCGGTTTAGAGCAATTTTTACAACGTAAGGGTGTACTCCAAGCTGTTTTTGCATTTGAAACTGACTATACCCCTGCTGCTTTAATAATTTCACCCGTAATATCGAACGAAATTGGAACGCGATTAAGGAGATCATCGCAATCGGCTCTTCTTTCATTTTTAATAGATCTTTAAAAATCCGGATTGCTTTATGTAAATCCTTTTCAATCACTGCGTCTACTAAACGCAATGCCGAACTTGTCGTCGTATGAGAGACAAGCTCTTCGGCAATATCTTTTGTTACTTCACCGTTCGGACCAACATAAAGTGCTAGCTTCTGCAGTTCATTTTCCAATTGATGCAGATTGTTCGATAGCTCAGCCTCCATTATTTCATACGCTTCATCATTAATTGTCACTTGCAATTGGCTTGCGATAGAGTTTACCCATTGTTTTAAATCATTATCTTTGATTGGATTGCAAGCAGCAACGGTTGCATGCTTTTTCAGCAGCTTACTTATTTTCTTTCGTTCATCAATTTTCTCATATGGAGCTATGATGACGAGAACCGTATAATCAACAGGTGCTGCTAGATACCGTTCAAGTGCAAGCAGATCGTGTTCGAAAGTTAATTTATCAGGTTTCGCTTTTAAAAAGACCGGATTTTCAGCAATAACCAATTTCCGTTCACTAAAAAATGGATACGTTTCTGCATCCCCTACAGCCGCCTCTATTGGTACTTCTTCCAGGTCATAGACAGCTAAACTATCCTCATCATTTGCTGCTACCTTTTCAATTAATTGCTGTTTCAATTGTTGGAGGAAAAAGCTTTCGGAACCATAGAAAAAATAAATTGGTGCGATTTGTTTTTTCTTAATTTGTTTCAATACTTCCATATATGACACGCAGAACCACTCCAGTTATGTATGTTGCTACTTTTGATTGTATCATAACAATGAGGCACAATATATCAAAGAACTAATTTTATTTCTTCCAGCAACTTACTCAACCTGCGCAGCCTAAAATAACTAGGAAATTCCCTTTATAAAATCCAAAAAGTCTATTAATCGCTTTCATACAGCGTAAGTGTCTAGCTCTTTCAGTTTTTTTTGGCGTTCTAATTACCGTTCAGTTGCCCGGCGGACGGATGCTTTCCACGGGCACGGCCTCAGCCTCCTCGGAAGAAAAGCGCTTCCTGCGGGGTCTTCGGACTCGTGCTTTTCCCGTTGGAGTCACCGTCCGCCGGGCAACTGAACTGGTAGAGAGGGTTATTATTAATGGAAACTAACCCACCACTATAATAAGCGATCTAATTCCTAAAATGAAAAATAGCGTTCCAAACTAGGGCATTCCTCGGAGCAGTCCAGACACCTCGAGACTCCTGCAGGAGGATAGGCATAGGTGAGACCCCGCAGGGCGACAGCCCGAGGAGGCTCACCAGCCGCCTGCGGAAAGCGAGAGGTGTCTGGACTGCGAACCTCCAGGTAAGAGTTGCACTTACGCCGTATGAAAGCTTCTGTGGTTTATTTTATGGATTGTGATATACCCCGTCCGACTTCGAGTGCTTGATAGGATAAACTAATTTTAGTATTTAGATGCGAAAATAGAGCAACTTATATTACAAGTGGATTTTTCATTCTTTTTATCTTATACTAGTGTTGGATGACAAGGAGGGGTATGATGAACGAATTTGAAAATAATCCACAATCTAAAAATAATGACGTGATCGATTCAGGATTTGGTTTTGTGTTTTCATTTTTATTCTTTTTCCTAATTTTTGCGATTGGGGTCGTGTTTAACGTTATCGGTAGCTAAAAATAAAAGCATTCCAAAAAGAGACTGAAAATTATTCAGTCTCTTTTTTAATACGGTAAAAATGTTTCGAACCGTGCCTCATCTTCACCAAATATATATTGTACGGCTCCGTGCTTGTCCGTGCGAAAAATTCGGATACCTAGTTCTTCTAATGTTTCAATTACCTCTTTCGTTGGGTGCCCGTATGAATTACCTCTCCCAACAGAAATAAATGCATCATTACTTTGAAGGGATTGCAGAAATAACGGATTGGATGATGTATTACTGCCATGATGAGCTATTTTAATAACATCTGCCTGAACTTGATAGTGCTTCATAATTTCCAATTCCTCTGCTTCGCCTATATCCCCAGTGAACAACCAGCTGCGACCACCAATTTCTGTAAAAAGCACCAAAGAATTTTCATTGGCATCCTGTTTATCTACTACAGGAGAGACCACCGTAAAGGGCTGTCCTTGAATATTAATCGTACTTCCAACCTCGATGCGTTGTAATGGAACTTGATGATCCATAAGCTTTTGCATCAACTTCGGTTCAAATACATAGTAATCGCTGACATAAACTTCTTTCACAACTCCATCCTCTATCATAAATTCAAGACTTCCGAAATGATCAAGGTCTTCATGGGATATAAACAATGCATCTATTTCATGAATTCCCCGAGACCGCATATAAGGCTTAATGATCCGTTCATACACGGTTGGTGAAGGTTCCATATCAGTAAAAGAGAAGCTTGCACCAGCATCAATCATAATCACACCTTCTCGGTACGGTAATTCAATAATAAAAGCATCACCCTGTCCAATATCTAACATCGTTACAGTTCCTTTGGCCGAAAAGTAAGGAGCAGCTGCATAGCCAGTTAATACAAGCGTAAGAAGGCTAAATCCGATGAAAGCTTCCTTCAATCTCTCTCTTTCCACCAAGACGAGACTCACCACTAAACAGAGATAGTAACAAATAAAAAAAGCAACAGGTAAATCAGATACATACAAAGGGTAATTAAAGTATTCATCCACCCATTCAATAAATAAAAGCACATTATAATGAATACCGGTAAATAATATATCGAAAGCATGTAATATGGATTCTGGCAAAAAAGAAAATAATAAAAAGAAAAACATAAACGGAATAACAAAAATAGAAAAATACGGGATAATTACTAGATTCAATAGAATCGATAACGGTTGAAAAAGGGAAAAGTAATTGAGCTGGATTGGAAGAATAACCATCTGGGATATAAAACTGATAATCAACACCTGGTAAAATGAGGATGATACAAGGGACAACCATTTACGCGTAAGGATAATTCCAAATGTGACGAGGAACGAAAACTGAAACCCTATATGATAAATGATAAACCGGTCAAAGAGAAGCAACAGGATAAAAACGACACTAATGATATCGAGTGCAGTCACTGAAATTTTCATTCGCCTTAAAATGATGAACAAAACAACCATTGCACTTGCACGTAGCACAGATGGTTCACCACCAGCAAGTACAGCATAAAGCGGTAAAAATAACAAGACAACAAGTTCTGCTTTCTCCCTCGTCATGGCTGATGTTTTAATAAGTAAAAAATAGACGAGTCCTACAACAATCCCTATATGCAGTCCGGAAATCGCAAGTATATGGGATAGTCCCCAATCCTGGAACAATCGAATGACCGATGGATCAATCCTAGAATCATCACCCAAAACAAGCGCATTGACCCAAGCAGCAGTATAATCACTGATATTTTCTGGTGCTTGATGCAATAAGAGCTGGCGGAGGTAAATAAATCTGTGCCAGAAGGAAGCACCGACACAATCGATATCCGTTAGATCATGAACAACAATCTGTTTCGTAATTTCCTTCTTTAATAGGAATTGTCGGTAATCAAATTCACCGGGATTGCTTGCACCTTCCGGGTATTCGATTTTACCATGAACGATACATTCAGCCCCGTATTTCAACAAAGCTGTTTCATTAGGAGCGATTTCCCTCTCGTCAGGGAAATAAATCACCAGCACGTTATCGGCGGTTGTATCGTCTTCTACAACAAGTTCAATTTTATTTTCTTGAATAATCGGTGAGCGGATTATTTTCCCTTGAAGAAATGTGGAGTCGTTGGAGTTTTTCTGTGAAGATATATCTGCCTCTACGTGTGGCAGATAATAAAAGAAAAAGAGGTAGGAAATAATAGATAGGAGTAATGGTAATATTTTCAACCGATGACTAGCAAACAAATATGCGAGCCAAAGAAACATCAAGATAAACAAGTTCCACTCAAACAAAACAGATATTGCAGCTACTAGTGCTGATAATGCTACAATATGCCAGTAACCTTTCATTTTACAATCTCCTTTTAGAACAGCCCAAATTCCTCTTCCACAGGAATGATTTGGACTGTCCGTGATAAAGGGGAGTCTATTCGTTCAAGAATAGTCGCTCTACTTCTTCTTTGAACTCTTGTACTTCATTGTCTTCTCCATTCTCAGCCAATTTTGTATATAACTTTTCAACGAGTTCTTGTTTTTCCTTGTAATGTGTGTCAAATGTGAGATAGTCTAAAGTAACTTTCACCGTTTTTACGCCTGTTTGTTCAAATAATTCGATCGCATAAGGATGATTTCGATAATCCTGTGCATAATAAACGGTTCGAATTCCGCTTTGAATGAGCTGTTTACAGCACTGCAGACAAGGGAAATGTGTTACATAGATATCGGCTCCTTCCGTCGGGACACCGAATTTTGCACATTGTAAAAGTGCGTTGGCTTCCGCATGAACAGTTCTTACACAGTGTCCGTCAATTACGTAACATCCTTCATCTATACAGTGTACACTTCCTGATACACTGCCATTATAACCGCCCGCAATGATTCTTTTATCCCGGACAATCGTTGCACCGACCATAAGTCGTTCGCATGTACTTCTTAATGCCAATAGATGGCTTTGTGCCATAAAATATTGATCCCATGAAATTCTTTTCAATCGTAACCCCCCCAACTGTTTCTATTACCCTAGTTTACCTGTCAACTCTATTTTTCGTCAATCCATACTTTACGGGACTTGAATTTGATCAATGAAATTAGCTAATGTTTTTTCACCAATTCCTGAAATATCCAGAAGATCCTCTGCCTGTTGAAACAATCCGTTTTCTTCCCGGTATTGAATAATTGCTTGGGCTTTGGCGGGACCAATTCCATTTAATGATTCTATCTCTTCTTGACTTGCATCATTAATGCGAATCTTTCCTTCCGCTTCTCCATCAGCTGGGCTTGCAGGATTTGCCCCCGATTCTTCCCCTTGCTTATATACAATGAGAGACATTTCATCATGGACTTTTTGCGCAAGATTGATAAGCTGAACATCTGCATCTTCTGTAAATCCACCAGCGATTTCAATTACATCATTCACACGGGCATCCGGACTCATCTCATACACTCCAGGCTTCTTTACTTCTCCTTTAATATCAATAATTACATTTTCAAAAGTCGTCTCCTGTTCCTCTGCCGGGCCAATGATTGCTTCGGCATCTTCCCCTGCCGCATGGAGGTTGTTTGGCTTGCTCTCTTCTTTCACAGATTTACCAGTTATGAAGAAAAAAAGTAGTACTGCTAGACCAATTCCAGCAACGAATATTATTTTCTTTTTGGCATCTGACATAGTGGGGTCACATCCTTAGATGGGGAAATACTTATGTGGAATAGACAGTTTAGGGGGCTTAATCATATGGTTCGACATCGAACGTTAAACTCCTGCCTACAGAAAAACCTCAAGATAATTGAATTATCTCGAGGTTTTTCTTGCGGAAAAGAAAATTCTTGCAGCATCATCAGCGATGCTTTCATCATTTACTGCAAAATCGGCATACACTTTAACATTTTCAAAGCCGCTCTGTTGTAAAATTTCTTTGTAAAAATTGATAGAAAATGTCCGTTGATGATGCTGTTCGTCAAATCGTTCATACAATCCATCCTGCAAATAATAAAAGGTTAGGTCATGATACATTTCCCCAACTTCTTCGCCCGGAATACAAAACCAGATATAAGAAGCTTCATCGGTTACTTCCGCAAATGTTTCATTAACATAGTAATCCAAAATAAATGGTAAATGATGAACATCGAAGAGAAATAAACCACCTGGCTTCAATAGATTAAATACATGCTGAAATGTTTTGCGGATTTCTTCTGGTTCCGTTATATAATTGATAACATCACAGTAACTGATGGCAAGATCGTAATCTCTCAGTCCTGAAAGCTCTCTGATATCTTGATGCAACCAATTGACTGTAATCTTATTTGCACTCGCTTTATGTTCAGCATACGTAAGCATTTCCGCAGAATAATCAATCCCGGTCATCTCATAGCCTCTTTCAGCAAGTCTAGTCGTTATTTCTCCAGTACCACAGCCAAGATCGGCAATCCGCTTTACGTGAGTTTTGGAAAAACGAATCATTTCCTCCGTAAAATCCACCCATTGTTCGTAGGGGGCGTGAGTCATTAAATGATCATATACTTCAGCCATGCGCCGATACACCATCATTAACCCTCTTGTCCGATATGAAGCGGAACTTCCGCTGCATCTCCCCATAGCCGCTCTAAATTATAGTAGCTGCGTTCATCTTTATGGAATATGTGACAAACAATATCACCAAGGTCGATCAGTACCCAGCGCGCCTGTTCAAACCCTTCCATTCGATTAACTTCAATATCTTGTTCATCCATTTCATCCTTGATCGCCCGCGCAATCGCCTGTACTTGACGTTCCGTGTTACCGTGACAAATTAGAAAATAATCCGCAACTAAAGATACTTGATTCATATCTAGAGCAATAATATTTTCCGCACGTTTATCATCACAAGCTTCCGCGATCGACTGAACGATTTCATTCATTTCCATTCAATAATCCCTCCGTATGAATTGTTCTTGTTAAATCATTATATGCGTGAAACGAATCCGGGTGGATTGTCACTTTCTTCTGTATCAGATAATTTAACGTATTTCTCGCAACTAACCAGCATGCATAATCTAAACTTTGTTCACTCGCTGCACGAACTTCGTCAATACCTGGTATATCCCTGCCAGGTTCGATATAATCTGCGAGATAGACAATTTTTTCGATATTCGTCATACCAGCTCGGCCTGTCGTATGGTGTGCAATGGCTTGAAGTACATCGGAGTCCGTGATGCCATATTCATTTTCCATTACGTGCGACGCGACAGGTCCATGCCATAATTCCGAGTGGTACGTTAATAAATCGTTAGATAAATGATTATTTACAAGATAGGTTTTCAAATCTTCCACAGGCCAGTTCTTGGCGTAGTCATGGAGTGCTGCTGCAAGCTTTGCCTTTTCGGTAGATTCTTTAAAGCGTTTGGCTAGTACTCCACTCGTTTCAATCACACGTAACGTATGCTCAAATCGTGGAGCTTTTAGTTCTTGTTTTACTAATTCAATTGCTTCCTTCAAATCCATATAACCGCTCTCCTCTAATATAAGCATCTACACGCTCTGGCACGAGATATTTCGCCGATCGGTTATTCTGTAGACGATTGCGAATCTCTGTCGAAGAAATATCAATCAATGGAATATTTACCGTCAATATATTGTAATCTGTTGCTAATTCATAGCCAGAGCGTTTCACACCTACAAATGGCACGAGTTTAATAAGCTCGTCTATACGGTGCCAATTCGGAAGGTATTCCACCATATCAGCCCCGATAAGAAAATAAAATTCATAATCCGGGTACAAGGTGGTTAATTCCTTCATCGTATCAATCGTATATGATTTCCCGGATCGTTTAATTTCGATTGTACTTATTTTAAAATACGGGTTCGTTTCGATTGCCAGTTCAATCATTTTAATGCGGTCATGTACTTCCGTCTTTGCATCATTTTTATGAGGAGGTGTGTAAGTTGGGATAAACCAGATCTCATCCAACTCGAGCGCTAACCGGACTTCTTCGGCAATGATTAAATGGCCTAAGTGCGGCGGGTCGAATGTTCCTCCAAGAATACCAATCCTCATCATGTCACCATCCATCCTTTTTAAGGCAACTCAATTTGTTTATTTTCCACTGATTCCTTATAAAGGATAATATTATTCCCGATGATTTGCACGAGTTCTGCATCCGCCCCTTGAACTAGCTTGTCCGCAACCGTCGCTTTATCTTCGAGACAATTTTGCAGTACACTGACCTTTATTAACTCTCTCTTTTCCAAAACGTCTATAATCTGTTCGATCATATTATCATTTACACCAATTTTTCCAACTTGGAAAATCGGTTTTAAATGATGAGCTTCCGCGCGTAAAAATCTTTTTTGTTTTCCTGTCAACATATTATCTTCCTTCCAATACAGCTAATAGTTCGTATTCCATTTCTTGCACATCTGGGCACATACCTGTCCAGATTTCAAACGCATATTGCGCCTGGTAAAGCAACATCGTATGCCCTAATAATATTCTTGCTCCGAGACGTTCTGCATCTTGCAGAATCTGGGTTTTAAGCGGTTGATAAACGATATCACTCATGATTGTCTCGGGATTCAACCGATTCAATTGGACAATCGGCTTTAAGTCAACACTTTTCATACCAATTGAAGTCGTCTGGATAATCAAGTCATATTCATCTAGATGCCGGCTAGCTTCCTCAATCGTGAAAATTTTTGTCTTAGTATTATCCTTACCCAACTTTGCTATATCTTCCGCTTTTTCCTGTGTACGATTTGCAATATCGATTTGAGCGAAACCAAATTTAGTTAGGGCGTAGTAGATTCCTCGAGCTGCTCCACCTGCACCCAGAATCATTATCTTCCTATTTAAATGCTCGAATAAGTCGGGATAAGCATTTTCAAGTGATCGTACGTAACCAATCCCGTCTGTATTGTAACCCACCCATCTTCCTTTTTCATTTACGACCGTATTAACCGCCTGCATTTCCTTTGCAATATCATCCATGTCATTTAAGTAGGGAATGATTTTCTCTTTATACGGTACGGTAACGTTAAAGCCGTCCAATTGTTTTTCCTTTAACTCCAACACCTTTTCTTTAAAATCATCTTCTGGAGTAATTTCAAATAGACGATATTCCCCTTGTAATTCTGCTTTCTGTAATAATCGCTCATGTATCCATGGTGATAACGAATGCTGAATTGGATACCCGATCAGCCCTAACTTGTACAATGAACCTTCCCCCTATATTAATGAATTTCTAACTCCAGCAGAAACCCCTTTCGGACTGTGAACAACGACGGTCGCTTCTTCCCCACTCACCGTTACCCAACCAAGTCCTGGAAATACGATATCTTTTTTACCTCCTGAAATCTTGAAGGAATGCTCTATGAATGGAGGCAAGAGCTCGATACTTTCTTCTGTCGGCGGTGATAATAATCCACCGAGATGTGATTCATACAATTCATCGGCTTTTTCCAACTTAGTCCGATGAATCTCCAACTCATTTGCGAAATAACAAATAAAAGCAAGTCGTTCACCCTTAACAAAATCCAGTCTTGCCAAACCGCCAAAGAACAGGGTTTGTCCAGAATTTAATTGAAAACCTCGAGACTTAATTTCTTTTCTCGGTGTAACAACTTTTAAGTCTTCTGGGGAAAGATAATGCGCAATCTGCTGTTTATTCACAATACCAGGTGTATCAATCAACGAAGCTGAATCATCTAACGGGATTTGAATAAATCCTAACGTTGTTCCCGGGAAATAAGATGTCGTTATTACATTTTTATGTCCAGTCGACTGTTTAATGAGTGTGTTGATAAATGTTGATTTTCCTACATTCGTCGTTCCGACTACATAAACATCTTGGCCATTTCGTTCATAGTCGATTGCTTCCTTCAGCTCATCAATTCCCGTCCCTTTCACCGAAGATATTAAAAATACATCTTGAACTTTAATACCAGCATCTTTCGCTTCCTTCCTTAACCACTGGATGAGTTTATTTGGATTCGTCGACTTTGGCAATAAATCAAGTTTATTTCCTACTAATATAATCGGATTGTTTCCGGTAATTCTTGGAAGGCTCTCAATGAGACTTCCGTGGACGTCAAATATATCAATCATATGAACGATTAATCCTTCCGACTCGCGGATAGAACTAACCATTTTCAAAAAGTCATCATCTGTCATCGGTACATCCTGTGTTTCATTATAATGTTTCAGTCGAAAGCAGCGCTGGCAAAGCACGACTTCTTTCTCTAGTGCAGCAGCAGGAGCATAGCCGATTTTTTCTTTATCTTCTGTTTGAATTTGCGCTCCGCAACCTTCACAATATATTGTTTCCATTTATTCGTCCTCCCAGCTGATTTTTCCTTTGGAGCGGAAATAGTTTAAAATCATTCTTTCAATTCTCCGATTAAACTGTGTAATCTTCGCATCAGACTGCACAATCGGCACAACTAATATCGTATAGAATCCAGCTGAATTTCCTCCAAGTACATCTGTCAAAAGCTGGTCACCAATCACAACGATTTCATCTTTCTCTAGATTCATTTCCTTTGCGACTCTGTTAAAAGCCCTACGCAATGGTTTCCTTGCGCTATATACGTATGGAGTCCCTAGCGGATCAGAAAACGCTTTGACCCGGTCCAAATTATTATTGGATATGATTGTAACTTTAATATCGTGTTCTTTCATTTGTTCAAACCATTTGACTACCTCAGGAGTTGCATCGCGTACATCCCAGGCAACTAATGTATTATCAAGATCTGTAATGATTCCTTTGATCCCCCGTGTTTTCAATTTTTCCGGTTGGATATCAAAGATACTTTTCACATTTTCATTCGGTAAAAACCTATTAAGCACTTCCTACACCTCATTATTCATCTTTCCGTAGTATTATCTTATCCTATAATAGCTTAATTAGGGTGAAAGATAAACTAACTACTGATGTAAACTTCTATTTAATTCTAATTTCCGCCTTCTTGTTCGGTTAATTGTTCTGATGTGTGATATGCTTTTATAATAAACTAAACCTTCACACACGAAAACCAAAGAAATGATCCTTTTATTCAGCGTAAGTGTCTTTGCTCGTTCCTTTAGTTTAGAACTCTAATCGCCGTTCAGTTGCCCGGTGGACGGATGCTTTCCGCGGGCACAGCCGAAGCCTCCTCGGGCTACCGCCCTGCGGGGTCTCCGGACTCGTGCTATTCCCGCAGGAGTCACCGTCCACCGGGCAACTGAACTGGTAGAGAGGGTTAATATTAACGGAAACTATCCCACTATAATGAGAGTTCTAATTCCCAATTCCTTAAATGAAAAATAGTGTTCCAAATTCGGTCATTGATGGGAGCAGTCCAGACACCTCGAGACTCCTGCGGGAGGATAGGCCTAGGTGAGACCCCGCAGCGGGCTTGCCCGCGAGGAGGCTCACCAGCCGCCCGCGGAAAGCGAGAGGTGTCTGGACTGCGGACCCCGGAAAGAGAGTTGCGGACTTACGCTTAATGAAAGGAATTCGTAGTTTTTGCTGATGATGGTATATATGGTATACCTTGCTGTTTCAGGGTGCGAAGGTTGAGTAGTTAACAAATACTTATCTATTATCTAATTTAAGGAAGAAAGGGGTATTGACTTGGTATTTACTAAAGTTGTCTATGCTGAAGACACGTATACTTTTGAAGAGAAAATAAACGAGGTTATTTCCAATGAGTCCAAAACTGATGTTACGCTAAAAGACATTAAATTCAACTCTGTTTTTCAAGGCGGAGCTCTAGGATCAGATACAATAGCGAATACTGCTATATTAATTTTTGAAAAAGAATGATCACAGTATTTATTTACTAACCCGACGAAAAATCACGTCGGGTTATTTTTTATAAAAAATCTGAAGTATATTCTATTCAGCCAAGCTTTATACCCGTTTTCTTCCGATTTATTTAAAAAATCGTTCGACATAAATTGACAATTCAAAAATTGGGGATAACCTTATTCACTAAAAAAATCCCTTTAATACAACATTTTTATCGGTAAACAGCGAATTATGCACAAGTTATCTACATTTACCTGTAGATAACTTGTGTCTTGTCCTCGTTTTGGAAACATGTTAAATTATTAATTGAACATTCTCATGACGATAATTTTGGGGGATTATAATATGGAAAATTTATCCGATGAACTGCTTGTAGAATCATATATAAAAGCACGTAAGTTAAATCTTAGTCAAGATTTTCTGTCACTGATCAAGAAGGAAATTGATAAGAGAAGTCTTAACAACAAGATAAAACAGTACCGTTAATAGAAAAAATCAGCTAACTCGCCCCTGTTTTTGTCGATTTTTTCCTAAATCAAGAAAACTTTAATGGACATACACTATTTACCCCCATAAATCATACAGTTTACTATAGGCTGTAGCCTAATTGAAAGTGAAGACTTTATTGTGGGGGTGTTTGTCCTTGTCTGGAATTTTATCTGTTCTTGCTGTCATCATGAAGGAAGCAATGTTTTTCGTTTCCTATATAAAGAATCACGCCTTTCCGCAACCGCTCTCTTCCAAGGAGGAGGCAAAATATATAAAAGCAATGCTTGAAGGGGATGGTGAAGCAAGGAACAAATTAATCGAACATAATTTGCGTTTAGTAGCTCATATTGTTAAAAAGTTCGATAATACCGGCGAAGACACGGAAGATTTGATCTCAATTGGAACGATCGGTCTCATTAAAGGAGTAGAAAGCTTTTCAGTAGATAAGGGAACAAAATTAGCCACGTATGCCGCACGTTGTATTGAAAATGAAATCCTCATGCATCTCCGCGCCTTAAAAAAGGTAAAGAAAGACGTCTCTCTCCACGACCCCATCGGTCAGGATAAAGAAGGCAATGAAATCAGTCTGATCGATATTTTAGAGGCTGAAAATGAAAACATCATCGAATATATCCAATTGAACATGGAGATCGATAAGATGCAACATTTCTTCAAAGTTCTCGATGAACGGGAAAAAGAAGTAATCATCTACCGATATGGACTTCACGATAAAAATGAAATGACCCAGCGAGAAATTGCAAAAAAGTTAAACATATCAAGAAGCTACGTTTCCCGCATTGAGAAACGTGCTTTAATGAAGGTTTTCCATGAGTATTACCGACAGGAAAGAAGTAAACAGAACGACTGAAATAAAGACAGAGGAATTCAAAGTGAATTCCTCTATCCGAGTTTGTATCTATACAGTTTTTACAACCTTCATAATTAATTCAGAAGCGTTTTTTGCCGCCGTTTTAAGGAATGCGTCAAAGGAAACAGACGAATCCTTTCCTGCGATATCAGAAAGCGCTCGGATAACGACAAATGGAGTCTCATATTGAGCACATACTTGAGCTATAGCAGCTGCTTCCATTTCAGCGGCAATCATTTCTGGAAACTTAAATCGCGCTGTATTTACTTTGACTTCATCTTCCATAAATGAATCACCAGTAGCTATTAGACCGATTTCAAAGTTTATTCCTAACCCTTTTACCGCATCTGCGGTCAACTGGACAAGACGTTCATCTGCTTTAAATGTAGCAGGTAGACCCGGTACTTGGCCATAAACATAATCAAACGCAGTAACATCTACGTCATGATGTACAACTTCATTAGAAATCACAAGATCCCCCACATTAAGATTATCTGAGAAACCTCCGGCAGAACCGGTATTAATAATGAACTGTGGGTGGAAGCGTTCCATCATAATTGTCGTTCCCATTGCTGCATTCACTTTACCGATTCCAGATTTTAATAACACAATCTCTTTTCCTGCTAATTCCCCTTGGATAAAATGGCAACCAGCAACTGTGATTTCTGTTCGGTTATCCATGTTCTCCAGTAAATAAGCTATTTCTTCATCCATTGCTCCGATGATTCCAATCATGTTGTTACCTCCAGCTTTTTAGTTCAACTTTTCATCATTTCAATGTTTCTAGTTTGGTTGGTTGCCAACCTTCTTCGTCAATCCAAGACATGAAAATACGATATTTTTCAGTTTGAGCACGGTTCGAAACAGTGGCGACCACTTTCTGATCTCCTCCATTTCCAATCCAAACTTCAATTAAATCATCTTCCGGGATGCCAGTTACCTTTGAAGCCGCCCGTTTAATCTCAATTCGGTCAGCTGAGCCATCTTCATAATTAGTTGTATGTGGACCAGTTTGCTCTGTACCAATTGGTGGCCAGTTACCCATAACCGCTTCTGCAACATCATCATCTGATGGCTCTGTTTCTACCGTCTCAATTTCGTCATAATCATCATTTTCCTCTGATTCATTTTCATCAACAGATTCATCTTCTTCATCTTTGTTGCGATCATCTTCATCTACTTCACTGTCGTCACTATCTTCTTTTCCATTCGCTTCTTCATCATCTGGTTTTTCATTTTCATCTTCGGTTTCCAGGAAAAATGAATCTTCTTCACTTGTCGAACCCTCGTTATCATCAGATGCTTTCTTATCATTGCCTCCGAAAATCCAAGCGCCGATTAAAAATAACACCAGGACGGCAGCTATTGTAAGAAAATAATTAATAAATTTGGTGTTTCTCCTACGTTTTTCAAACTTGTCCATACGCGAGTTATTTTTTGTCATCTTTATTTTACCTCCTCGTTCCCGTTTATCACGATGCGATCGTCAGTAAAACTCCCACCGAAAACTTGAGCGTGTACCTAAAAAGTTTCGAGGGATAACGGACGCTAACACCTGATTCGTTCAACTAACAATCATAAAGGATAAATGTCATCTAAGTACGAGACGCTTATCGCAACGTCAGACTCGTACATTCAGTACGTCGAACCCCCAATGATTGAAGTTTGACTTTATAGTATCATACCATAAGATTTATGGGGAGAAAATAAGCTGGACATATCAGAATTGTACCATGACGAAAGATTTAAAAAGCAGCAGAGTCTCCCCCGCTGCTCGTTCTTTAATATTTTATTATTCGACTTTTGTAATGCGAACTTGGAAGTCGCCTCCTGGAGTCGTAACAGTAACTTCCGTACCAACTTCTTGACCGAGCAAGCTTTTGGCAATTGGTGAATCATTAGAAATTTTACCTTCAAATGGGTCAGCTTCAGCGCTTCCCACGATTGTATAAGTTTCCTCATCACCGTCTGGAAGTTCTTGGAAAGTAACAGATTTCCCTAAGGACACGATGTTTGAGTTTGTATCTGTATTTTCAATGATCACTGCATTACGGATCATTTTTTCTAATTGGGTAATTCGTTGTTCAACAAAAGCTTGTTCCTCTTTGGCAGAATCATACTCGGAGTTCTCAGACAAGTCACCGAAATCACGGGCTATTTTAATCCTTTCAACGACTTCTTGTCTTCTATCCGTTTTTAAATAATGTAATTCTTTCTCTAATTTTTCTTTCCCCTCGGCTGTCATATAATAACTTTTCTCTGTAGACATGTAAAACACTCCTTTATATTTTTCCACTTTCATTAAGAATAAATCCTGCACTTGCATTAAATGTATGCGCTTTGACCGCATTTATGAGATGTATGAGAATATGCTATTCACCATCATGGCAGAGTTCTCCTAATTTATCAATATATTTTTACATTGAAATTAGTTTTTGTGTGACAACATTGTTTCTATTTTAGATGCCATGATATCAATTGCTACATGGTTCTGTCCACCTTCCGGGATGATAATATCTGCATAGCGCTTTGTCGGTTCGATAAACTGCTCATGGGATGGTCGTACGTTGCTCAAGTATTGATCGATAACTGAATCCAGACTCCGACCTCTTTCCTTGATATCCCGCATTAATCGGCGTATGATCCTTAAATCTGCATCCGTATCAACAAATACTTTAATATCCATCAATTCACGGAGCTCAGCATCTTCCAGGATAAGAATCCCTTCCACAATAATGACATCTTTTGGTTCTACATGAATCACTTTATCGGAGCGGGTATGCAATTTATAATCATAGACCGGCTTCTCAATCGTCTTTTTCTCCGTCAAGTCTTTAACATGTTGAATCAATAAATCATTATCAAACGCAAATGGATGATCGTAATTCGTATTTAATCTCTCTTCGAATGATAAATGTGCTTGATTTTTATAGTAATAATCTTGTTCAAGGACAAGAATTGATTTATCGGTAAAGCGATCATAGATTGCTCTTGTTACAGATGTTTTTCCGCTTCCACTTCCTCCTGCAACACCGATGACCATTGGTTTATCCAACATTCCATTTGGCCGCCTTTCAATCTTTTTTATAACTTATCATTACACCGTCTCCAATAGGCAAGATCGATGTTATATATTCCGGATGTGCACTTAAGAATTGATTATAAGCACGGATTTTCTTCACCATATTCCGGTACCTTTTTGGTGCTGTCTCCTCGTCTTTCACATAGCCTCGGAATAAGACATTATCCGTAACGAGCCAGCCCCCCTTTTGGAGGAGTGGGTGGGCTAAATCAAAGAAATCCCGATATTTCCCTTTAGCTGCATCAATAAAAATGAAATCAAATGATTCCTTATCCTGCTGTAATTCTTCTAACACCTCGAGCGCATCACCAAAGCGGACATCTACTTGTTCGCTTTTCTGCGATTCTTTTATAAATCGAACAGCTTCCTCGTAACGTTGTTTATCCCTTTCAATCGTTATGATTTCGGCTTCTGGACTTGCTTCAAGCATCCGGATAGCAGAATAACCGATTGCTGTTCCTATTTCTAGAATTCTTTTCGGTTGATGGATCATGATTTGTTTCAGTAAAAAATCAATTGCTGTGCTCTCCATAATCGGCACGTTGTGTAAGTGCGCATATTCTTCAAGCTCTCTCACCTGATCAGTAGCAGGATTGATTAGCTCTTGTAAATAACCCTGAATGTCCTCATTCATCATTTCTACCTCTTTTTTACTAAAAAGTTTTCTTTCGTGAAAAGTAGAAATGTGAATATAGTATTCACATTTCTACTCATCATTCATATTTTTTTTATTTTGATTATGCTCCTCTAACGTTTCTGCAAAGTGAATATTCCCCTCGTGGTCATGAAGGAAATAATAATAATCACTTTCTACCGGATTCAGGACTGCCTCTAACGAACTTTCGGCGAAATTACTGATTGGTCCGACCGGTAACCCTTCCACATAATACGTATTATACGGTGATTCAATTTCCAAATCCTCATATAATACACGGTCTTTATGCTCTTCCTGTGCATAGAGCACTGTCGGGTCAGTTTGAAGCGGCATATCTGCTTCTAAACGGTTATAGAAGACGCCAGCTATTTCATTACGCTGATCGATATGTCCGGTTTCTTTTTCAATAATGGAAGCAAATGTAATAACTTCATGCATCGTCAAATCAAGTTCTTCGATTTCCTCAAAGTGTTGGGATACGATCGCCTGCGTTTGATCCAGCATCATTTCGACAATCGTCTCAATCGAAGGATCTTCCTCATAGAAATCATACGTAATCGCAAATAAATAACCTTCCAGTGGATATCTAATCTCCTCATTTAATATATCGTCGGTAAGGAGAAGTGGATAATCCTTTATTAACTGTTTGATATATTTTTCATCATTCACTTTCTCCAAAAACTCTTCGCTTGTGAATGAGAATTGATCGGCATAGATTTCAGCAATCTGCTCGATGGTGAGCCCTTCAGGAATTGTGACCCGATGCGCTGTTTCCAGGACAATTTTCCCGCTTTTTAGGGATTCGATGATTTCATCCATCGACATCGCTGGGCTGAATGTATAGACACCAGCTTGGAAATCTGATTCATTTTTCAATTTTATGTAGAAACGAAAAATAAGGCCATTTTTTATAATACCATTTTCCTCTAATATCGTCGCTATTGTTGAACTGGTTGAACCAATCGGTATTTCAACTTCGACTTTTTCTTCACTATCTGCTTCTACCGGTTCCAGAGCCGATTTCACATAGAAATAACCAGCCAGTCCACTTATGACTAATATAATGATTAGTACTAGCAAGACGATGGATACTATCTTACGGACCGTGCGCGCTTCTTCCCCACGAGCATTACGGTTTTCTTTGAAGCGCTTGGTGAATTTACCTTTGCTCATGTATTCCTCTCCCTCTTATTCGATATATTATACTATATTATGTAAAATAATAAAGTATAAAGTGAATCCTAATTTCATCCATAACACTATAAAAATTCACTTCACAGGGAAAAGCTGATGTCTCTTGGAGACATCAGCTTTAATAAAAAATTTACTTTTCGTCTTCGTCTTCCTCCGCCAATGTTGCGAGCATCTCTTCAACAATTTCCCATTCCTCATCCGATTCAATCGGAAACAGGGAGAGATCTTCCTCATCATTTTCTTTTTCCTCATAACGGAAAGCATATACTTCGACTTCTTCGTCTTCCGCTTGTTCGACAGGTACAACGGCGATATAAGATTGGTCTGTATCATCGACATCGAATGTAAATAATACCTCGAATAAATGCTCTTCTCCGTTATCATCCGGGATGATAATTCTTTCTTTTTCTTCTAAACTCATGAGGTCACCTCTTTTTATTTTTGATCCAGATAGCCCTGTAATATAAACACTGCAGCCATCTTATCAATTACTTTTTTCCGTTTCTTTCTGCTCATATCTGCTTCCAATAAAACTCGTTCCGCAGCGGCAGTCGTTAAACGTTCGTCCCAAAGAACATAAGGCAATTGGAACGTTTCTCCAAAATGTTCGGCAAAACGCTGGGAAGCTTCTCCCCGCTCTCCGATTGTACCATTCATGTTCTTTGGTAAGCCAATGATAGCTTTCCCTATATCATGTTCGTCTATGATTTTTTTTAATTCATCGTCTGCAGAATGGAGATCAAGCTCATTCCAATGAATCGTTGTTAGCCCTTGTGCTGTCCAGCCCAATGCATCACTGACAGCAACTCCTATTGTTTTCGATCCGACATCTAGTCCAATAATTTTCATTTAGTTGTTTTGATTTTCCTTTAAATAATATTTTACTAATTCTTCAATTACCTCATCGCGTTCCACTTTACGAATTAGGTTTCTCGCATCTTTATGCCTTGGGATATAAGCAGGGTCACCGGATAATAAATAACCTACAATCTGATTAATTGGATTGTATCCTTTTTCCTTTAATGCTTCATGCACAGTAAAAAGGATTGTTTTTATATCGCGATCATACGGCTCCTCTGAAAAATTAAACTTCATTGTTTTATCAATTGAACTCATTGTGACACCTCATTCCAAGTATTCGCGCACGATCCATCTTTATAAAATTCATTATAACCTTTTCCATGGATTGTTACAAATTACTACTGATTGATTGTTTTCTTTACAAAGGCTTGTGCAGATGTGAGGGCGTCTTGAATTTTAGATGGATCACTTCCCCCTGCCTGGGCCATGTCCGGTCGCCCTCCGCCGCCACCACCGCAAATGGTAGCAGCTTCTTTTATTAATTTACCTGCATGTATACCTTTTTCGACAAAGTCTTTGGAAACTCCTGCCGCGAGCTGAACTTTTCCGTTATTTTCTGTTGCCAGTAAAATAACTGCGGAATCCAGCTTTTGTTTCAAATCATCGACCATATTCCGTAACTGGTTCATATCTTTTACATTGACGTGCTCTGCTAGCACCGGGACACCGGCGATATCTTCCACTTTTTCCAAGATAGAAGATGCTTCAATGTTTGCTATTTTTGTACTTAAAGATTCATTTTCCTTTTCCAGGTTACTTACTTCTTGTTGTAATGATTGTACTCTTTCTGTAATTTGCTGATCATCATTTGCCTTCACTAGATTAGATACCTGCTTTAGAATCTTCATTTTCCCGTTTAAAAACTCAAAAGCTTTCTTGCTTGTGACAGCTTCTATCCTTCTCGTTCCAGCGCCGATCCCGCCTTCAGATACGAGTTTAAACAGGCCGATTTCAGAAGTGTTACGTACATGACAGCCGCCACACAACTCGACACTGTAGTCACCGATTTGCACAACACGGACAATATCTCCATATTTTTCCCCGAATAACGCCATTGCTCCTGTTTCTTTCGCTTTTTCAAATTCCTGATAATCAATGGAAAGATCAATGGATTGCCAAATTTTTTCGTTCACAATCGCTTCGATTTTCCGAAGTTCGTCTTCACTGAGTGCGGAAAAATGAGTGAAATCAAAACGCAAACGATCTGGGGTGACGAGTGAACCTGCTTGATTGACATGATTACCTAGCACATCCTTTAATGCTTGGTGCAGTATGTGGGTTGCCGTATGGTTTTTAATAACTGCGTTACGGAAGGCATTTTCGACAATTGCCTGAACTTCATCCCCTTTACTAATTTCCCCGCTTTTCACTATCACTTTATGGATATGGAGTCCTTGTGGTGATTTTTGAACATCTTCTACATAAGCTGACGCATGCTCCGTATAAATCCATCCTTTGTCGCCAACTTGTCCACCACTCTCCGCGTAAAATGGCGTTTCTTTCAAGAAGAGGAATACTTCATCATTTGCTTTTGCCACTTGTGCTTCTTCACCGGCATGGATAATCGCTATAACGGTAGTCTTCGTTTCCAGTTTGTCATATCCGGTAAAGGTGTCTTCCAAATCCAGGCCACTTAATGTCGTGTCTTGTACTTGCATCGAATCGACCTTTTGTCTTGCGTTTCTTGCTCTTTCTTTCTGTTTTTCCATTTCGGTTTCAAAACCGTGCTCATCAATTGTAAATCCATGTTCTTCAACATACTCGGCTGTAAGTTCCTTTGGAAAACCATACGTATCATATAATTTAAATACTTCTTCTCCAGGAAATACTTTATTTCCAGCCTTTTCTTCCCTTTTAATGATTGAAGATAATATCTCTAATCCGTCGTTTAAGGTTTCATGGAATCGTTCTTCTTCAGAACGGATAATTTTTGCGATATGATCTTTCTGTTCGATTACTTGCGGATAAAAGTCCTGCATAATTTCACCGACAACATCGACCAATTCATATAAAAATGGTTTGTCCAAGCCAATATCTTTGGAAAAGCGAATCGCTCGACGAATCAGCCTTCTTAAGACGTAACCCCGCCCTTCATTAGATGGAAGCGCACCATCAGCTATCGCAAAGCTAACCGTACGAATATGGTCGGCGATGACTTTAAAAGCAATTGTTTGTTTATCATTTGCTCCATATTTGACTTGGGCGATTTGCTCTGTCTTTTCAATTATTGGCATAAATAGGTCCGTTTCAAAGTTTGTCGGCACGTCCTGAATAATTGATATGAGACGTTCTAGACCCATTCCAGTATCAATATTCTTCTTTGGTAGCGGAGTGTACGTATCGTCCGCATTATGGTTGAATTGGGAGAATACCAGGTTCCATATTTCAAGATAACGGCTGTTCTCTCCTCCTGGAAATAACTCTGGATCATTCGGATCATTGCCGTACTTCTCGCCACGGTCATAAAAGATTTCCGTATTCGGGCCACTTGGACCTTCCCCAATATCCCAGAAGTTCTCTTCCAGTCGAATGATTCGTTCTGGCGGCAATTTAATTTCGTTAAGCCAAATATCATAAGCCTCATCATCTTCCGGATGAACCGTAACCGATAAGACGTCTGGGTCGAATCCGAGCCATTTATCACTCGTTAAAAATTCCCATGCCCAGTGGATTGCTTCTTTTTTGAAATAATCACCGATGGAAAAATTACCGAGCATTTCAAAGAATGTGTGGTGTCTAGCAGTATAGCCGACATTCTCAATATCGTTCGTTCGGATTGATTTCTGTGCGTTTACGATTCGAGGATTATCCGGGATGACTCTTCCATCAAAGTATTTCTTTAATGTGGCAACCCCGCTGTTGATCCATAAAAGACTCGGATCGTCTTTCGGAACAAGCGATGCGCTTGGCTCTACTGTATGACCTTTTTCTTTAAAGAAATCAAGAAACAGTTGTCTAACTTCAGCTGAATTAAATTTTTTCATCTTTTATTATCCTCCTTGTATTTGAAGTTGGGGCCATTTTTCAACATAAAAAAATCTCCTCTCTGCTTATGCAGGGACGAGATTGTTCGCGGTACCACCCTATTTGTGAATTGTTGCCTATTCACCTCTTATGCATGTTAACGGTTTGATACCGACGGGGATTAGCCGCACTCAAGTGTAGCATTCCATGATTCGATGTGAGGATTTTCTCAGCTTAAAAATCCCTTTCTGTCACACGAGCTTCATGTACTCGGCACTTTCATCATTTTTAAATCTTCATTTAGCGTTAGTATAGATAAATATTAACCGCTTGTCAATCAGTTATCACCAGGTAAAAGATACGGTAAGTGTTTAACAACGACTTTTAAAATAGCAACTAATGGCACAGCGATAATCATTCCAATAATTCCAAATAACTGTCCGCCTAACAATAATGCAAATATAATCATCACCGGGTGAATTCGAATATTCTTTCCCATAATAAATGGCGAAAGGAAATTCCCATCTATCATCTGGACAACAAATATTGCAATAATTACATAAAGAGCAAGAAGCGGTGAAGTAGTATAAGCAATCATTACGGCTGGTACCGCACCGATTATCGGACCGAAATAAGGGATAATATTGGTGAGTCCGATTACGATTGCAAGTAAAAGCGCATAAGGTACTTGTAAAAATTTAAAAGCAAGGAATGTAAGCAATGTCACAAACAAGCTGACAAAAAACAAGCCTCGCAAATACCCACCAAGACCTTCATCGATTTTCTCGACCATCAGTTGCATCCTTGAATGGAGCCGAGGCGGGATAAACCTCTTTAGAAATTGTTTCAGCAGATGGTAATCCTTTATATAATAAAAGACGAGGACGGGAATAACGGTGACCATTAGAATCATATCAATTAGATGAGTAAACCCGTCGACTAAGCGGGATACGAGATGATCCGACAGATTTTCCAGCCGAATAATGACTTCATCAATCTTGTCATGGAAGGTCTCCGGCAGGAAGGATGTAGAGGTGTAAAGATGATTAATCGATGATTCATACATATTCACAAACTGCGGAATATTTTCAATTAAATCGTTCATTTGCTGAATAACGATCGGATAAACGCGATAAAATAAAAAAGCAATCCCACCGAAAAACAGTATATAAATTATCATCACGGCTAGCCCCTTATGAATCTGTTGCCGGTCTAGAAATTCTATAATCGGATACAGTAAATAAGCGATAAATCCCGCAATGATAAACGGTAAAAAAAGTTTCCACAAAAAGGAAAAAACCTCCCTGAAATAGGGTAAGGTAATCCATAACAAAAATGAAAATATTAAAATCAGGATTCCTATTAAAAAGAAATATAATAGTTTTTTTCTATTCCACCATTCAAGCAACTGCAACACCTCGTGCTATGTTTGCTCTCGTCACGACAGTAACTTATCTTCCGTAATTGTTCTCTCTTCTTCTGAAAACAAATCATTAAGCGGGCTTACACTACCGTCGACTTCGATTTGGTGAATATGAAATTTATCCTTTTTGACTACTAGTTCCAAATAACAAGACCAGCAATAATATAATTGGATCCCTATTTTTCCAAGATTTTTCCCTTTACAATTTGGACATTGCATCATTTCATCATCTCCTAGCTATAATTTCTATTTATAGCCTAACCGAAAGAGAAAATGAATATACTTCTATTTACATAAAATCATAAGGATTCAGTTCTTTTTCTTCATCTGAGATAGAATTTGGCAGTTCTTGTTCTTCCTCTAGCCTGCTCTCTAGCCGTTCAATTAAGGATGTGTAGCGCTGATTCGTGTCCATCGTCGTAACTCCCCGCAAGAATGCTGACATATCCCCACAAATAATAAGGGATTCTTTACTTCTTGTTATCGCTGTATATAATAAATTTTTCCGAAGCATCCGATGGTACGATGAAATGACTGGTAAAATGATAATCGGAAACTCACTACCTTGAGATTTATGGATGGAGATACAATAAGCATGCATGAAATTCCCGAAATCCTGCCGCTCATAGACAATTTCTTTTTCTTCAAAAGCTATGACAATTTGTTCTTTCTTCTCTTTATTTTCTTTTGCGAAAAAGATCGCGACAATCTCTCCAATATCTCCGTTGAATACACCGTCTTCCGGTTGGTTGACTAATTGGATTACCCTATCCCCTACTCGGTAACTTACATCCATTACTTTCATTTCCCGTGTTTTATCTGTCTTCGGGTTTAGAAGTTGTTGGATTTCCTCATTGATGCGATTAATTCCAGCCTCCGTTTTATAAATAGGGGCAAGTACTTGAATAGCATTTGTATCGATTCCTTTTTCCAGCGCATGCTTGAAGATAATCGTAATTGCTTCTACAATTTGTCGATTACTTGCCGGGATGAAACTGAAATCATTCGCTTTTTGAAGCGATGCATCTGTTATCTCGTTATTTTTTATTTCATGGGCAAGTTCAATAATCTTAGAACCTTCTTTTTGCCGGTATACTTCATGCAGTCTCACAATCGGTATTTTACCACTGGAAAGCAAATCAGAAAGTACTTGGCCAGGACCGACAGATGGTAACTGATCTTCGTCCCCAACTAACAGCACTTGCATATCATCTGGAATTGCTTTAAACAAATGATTGGCAAGCCAAGTATCGACCATCGAAAATTCATCAACAATTAGAAATTTCCCTGATAGGCGTTCTTGTTCATTTTTTTCAAAGCCATCTTTCCCGTCCCAACCAAGCAACCGGTGGATGGTCGAGGATGGTAGGCCAGTAGACTCTTTTAATCGTTTAGCAGCCCGGCCAGTCGGAGCTGTAAGCACAAATGGAAAATCTGATTTTTTCTCATAATCATCAATATTAAGGGAATGATCATGAATCGTTGCATAAGCCTTCACAATTCCTTTAATTACCGTTGTTTTCCCTGTGCCAGGCCCGCCAGTTAGAATCATTACCTTTGATTGTAATGCTTTTTCGATTGCATCAAATTGTTCCTTCCCGTAGCTTAGAATTTCTTCTTCTTCAATTTCCCCAGTTATCTTCATTAATTCAGCTAACGTTGTTTCACTTTCAATTTTTTTATTCATAATTCTACTAATATGGGCGGCAAAACCGTCTTCCGCATAGTATAAAGAAGGCAGATAAATATTTCCTTCACTAATAATAATTTTCTTCTCGGTATTCAATTGCTCCAACCGTTCCTGAATGATCTGTTCAGTCAGTTCGAAGCCTAGTACTTGAATCATTTCTCGCACACATTGGTCATATGGTAAGAAGACATGGCCATCTTGAATACTTTTTTGCAGTACAAAAATACAGCCCGCGCCAATCCGGTTCGGGTGGTCCATAGATAGTCCGTTCATTCGTGCAATCTGGTCAGCTGACTGGAAACCGAAGCCTTCAATGTCAAAAACAAATTGATATGGATCATCATATAACTTATGAATAGCTTCTTCCTTATATCGCTGATAAATTCGCTGGGCCATTTTAAGACTGATCTGGTAGCTCGAAAGCGTGATTGCAACCCGTTCAAAGCCTTGATGTTCTTCTAAACTTTTATGTAATTGTTCTCTTGTTTGTTTTTTAAGACCCGGAATTCCGTCCAAGCATTCCGGGTCTTCTAAAATATGGGAGATGGCATTCATTCCTAATTTATCAACAATCCGAGTAGCTGTTTTTTCACCAATTGCATAAAACAAGTCACTGGACAAATAAGAAATCAAGCCTTCCTTCGTATCAGGGATATAGGTTTGATAGGATTCGACGCGGTACTGGATACCGAACTTTTGATGATGTTCAAAGACACCGTGAAAATAATAAGAATGCTCTTCTGTCAAATGAGAGAAGTAACCTTTAGCAACAATCTCTTTCTCTTCATAATCTTCGTTCGTATCCTCTATTTTAACTTTTATGATTGCAAAATTCTCATCTTCATTGTGAAAAATTGTATAAAGAAGTCTGCCGCGAATATATCCTCTTTCATTTCGTTGCTTATCTTCCATACTTAAACACGCTCGTTTCGTTCTTTATTGACTCAACTTTCGCCGCCTGAAACAGTTAGCTAAACCTTAAAAATTCAAGAAAACCCGCAATCCACTCACCAAGAATCTGCATATTACTTTCATTCAGCGTAAGTACAGCTTTCTCCTGGAGGTCCGCAGTCCAGACACCTCTCGCTTTCCGCGGGCGGCTGGTAAGCCTCCTCGCAGGCAAGCCTGCTGCGGGGTCTCACCAAGCCTATCCTCCCGCAGGAGTCTCGAGGTGTCTGGACTGCTCCGAGGAAAGGCGTGATTTGGATTACCGTTTAATATTCCAGAAGTATAATCCTTATAACGGAATAATTTCTTTTTAAAATAATCCTTTAGACCAGTTCAGTTGCCCGGCGGACGGTGACTCCAACGGGAAAAGCACGAGTCCGAGGAGGCTGAGGCCGTGCCCGTGGAAAGCATCCGTCCGCCGGGCAACTGAACGGCGATTAGAGTTCTAAACTAAAGGAACGAACAAAGACACTTACGCTGAATGAATGCAGAAGTTCATCTATCTGTTAAAAATCATGTCTAGTCATATTCATCGCTGACTATCCGTGCTTGATAAGATTGAACTGCTTTGATTTTTTACGTGCTAATGTTGATTATTGATTTTCCAAAAACTGTTCCACTTGTTTCTTTCCGTTCGCAGCTAAATAATGGTCCGGTTGCTCTTCTAGCGCTTGATTGAAATGCTTGAGGGCTTGTTCGGCATCTTCGTTGAATACGGCGATGACACCTAAATTATAATGGGCATCGCTATGCGCCTCATCCATTTTAATCACTTCTTGGAAGACAGTCTTCGCCTCATCGACAAGTTCCGCTTGGGCGAGCGAAAGACCGTATTGGAAACGGTAATTAATTTCATCCTCAGCCAGCTCCGTCGCTCGTAATAAATAAGGTAATGCTAATTTAAATTGTTCCTGGTACTGTAAAGAAAGACCGATTAAATAATATAAATGAGCATCCTCGAGTCCTTTATCAAGTGCTTGCTGAAAATAGTTGTTCGCTTTCTCAAATTGTTCCTGTTCAAAATATAGATTGCCTAGTCCATAATAAGCAGTGGCAGCTGTGTCGTCCAAACGGATTGCTTTCAAAAAGAACCGCTCCGCCCGTTCCGCTTCCTGAAGTTCTACTAAGAGATTTCCAAAATTAATATAGCCCAATGGTTCATTTGGGTTCTCCTCAATCAATTCATTAAATAACTTTGCAGCTTCTTCATATTTCCCTTCCTGCATCATCTGGATTGCTTCTCTATTCTTATCCATGAATAATCCCCTAACTCAACCTACATAATCAAGATGTTGTTCATTTTTAATTACTTTATCAATCGTTCCTCCACCAAGACATACTTCACCGTCATAAAATACAACTGCCTGGCCTGGTGTAATTGCTCGCTGTGGTTCTGCAAATTCAACATGGACTTTTCCGTCCTCAAGTATGGTGACATTAACCTTGCTATCTTTTTGGCGATATCTAAACTTGGCAGTACAGGAAAACGAACTCTTAATTTCTTCCGGATTGATCCAATTCAGATCAGTTGCGATTAATGAATCCGAATATAAATATTCATTTCCATAGCTTTGTTCTACATATAAAACATTTTCTTCCAAGTTTTTGCCGACAACAAACCACGGCTCCCCTGGCCCACCGATTCCAAGTCCTTGCCGTTGTCCAATCGTATAGTACATCAATCCATCATGTATACCCATCACTTCACCAGTAAGAGTTTGCATTTCACCAGGTTGTGCCGGCAAATATTCACTTAAGAATTCTTTGAAGTTTCGCTCCCCAATAAAGCAAATTCCGGTAGAATCCTTCTTCGTAGCTGTTGCGAGATTATGCTGAAGAGCAATCTCGCGTACTTTTGACTTCTGTAAATGCCCTAATGGGAACATTACTTTCGCTAAAACGTCACTAGATAGCTGGTTCAGGAAATACGTCTGATCTTTATT
The DNA here is from genome assembly GCF_037072045.1 of Oceanobacillus sp. MO10714A. Lineage (NCBI taxonomy): Bacteria > Bacillati > Bacillota > Bacilli > Caryophanales > Bacillaceae > Oceanobacillus > Oceanobacillus sp. MO10714A. Next base: position 108,121 of record NZ_JAXHDC010000001.1, on the reverse strand, counting down.
CTCATCCACTCCACGTAGCAACTCAACTTTCCCATTATCGCGTCTTACTTGTGCGTAATGTCCAGTTGCAAGATAGTCTGCACCTAGGGACACTGCATGGTCGAGGAATGCTTTAAACTTAATTTCTTTGTTACACATGACATCAGGGTTCGGGGTACGTCCTGCTTTGTATTCATCAAGGAAATAGGTGAATACTTTATCCCAGTATTCCTTCTCAAAGTTGACAGAGTAGTAAGGAATATCTAACTGATTACATACGCGAACGACATCATCGAAATCTTCAGTTGCTGTGCAGACACCAAATTCATCGGTATCATCCCAATTTTTCATAAAAATCCCGACAACGTCATAGCCTTGCTCTTTCAGAAGCAGAGCAGCAACCGATGAATCAACACCACCGCTCATACCGATTACGACACGTGTGTTTTTATTTTCATTCATTTTAATCACTTTCCTTATTTTGTTAACCGTTTAATTATTTTCGCAACCCGCTTTGCTGCTTCGATTACATTTTCCTCTGTATTCGCACTTCCGAAACTGAAACGGATCGAGTTTGTTGTGCATGGATTATCGTCTCCAAACATTGCACTCAATACGTGGGATGGTTCCACGCTTCCAGCTGTACAAGCACTTCCGCTTGAGGCAGCAATTCCTTCCAAATCTAAATTTGTCAGTACTTGTTCCACGTTTGTACCAGGGAAACTAATATTGACAATCGTGCTGATTGCATGTTCCTGATCCCCATTCAAGGAGAAATCAATTCCTTCAGATTTAAGCTGTTCAATAAATTGTGCTTTATACTGCTCGTAGGCAAGGTTCCTTGCTTCACGCTCATCAATGTTCAGTTGAACAGCTTCTTTAAAGCCGACGATGGCAGCAACGTTTTCTGTACCTGCCCGCCGTTTTCTCTCCTGTTCCCCGCCGAACATCAAGTTTTGCATCATAACCGAATCACGTGCATAGAGAAAACCAATTCCTTTTGGACCATTAATCTTATGAGCGGAAGTGGTTAGTAAATCGATACCTAACTCATTCACATCAAGTTCTAATAAGCCATACGCCTGAACAGCATCCGTATGGAAATAAGTGTGATGTTCTTTTAACACTGCACCAATTTCCTTAATCGGCTGAATCACTCCAGTTTCATTGTTCACAAACATAATGGAAACAAGTATTGTATCTTCTCGTAATGCTGCCTCCACTGCTTCAGGAGAAATACGGCCAGACTCATCTGTCGGTAGATAGGTTATCTCAAATCCGAGGGTTTCCAAATATTCTGCGGTATGAAGAACGGCATGATGTTCTTGCGCTGTTGTTATAATATGGTTGCCTTTTTCCCGGTTGGCAAGGGCTGTTCCAATCAACGCTAGATTATCCGCTTCCGTGCCACCACTTGTAAAGTAAATTTCCTTTTCGTTGGCACCGATACTAGAAGCTATGAGTCGTCTTGCTTCATCTAATTGTTTCCTTGCTTTTCTTCCTTGTGAGTGAACACTTGAAGGGTTCCCATAAGTTTCTTGATAGATTGCTGTCATTGCTTCTGCAACCTTCTTATCCATCGGTGTAGTTGCGGCATGGTCTAAATATATTGCTTCCATGGTGTGAATACCTTTCCTTCCTGTTAGATGTAAAACATATAGGCTTCTTCTTTATTATTATCACCAGCATCCGCTAAATCTTTTAGAGTTGTATGATCTAGCACTCCGCGGATGGCATCGCGGATTCTCAGCCATAATGCTTGTTGGGCAGGCTTCTCTTCTTCTATTCCTTCAACGAGTGTGATTGGACCTTCAAGCACCCGAATTACGTCTCCCGCAGTAATTTCTGTCGGTTCTTTTGCAAGTTTGTAGCCTCCGTAGGCTCCTCTTACACTTCTAACTAGTCCTGCATTCCGAAGAGGTGCTGCCAACTGCTCCAAATAATGCTCAGATAAATTATTTTCCTGAGCGATCGATTTCAATGATTTGGGACCTTGCCCATATTCCTTTGCAAGTTCTATCATAATTGTAAGTCCATATCTTCCTTTTGTTGTTACTTTCATTTTAACTTTGCACCTCTTTACATTAAATCATTACTATACGTAATAAATTTTCTATTGTCTATCAATTAGCTTTAATTCAGGTCATACATATTATACTATTTGCTATTATAACATGAACCGTCTCTCTCTTGCATTTCTCTAATTTCAAGTCTAAGCTTTATATATAGCGCAACTTCGATACTTAAAAACAGGAAACAAAATCATCCTCATCCGGCGCTCAGTGACTATAAAGTATATACCTAGACATCATCATTTTAATAAATTTTTCAAAATGAATTGGTAATCACCTTCATACAGCGTAAGTGCAACTTTTACCTGGAGGTCCGCAGTCCAGACACCTCTCGCTTTCCGCGGGCGGCTGGTGAGCCTCCTCGCAGGCAAGCCTGCTGCGGGGTCTCACCAAGCCTATCCTCCCGCAGGAGTCTCGAGGTGTCTGGACTGCTCCGAGGGAAAGCCCAATTTAGATCACTCTTTATTATTCCACAGATATTATTTCTATCGTGACATGGGGCTAGAATAAATGCTTTCAATAATAATCATCTTACCAGTTCAGTTGCCCGGTGGACGGTGACTCCTGCGGGAAAAGCACGAGTCTGGAGACCCCGCAGGGCGGTAGCCCGAGGAGGCTCCAGCTGTGCCCGCGGAAAGCATCCGTCCACCGGGCAACTGAACGGCGATTAGAGCGCCTTAATTAGTGAAAGAGCAGACACTTACGCTGTATGAAAGCAATCAGTAGTTTCTTTCGGTTACTTTTAAGGGAGAATTATTAGGATAGCTAACAAATTGATATATCATAAAAAGAATAACGACTAATAAAGGACGGTAGTTATGAAACAACAACCATTAGCACTACGAATGCGACCAACTCATATCAATGAAGTTATTGGCCAGGAACATCTAGTTGGAGAAGGGAAGTTAATCCAACGTATGGTAACAGCGAATATGCTTGCATCCATGATTCTGTTCGGCCCACCAGGTACTGGGAAAACTTCTACTGCGTTTGCCATCGCCAAAACAGCAGGCCTTCAAGTGAGATTATTGAATGCAGTGACACATAAAAAGAAAGATATGGAAATCGTTGTTGAAGAGGCAAAGTTAAGTGGAAATCTTGTACTTATTTTGGATGAAGTCCACCGTTTAGATAAAGCGAAACAGGACTTTCTCCTCCCTCACCTTGAAACAAATCTCATTACGATGATTGGTTGTACAACAAGCAATCCCTATCATTCCATCAACCCGGCTATCCGAAGTAGATGTCATTTATTCGAACTCGAATCCCTGGAACCTGAACATGTAAAAACAGCATTACTTCGGGCAATCGAGGACAAAGAACGTGGATTAGGTGAGATGGACATTGAAATGACTCCGGAAGCGCTCGATCATTTTGCTCAAAGCTCCAACGGGGATATGCGCGCAGCCTTGAATGGTCTAGAACTTGCGGCAATGTCAACTCCACCAAATGCGGATGATGTAATTGTCATTGAACTGGAAGCTGCGGAAGAATGTATGCAGAAGAAAAGTTTTTCCCATGATAAGGGAGGGGATGCGCATTATGATGTGCTCTCAGCATTCCAGAAATCGATCCGCGGGAGCGATGTGAACGCTTCTCTTCATTATTTAGCTAGATTAATTGAAGCAGGCGACTTGGATAGTATCACAAGAAGAATGCTTGTTATCGCGTATGAAGACATTGGGTTAGCTAATCCACAAGCAGGACCACGTGCACTTGCCGCTGTACAGACCGCGGAAAGAATCGGGTTTCCGGAAGCAAGGATTCCATTAGCTGTTGCAATTGTAGAACTTGCCCTCTCTCCTAAATCCAATACAGCCTACAAAGCTCTCGACGGCGCTCTCGCTGACGTGCGTAGTGGGAAAAGCGGTGACATTCCCTCACACCTAAAAGATAGTCATTATAAAGGTGCAAAAGATTTAGGCAGAGGAATCGAATATAAGTATCCGCATAATTATGACGGGGCATGGGTCGCGCAACAATATTTACCGGACCGGATTAAAAACAAGAGATATTATGAGCCTAAAGATACTGGTAAATTTGAGAAAGCAATGAAACATGTCTATGAAAAAATCGAACGTGAAATGAGTTTTCCAAAGAATGACGTATAAATCTTTTTTCTTGAGGCAATAATAACTAGCAACATGATAATCTATTGTTTTGCCTAGAAAAAGGAGTTGGATAAAATGGCCAAAGTGAGACAAGACGCCTGGTCCCATGAGGATGATCTATTGCTGGCAGAAACCGTGTTGCGGCATATTAGGGAAGGAAGTACACAACTGAATGCGTTTGAAGAAGTTGGGGATAAATTAAACCGGACTTCTGCTGCCTGTGGATTCAGATGGAATGCTGAAGTTCGTAATAAATATATCAATGCGATTGATTTAGCAAAACGGCAACGGAAAGAACTAAAACGAAAGCAAGCAAAACAAAATTTCTCACCTGCTCCGAAACAACCAAATCAAAGCAGGGAAATAGTAGCTGACAGAAAAGTTACGGAAGACATTACATTTGATATGGTTCTCACATTCTTGAATGAAGTAAAACAGGACTACTATGTTTCTAACCAGTCAAAAGCGACAACAGAAGCAGCATTAGCAGAAAACGAACAATTAAAAGATGAAATTACGAAGCTTGAGAAGCAATTGAAACAGACGGAAAAACAACTGGAAACAATCCAGGATGATTACCAGACGTTTATTCAGATCATGGACCGGGCGAGAAGAATGACCGTTTTAAAAGATGAACGATCCTTCACCTCCCCGAGTTTCCGAATGGATAAGAATGGAAACCTTGAACAACTAGCTAACCCTTCATCAAACTAAAACCAAAAGCGTAACGGCTATGACCGTTACGCTTTTTATTATGTACGAGATCCCGATCGTGCCGTCCATTTAAAAGTTTTGATCCCGCTTTTAGCAGGTGGGTGCCCTGTTCCAAACTGCTGATATTGTCTGCAGTAGACGGTATGGCAGGATGGAAACTTCCAGGCTCCCTATCAATTGGTGTTCGGTCAAAATACTTCGTATGGACGCACACATCAGGATTTTTTGATATTCTTTTGATTGTAAATTTATATTAACATAGCTTTTTAGAATTATCAAATGATAACCAAATCGTTTTGATTAATCTTTTTGTTTTCTAAGTTGAATCGATAATTCTTTCAGCTGTTCTTCCGCTACTCCGCCTGGTGCTTCCGTTAATAGATCTGAAGCCGAGGCCGTTTTAGGAAACAGGATTGTATCACGTAAGTTTGAACGGCCGGCAAGCAGCATGATAATCCGGTCAAGCCCTAAAGCAATACCCCCATGTGGAGGTGCACCGTATTCAAGAGCTTCCATTAAGAATCCGAATTGTTCTTGTGCTTCTTCTTCTGAAAAACCAAGAACTTGGAACATTTTTTCCTGAGTTTCTTTTTGATAAATACGGATGGAGCCTCCTCCTAATTCATATCCGTTCAAGACAAGGTCGTACGCGTTCGCACGCACATTCTCAGGTTCTGTCAATAATTTATCGAGCTCACCTTCTACCGGAGAAGTGAATGGGTGGTGTGCTGCGAAGAAACGGTCAAGTTCTTCGTCATACTCAAGCAATGGCCAGTCTGTTACCCATAGGAAATTGTAAATCGACTGATCGATTAAATCCAACTCTTTTCCAAGTTTTAGACGCAATGCACCCAAACTGTCAAAAACAACCTGGTTCTTGTCCGCAACGAATAATAATAAGTCTCCATCTGTAACTTCAACCTCTGTTATCAACTGTGCCTTTTCCTCTTCAGTTAGGAATTTGGCAATTGGTCCTTTTAGCTCTGCTCCTTCCGCTTTCAACCATGCAAGTCCTTTAGCACCGTATACATCAACATATTCAGCCAGCTTATCAATATCTTTTCTGGAGAAATTAGCTGCTTCACCTTTCACGTTCAACAGTCTCACACTTCCTCCATTTTCAATCGCCCCTTTAAACACTTTGAATTCGGATGTTTTGAAAATAGGTGAAGCATCGATAATTTCCATACCGAATCTCGTATCAGGTTTATCCGAACCAAAGCGATTCATCGCATCATCGTACGACATGCGCGGAAACGGTAACGTAATATCAATTCCTTTAACTTCTTTCATAACATATTGCATCATTTTTTCGGTCATCGCCATAATATCATCGCTTGTCTGGAAAGAAGTCTCAATATCAATCTGAGTGAATTCAGGCTGACGATCTGCACGTAAGTCCTCGTCACGGAAACAGCGGGCAATTTGGTAATACTTCTCAAAACCACTCATCATAATTAATTGTTTAAACAGCTGCGGAGATTGTGGCAAGGCGTAAAACTCCCCTGGATGGACCCTGCTTGGCACGAGATAGTCTCGAGCACCTTCTGGAGTACTTTTCGTTAAAATCGGTGTCTCCATTTCAAGGAATCCGTCATTGTTTAAAAAGTTCCGGATTGCCTGTGTTGTTTGGTGACGTAATTTAATCGTTTCCTGCAAGCCCGGACGTCTAAGATCAAGATAGCGATATTTCAACCGTAAATCCTCCGCAACGTCCGTATCATCTTTGATCATAAATGGTGGATTCTTGGATTTATTTAAAATTTCTACAGAAGAAGCAACGACTTCTATTTTCCCGGTTTTCATCAATGAATTGACGGTACTTGCTTCACGTGCGACAACTTTCCCTGAAATCTCCACCACATATTCTGAACGAATTGTATCAGCGATCTGGAGTGCTTCTGCTGATTCATCTGGATTGAATACTACTTGCACAACACCTGATCGGTCACGTAAATCAATAAAAATTAATCCACCAAGGTCGCGGCGCTTTTGCACCCAACCTTTGAGCAGAATTGTTTGACCGATATGCTCTTCATTTATTGTTCCGGCATAAATTCTTGTCATCTTACTTACTACCTCCTGTTAATTTCCCTGTCAGCGTATCAACTATATTTTCCATCGGTAGAACTTGTTGTTCACCCGTAGCCATTTCCTTTACTGTTACCGTATTGTTGCTTACCTCTTCTTCACCAAGGATTAGGACATATTTAGCTTCGTAACGGTCCGCTGCTTTCAATTGGCCTTTCATCTTCCGCATTTGATAGTCTTTATCAACTTGCACACCATTTGCACGCAGGTCATGAACTAGGCGAACAGCTGCTTGTTCCGCTTCCTTACCAACAGCAACGACGTAACAATCTAATTTGTCCGTGTCCGGTATTTCAACCCCTTCAGCTTCAAGGGCCATCAGAAGACGCTCCAAGCCCATTCCAAAACCGATAGCAGGTGTAGTTGGCCCACCGAACTCCTCGATCATTCCGTTGTACCTTCCACCACCAGCAAGTGTTGTTATCGCTCCAAATCCTTTTGCATCACTCATGATTTCAAAAGCCGTATGGTTATAATAATCCAGCCCGCGAACTAAGGTAGGATCTATGACATAGTCAATTCTCATCGCATCTAAGTACCCTTTTACTTCCTCAAAATACGTTTTCGATTCTTCGTTCAAAAAGTCAAGAATCGATGGTGCTGTTCCCATTGCCGGGTGGTCCCGGTCCTTTTTACAATCGAGGACACGTAACGGATTTTGCTCGAGGCGGACTTGACAGTCGGCACATAGCTCTTCTTTATGCGGAGTGAAGTGGTCGATCAATGCTTGACGGTGCTTCTCTCTGCTTTCTTTATCACCTAGGGAATTAATGACAAGCTTCAAGGAAGTTAATCCTAATGATTGATAAACCGTCATTGCTAAATCAATCACTTCCGCATCAATAGCGGGATCCGCACTGCCTAGCGCTTCGATACCGAACTGATTCAATTGACGCATTCTACCCTTTTGCGGGCGCTCATAACGGAACATTTCTGCAAAATAATAAAGTTTAACTGGCTGATTCACATCTCCATACAGCTTATTTTGCACATAGGCCCGGGCGACGCCAGCTGTTCCTTCAGGTCTTAGCGTTAAACTTCTCCCGCCGCGGTCCTCAAACGTGTACATTTCTTTCTGGACAATATCCGTCGTATCACCAACTCCGCGCTGGAACACTTCTGTATGCTCAAAGACAGGAGTACGGATTTCTTTATAATGATATCTCTTACAGATTTCCTTAATTTGTTCTTCAACATATTGCCAAGCTTTGACATCTTTCGGTAAAATATCAACCGTTCCTCGTGGTGCATTCATACTCAACACCATCTCCTCCTTTTCTTTCTACAAATTTATTTCCTCGAAAAAATATATAAAAATCCCGTCCCTTATAAAAATAAGGGACGGGATTTTTGCCCGCGTTGCCACCCTAGTTGATGTAAATACATCCGCTCTACACACAGTTAACGCCTGTCTACGTATATCCCTACTCTAATTTTCGGTCTATATCCTCTGGAATGTCTTTCATTGGACTATCGTATAGAAATGCTCTCAGCCAGTGACATCTCTTCTCTGCTTTACCTAGTTTCCAATTACTTTTTCCGTCAACGGTATTGTCTATTTATTCGTAGCTTATTTGAATGATTATAATCATAAGCTGTTCCAAGAAAATTGTCAAGAACGATTGTATAAGAACAACATCTTAATTTTTATTTACTGATGTTTTGATCCAGTCCTTCTTCGCGGCCCTCTATAATCGTGTTCCCAATTACGTAAGTCGTCTATTTATATAAGACACTTTCCTATTGTTCATGAAGGTTATTTATAGTACTCTGTAAGTGATTACACATTAAATAACCGGGGGTGGAGATTTAATGAAAAACAACAATGATACTATTTATGAAATTATCGTGCATGCTGTTAATTTGCTCTTGCTCGGATGTATCGGTATTCTCGCCTTTTTCTCTGTGGTAAACATTAGCCCAAACCAAAACCCCACCTCTGACATGATTGCATTTATCACCATTGCTTTCCTGACTGCAATGTGGGCATTCAATTATTGGCTCCAGTTAAAGAGAAAAAAATGGATTCTACCAATAGCCGGAACTGTCCTTTACGTCGCCATCTCTTCCTGGATGTAGGCATACCATTCATATACGACGTTTTTATTAGATAAGCCCGCAACCATCCAGAAAAGCTTTACCACGGATTCCATTACGGAGTGTATTGACACCAGGCCCTTTCACCCCTTCGAACAGGTCATAAAATGTATATTGAAAAGGATTACACTACAAATTACTAGGGTGGAGATTTAATGAGAACTAATGTTACTATTTATGAAATTGTCGTGCATGCTGTCAATTGGCTCTTACTCGGACTGGTTGGTTTTGTTGCATTTGGTCTCTTAATAAATATTAGCGAACCAGGACCAGTCCCCAACTTTGGAATTATCGATTTCCTATACCTTATTTTTCTCCTAGCAATGTGGGGTCTGAACTATCGGCTCCAACTCAAAATTAGAAAATGGTATCTACCGCTAGTCGGAACCATCCTTTTTATCACCATAGGTTTGGTTGTTCTAGGTGTGGTTGTTCCATTCCTAAATCATATGATTTACCTTTAAATAACACCGCAGCCATTTCTTAACGCCTCAAGACGGATACCAGTACGAATCGTTGTAGCGCCAGGTCCTGTTAAGTTTTTCATGCAACTTAGCATATTTTTGTGCGCAGGGCATCTTGCTGTGCCTGTCTTCCCATTGATTTCTCTGTTATGATGTCTGCAGCAAATTTCAATCGCATTGATTGCTGCACCGTTAGCTTTGCCACTAGCACAAAAATTTATTATACTTTAGAATACTACTATAGACTGTACTTATAGATTGGAGGAACAAATTTGTCTTTCAGAAAGATTATCATCCTCTCTTTCACATTTCTTTTATTACTTACTTCAACGGCTTTTGCAAAAAATGCAATGATCGAAGAAGATAAATTGAATGTCCGAACTGGACCTGGTACAGATTTCGATCGTATCGGACAAGTTAACAGCGGGGATGAATATGAAATCCTTGAAGAAACGGACGAGTGGATAAAAATTCAATATGCCGATTCGGAAGGTTGGATTACAAAAGAGTTTGTGACGATAAATGAAGAGGACGATCCAGTTAAGGAAACAAAAGAAGAGGAGGAAAAATTAGAAGAACCTTCCTTGTCTACTGTGACGATTCAGCAAGATGGAACCCATCTAAGAGAAGAAGCTTCTCCCGGTTCTGATATTGTTGCATTTACCGATAAGGAGGAAGAATTTGAAGTTGTCTCGGAAACGGAAAATTGGCTGGAGATTACAAATGATAAGGTATCAGGTTTTGTTCTACGAGATTATATTGAACAAACCGGTAACCGGAACACTAGTCTGCGGGGTAAAACCATTATAATTGATGCGGGACACGGCGGTAGAGATGTCGGAGCAATTGGTATTAGCGGATCCTACGAGAAGGACATTACCTACTTGACGGCTAGAGAGTTGGAAAGGGAATTGACGGCACTTGGAGCAGAAGTCGTTATGACTCGACAGAATGATGAATTCATCCCTCTAGAAAGCCGTTCCAGCTTAGCTAACGTTATCAATACGGATGCTTTCTTAAGTATCCATTACAATAGCTTCCCTGAAGTTCCAAGTGTTTCAGGTATTGAGTCTTTCTATTATCATGATCAATATGAATCGCTTGCAACTTATGTCCATGGTGAAATTATTAAGGAAACAAATGAAAAAGATAGAGGAATTTCTAACCAAGATTTATATGTCACCCGCCTAACGTTTAATCCTGGTATATTGCTTGAACTCGGGTTTATATCCAATGAAGAGAGCGATGAGCTATTACATAGCACGGGATATCAAAAGAAAATGGTGACCGGTATTATCAACGGTCTGCAGCGTTATTTCGCAGACACCGAATAACCAAAAAAAAGAAGCAGGGATGCAATTATTACATATCCCTGCTTCTTTTTTATTTATCTTTGCTGTCGATTAGGATAGTGACTGGACCGTTGTTGGTTAGGTTAACGTCCATCATAGCACCAAACTCACCGGTTTCTACATGGATACCTTCCTGCCGCAGTGCTTCATTAAAACTTTCGTATAGACGATTAGCCACGTCAGGCTTTGCCGCATGAACGAAACTTGGTCTTCTTCCCTTTCTCGTGTCCGCATATAACGTAAACTGCGAAATTGACAAAATGCTTCCTTCCGCATCTTTTAAAGACAAATTCATTTTTTCATTTTCATCTTCAAATATACGCAAATTGATGATTTTATTCACTAAATAATTAACATCTTGCTCGGTATCCTCATGTGTCACCCCAAGCAATACGACGAGACCGTGATCGATTTCACCTACGACGGAACCATCTATGGTTACGGATGCATTGGTTGTGCGTTGAATTACTGCTTTCATTTCACTATTTCTCCTTACTTTACAACTAGTTGATCGTTCTTGTTACAGAGTATACATCTGGGATTTTCTTTAATCTGCCAACAATTTTTCTTAAATGACCCGTATTTTGAATAAGAATTGTCAAATGAATGACAGCCATTTTATTCTTATCCGTTTGCCCATTCACATGGGTAATATTTGTCTTCATTTCACTTACAGCGTGAAGCACTTCATTAAGCATTCCTTGACGATCATACCCTGAAATTTGCAAATCGACATAGTAATGCTTCGTGTCTGTATAATCGTCTTCCCAAGATACGTCTATAAATCGTTCCTTCGCTTCTTCCGTATCGATATTCGGACAGTCGGCTCGGTGCACGGACACACCCCGTCCTTTCGTAATATAACCTCTGATTTCGTCACCTGGTACAGGGTTACAACATTTCGCTAAACGTACTAATAAGTTTTCTACTCCTTCTACCCGAACACCTGAATCTTTACGATGCGCTCTCTTTTTCGTCTTTTCAGCCGATTCCTCGGAAAGTATCTTTTTAACACTTTCTTCTTTTTCTCTATCTTTCCGTATCGTATCTGTTAACCTTGTAGCTACAAGTGCTGCTGTAATTCCTTGATAGCCGACCGCTGCATAAAGATCTTCTTCATTCGTAAAGCTGAATTTCTCACAAACTCGTTTCAAATTCTCTTCGGTTAATACTTCTTTTGGAAGAATGTCGAGCGCACGGATTTCCCGTTCGACAGCTTCCTTCCCTTTGATAATATTTTCTTCCCGGCGTTGTTTCTTGAAAAACTGTTTGATTCGGCTTTTCGCTTGTGAAGTTTTTGCGATTTTCAACCAATCCTGCGATGGACCATAAGAATGTTTCGAGGTCATCACTTCAACAATATCGCCATTTTTCAATTTATATTCAAGGGGTTCCATTTTTCCGTTAATTTTGGCCCCAATCGTTTTATTACCAATTTCCGTATGGATTTTATAGGCAAAGTCGATTGGCACAGACCCTGAAGGGAGTTCAACCACATCGCCTTTAGGTGTGAAAACATAGACCATATCAGAGAATAAGTCGATTTTTAATGACTCAATAAACTCTTCCGCATCATGGGTTTCGCTTTGCCAATCTAGTATTTCCCGAAACAGAGATAATTTCTCTTCAAATGAACTGCCTGAACCACTCTTCGCCTGTTTACCTTCTTTATATGCCCAATGTGCAGCAATCCCGTACTCTGCAATTTCATGCATTTCCTTTGTCCGGATCTGCACCTCAAGCGGATCACCCTTCGGACCGATAACAGTCGTATGCAAGGATTGATAAAGGTTCTGTTTTGGCATCGCAATATAATCTTTAAATCTTCCAGGCATCGGCTTCCAGTTTGTATGGATAATACCGAGCACAGCATAACAATCTTTAATACTGTCTACAATAATCCGCACAGCGAGCAGATCATAGATTTCATTAAATTGCTTGTTTTGCTTCACCATTTTTTGATAAATACTATATAGATGCTTCGGACGACCGGACATTTCCGCTTCAATATGGACTTCATCCAGTTGAATCGATAATTGCTTGATGACTTCCTCAATATATGTTTCACGCTGTTCTCGCTTCTGTTTCATTAATTGTACGATGCGGTAATATTGCTGCGGGTTTAGATACCGTAGCGCGGTGTCTTCCAATTCCCATTTAATCGTTGAAATTCCGAGACGGTGAGCAAGCGGGGCAAATATTTCGATTGTTTCATTCGCTTTTTGCCGTTGTTTATGTGGTGGTAAATGCTTCAATGTCCGCATATTATGCAGACGGTCCGCAAGCTTAATGAGAATGACCCGAATGTCTTTTGCCATTGCAACAAACATTTTGCGGTGGTTCTCCGCTTGTAATTCTTCTTTGGACTCGTACTTGATTTTCCCAAGTTTCGTTACACCATCGACAAGCAAAGCAACTTCCTCATTAAACTCTCCTTCAATTTCTTCCAGCGTCGTCTCAGTATCCTCAACGACATCATGTAAAAATCCACCTGCAATGGTCTCCGCATCCATTTGCAGATCAACAAGTATCCAAGCAACCTGGACAGGGTGGACGATATACGGTTCTCCTGACTTTCTAAATTGGCCTTCATGGGATTTTTTTGCATATTCATAGGCGCGTTTAATAAAGGTTAGATCGTCCGTTGATAAATATTCACTTGCCCTGTCCATTAATTGTTCAATTGTTATAATTTCATCTTTTGCCATTTAATCACCTTTATCAACTATCTAAAATTGTTTGACTTATCTGTAGATAAGGAAGTTTCCTTAATAATTATCCTTTTAAATAACTTCCATTATATGCGTTTATTCGTCCACTGTCTATAATTACGGTGAAAAAACAAGAACAAGATCGAATTTGGGGATATATTAGAAGAGGTCTGACCAATATATAGCCAGACCTGATGTGTATATTAGTACGTTATCAAAGATAGAACTTCATATCCTTCTAATTTATCAATGCCATTCAAATAGCTCAACTCAATAAGGAATGCGCAGCCTGCTACTACTCCGCCGAGCTCTTCGACAAGTTTAATTGTTGCTTCGATTGTTCCACCTGTCGCAAGTAAGTCATCTGTAATAAGAACCCGCTGGCCTGATTTAATCGCATCTTTATGGATAGCTAGAACATTCTCACCGTATTCCAGACCGTAGTTTACTTGAATCACTTCACGAGGCAACTTGCCTTTTTTTCGAACAGGTACAAATCCGCGGCCTAGCGCGTAAGAAACAGGGCAGCCTATAATAAATCCTCTTGCTTCCGGACCGACGATAACGTCTACTTCTTTTTCTTTGGCAAACTCAACAATATCATCTACTGCTGCGCGGAATGCATCACCATCAGCCATGAGCGGGGTAATATCCTTAAAAGAAATCCCTTCTTTCGGCCAGTCATCTACAATTTCAATATATTTATTATAATCCATTTATCATTTCCTCCTTGGACTTTTCCGTTTCAAGGTAATTTATATATGGTGTAAACCAGTTTTTAAACTCCTCATAATTGGAGTAATACAATTGCTGTTCAATCTCTAACTGTCGTAACCTTTCCTGATACACATCAGCAGCTTCCAAATCCTTTTTCTCCGGGGTTGGATTGACATGAACTACTCCATTATCCATCCTAACAAATTCAAGCTCGGAAAAAACACGCAGCATGAAAACAATATGTTCTTTAGACCAAGACTTTACTTTCATGATGGACTGGATTTCCCGCTTCATGTCGATTGTTTTACGCTTATGAAACAGTGCATATAACCAGACAAAGTCTTCTCTTGTTGGAAATGTCTTTAAATAGGCACTGTCATTTAATTGGAAACAAGCATAAATATTAACTGGTTGTATCTTCTGGATGAGTTGAATTAAGTCATTCAATCGAGCTGGCAGTGTACACAAAATCAGGTGGGGAACTTTCTGTAATTCCTGGTCTTTCGCTTCATAGCTGATTGTGGGAATAAAGCTATATTCCAGCGGATTTTCCGAAACAGCGATAACTTCTTCATTTGCCAAAAAGCTGAAATCAACATTTTTTCTGCCACGATAATCGAATAGCTGCCATTCCTCTATTCGCATGTCTTGAATCATAATCTGGGGTTTACGGTTGCCATTCCATTCATTGATTCCTAACTCCCCGACTACTTGTAGAGGGGTGTTCGGCGAAATTGCATAATAAAGATTTCCAAATCCAAACCCGATTCCATCCAAAAGCTTTCCATCTTCGCGGAATTGCAATTTTAAATGGTTTTTCTTGCTTCCAATCTGCCTTCCTTCAGCAGGAATATGTTCGATCTTGAAAACAGGTTTCGGATTCCCCATACCATATGGTGCCAAACGATTGATTTCATCGATTAACCCTTCGTTTATCTCAGCGATTTCCACTTCTCCACTAATTATAATTTCTTCTTTGCAGTCCTCTTCCGTCAGTTGCTCTTTCATATATCCGTCAAGTGCTTCCTGAATTTTTTCAACATTCTCAAGAGGGATTGTCATCCCCGCTGCCTGAGCATGCCCACCGAACTTTGAAAATAGATGGCGAACTTTCATGCAATTCGTGAATAGATCAAAAGCTGGAATACTTCTTGCGGAACCTTTTAATTCATTCGTTTCTGGATTAAAGTTCAATACAATTGCTGGGCGATCAAATTGCTTCACAAGTCTAGAAGCAACAATTCCCAATACACCTTCATTCCAATTTTCCTTATATACAATCATAACACCGAACTTGCTTGGGTCTACCATTTTCTCTGCTTCTTTTCTTATCACTTCTACAATCCGCTGTCTTTCCTGATTCAACTGATCTATTTCTTCAGCGAGTTCTTGGGCTTCCTCTTGGAACTCCGTCAGTAGAAGTTCAACGGCAAGACCGGCATCCTGCAGCCTTCCAACTGCGTTCAAGCGTGGTCCCATTTTAAAACCAACATCTTCTTCTGTCACATTTCCTTCGATTTTGCAGATCTGTTTTAATGCTGAAATTCCCGGTGTATTGCTTATTGTTAATTCTTTCAGTCCGTAATAGGATAGTACTCGGTTTTCATCCGTTAACGAAACTAGATCGGCAATCGTTCCAATCGCTACAAACCCGAGCAGATGTTTCGGAAAAAACCCAAGTAAGTACTGAGCGAACTTGAATGCAACCCCTACTCCAGCCAATTCTTTAAATGGATAATCCTCAGAGAGAGCGGGATGAATAATTGCATAAGCATCAGGGAGTTCATTCTGTGCCTCGTGGTGATCGGTAATAATAAGGTCAACGCCAAGAGCTTTTGCCACATTCGCTTCGTGAACAGCTGTAATTCCATTATCCACCGTAATGATCACTGTAAACCCGTTAGCATAAGCTTGGCGGAAAGCTTCTTCATTCGGTCCATAGCCTTCTGTAAATCGATTTGGTATGTAATAGGAACAATTTGCTCCAAGCTCTTCCAAAGCCTTAATGAGAACAGCTGTAGAAGTGACACCATCTGCATCATAGTCACCGTAAACTAAAATCTTTTCATTTTGTTCAATTGCTTCTCTTACACGCGTGGCTGCCTTATCCATCCATTGGATCTTTTCAGGTGGATGAACATCGTCCAAAGATGGGAATAAAAACTTTTCCGCTTCCCTAGACGAGCGAATCCCCCGTTGCAGCAATAGTTTTTCAACAACAGGAGAAAGTTTAAAAGATATATCATTTATTAATTTTGCATCAGATTCAATTGTTAATGTTTTCCAGTTTGCCTTGCTATGTAACATAAATTCACCCCTGACCAATCTATTATACAAAAGACCGGCAGGGGTAGCAATTTAATTATTCTTTTTAGGAACGGTTTTAACGTTTTTCTCCTTTGTTTCTTCTTTAATTACAGGTGGTGTGATGCCCGCTTTCTCCAAACGTTCCCGGTAAAGCTTATGTTCCTTCTCAAGCTTCATCATTTGCTTCCGCATTTGAAAGATTTTAAACATGCCTGCACCAGCTGTAATGAGTCCTCCCATTAAAACGGAAAACAAAATAACGAGAATGAGAGGAGATGTCGCACTCCAAAAGAAATAGTTCACTTGGACAGGCTCAATATTGATAACGGCAAATATTGATATTAAAATCGTTAGTACAATTGCCAGAATAACGTAACCCTGACCTTTCATTTCCATCTCCTCCTAAGAGCTTATACTTGGGGTCCTTCCACTCGTTTTTTCTTTCTGAAATCGAGTGGTTTTTCTTTGAGATTTTTCCCTCGCCAGACGAGCCATACTTGAGCTGCAAGGAAGAGGGAAGAATACGTACCTGCAACTAACCCAATTACTAATGCAAGAGTAAACGTAAAGATGGACGACGTTCCGAGTACAAGAAATGCAAGAATCGCAATTAATGTTGATATTGTCGTATTCATTGTACGAGTAAACGACTGAATAATACTCTTATTAATAATCCTAGCAAGTACTTTATTAGACGTTACCCGTTTTTCAAATTGAATATTCTCCCGAACTCGGTCAAAGATTACAATCGTATTATTAATAGAGTAACCGATAATCGTCAGGATTGCCGAAACAATCGTTATATCAAACTCAATTTGCGTAATACTGAAAGCGAACAACATGATCAATACATCATGTAGAAGTGCAAGGACTGCTGTAACCCCGAATATCAATTCGAACCGGAATGCAACATAAATAATGATGAATACCGCTGCAATTGCAACCGCATAGACCGCATTCTTCACGAGTTCTTCTCCAACGATCGGGGAGACAATACTTATCCCTGGATCAAAGCCATATTTTTCATTAAAGGTTTGTTGGATTTCGGTAATTTCTGTATCGGAAAGTACCGTATCAAAGCGAGCAACAGCAAGTTCATTATTTTCTCCAGAAGGTACGAGACTGCTCGCTTCCACTCCAAGGTCTGAAAATGTCTGTTCTACCTCTTCGATATCAATCGGTTCATCTGCGATTACCTCTATTCGTGATCCACTTGTAAAATCAATGCCAGGATTAATCTTGAAGATTGCTAGCGCTGCAAACCCAGCCACTAAAAGAATCCCCGTAAATACAAAAAACTTTTTCCTGTGTTTTACAATATCAACTTCTCGGTTAAATAGTTTTGGTTCCCTCTCTGGTTCCGCAATATCTTTAATTTCTTTATTCTTAACGCCAAACCATGTCTTTCTATTTTTCAAGAATCCACTTTTCACCCAGAAGCTTAGGAATAGTCTCGTTCCAAATACTGCCGTGATGAAACTGACGAGAATACTGATAATTAACATCGTTGCAAATCCCTTGACGGAACTTGTACCAAAAATGAATAGGACAACCGCTGCAATCATAGTCGTAATGTTCGCATCTAATATCGTACGGAAGGAGTTCTTGCTTCCTGCTTGGAAGGCAGCTTTCACCGATTTACCGGACCGGAGTTCTTCCTTATAGCGTTCAAACGTAATGACGTTCGCATCCACTGCCATACCTACACCAAGAATCAGTGCGGCAATACCTGAAAGTGTTAATACACCGTTCATCGCCATAAAGACAACAAGGACAAGATACGTATAAATAATCAAATTGATGGAAGCAATGAATCCAGTAAAGCGATAAACGGCAATTAGAAATAGAACGACAAGGCCTATTCCAATGATACCTGCAAAGACTGTATCATTCAGTGCCTGTTCTCCAAACTGGGCTCCAACAGAAGTAGAGAATATTTCGTTCATATGGACCGGTAAGGAACCAGAGTTGATAATATCAGCCAATGCTTTCGCTGACTCCACCGTGAAATCACCGGTTATCATGACATCTGTCGTATGTAATGTCTGATCAACACTTGGTGCGGACACGAATTTCGGCTCTTCTTTCAGTATTTCCTCTTTAAAGGAATCCCCTTCCTGGAAGTCCATCCAAATAACCAATAAATTATCAGGTGATCCCATTTCTTTAATCTGTGTAGTGACTTCACCGAATTTATTCGCATCATTCAATTTGAGGGAAACAATCGGTTTGTTCGTGGTTTGGTCGAAGTCTTGTTTCGCACTTCCCGGCTTGACGTCGGAACCATCCAACAGCTCGACATCATTTACGTCACGGAAAGAGAGTTGCGCGGATGTTGCAAGCATATCCCTCGCTTCTTGCTGATTCTCTACACCGGCAAGCTGTACACGTATGCGGTTCTCTCCTTCAATGTTAATGACCGACTCACTAATTCCTAGACGGTTCACCCGGTCGTTCAGTGTTTGAACAGTACCCTCCATTAGGCCACGGGTAATCTCCTGTTCTTCGTCAATCGGTTCGACTTCGTACAAGACTTCGAAGCCACCTTGTAAATCCAATCCTAAACTTATGTTTTTTGTAACTCCAGTTGTCGTTGTTCCAATCAGTGTGCCAAAAATAAGCACGATTAGAAAAAAGGCAACGAGTCTGCCTCTCTTTTTCATGTTCCTTGTTCCTCCCTTAATCTCTCGGGTTAAAATTCCTTTATGTATCTAATAAAGCAGCAATGGAACCGGCAAGATCATCATCTTGAAACGAACTAACGGTAAGGTAGCTTAAGTAAATGGATGAGTTTAATTGCATAATATCAGCTACCGTCTCATAAATCCGCTTATCCGGATACCCTTTCCATACTTTATCTACAAGGCATTTCCAGACATCTTCGCTAGTCGCCTGTTCATAACCCATGAGATGCAGTTCTTCAGCTTTACTGTGTAAAAAAGGTGTAACGGTTATTTTCCATTTTTTAACGCTTTGAATTGTTTCCATAATCCACCCCTCCTAAATGGAGTATTTATAGAATCTTGTCATGCTTGGCCAACACATTTGCATATATATTATTGTATATGAATTTGTATTTTTTGAGAAGGCAGGACGATAAAATGACAAGGCAAACATTTTTACAAGGCGCTTTAATCCTTATGCTAGCTGGAATGATTACGCGTTTCCTCGGTTTCATCAACCGAATTGTAGTTGCGCGTTTAATTGGTGAAGAAGGTGTAGGCCTGTATATGCTCGCCCTTCCGACCTTGTTTTTAGTCATTACATTGACCCAAATTGGGCTGCCTGTTGCTATTGCTAAGCGTGTTGCCGAAGCCGATGCAGTAGGTAATCATGAGAAAATCAGAAGCATTCTTGTCGTCTCTCTGCTCATTACTTCAATCACAAGTATTATTTTAACAATCGCTATAATACTCGGTTCGCCCTATATCGCCTCGACGCTGCTAACAGATGAGCGCACGATTTATCCATTGCTCGCAATTAGTCCAATTGTTCCAATTGTCGCCATCTCATCCGTTCTTCGGGGATACTTCCAGGGCAAGCATAATATGAAGCCGCAAAGCTATGCACAAGTGTTCGAACAGATCGTCCGGATAGTGTTTGTTTATATTTTCATTAAGCTACTTCTTCCCTATGGTGTTGAGTTCGCTGCAGCAGGAGCAATGTTCAGTGTAATCCTGGGCGAGTTTGCCTCTCTTATGTACATGCTATATCAGTTTAAATTGCGAAAATCGGGTAAAAATCGAAGACCAATCCGTTCATATTTCAGGAATACACGGGAAACGATGCGTGAATTATTCTCAATAGCCTTGCCGAGCACTGGCAGCAGACTGATTGGATCTATCTCTAATTTCCTTGAGCCGATTCTCGTTTCTCAAGCTCTTGCTATTGCAGGAGTGACTGCAACACTAGTTACGAAGCAGTACGGTGAACTGACAGGCTACGTCATCCCATTACTATTCTTACCAACCTTTATTACACATTCTCTTGCAATCGCGCTGATTCCATCCATTTCCGAAGCAGGAGCAAAAAACAATCAAAAACTTATACATTATCGGATTCATCAAGCAATCCGGATTTCATTTGCCTCAGGAGCGATTGCGACTATTGTATTGTTACTCTTCTCTGAACAAATTTTATTATTCATGTACGGAAGTTCGAGTGCCAATCAGCTGCTCATCCTAATGGCCCCCTTTTATATTCTACTTTACATTCAAGCACCATTACAATCGGCACTTCAAGCACTTGATTATGCAAAGGAATCGATGTGGAATACATTGATTGGCACCTTCATGAAATTATTAATAATTTTTGTATTGGCACAGCAACCAGCATTCGGGATGAATGGTGTAGCCATTGCTCTTTCAACCTCCGTCATACTCGTTACTTTATTACACTTAACGGTGTTGAATAAAAAAATCAAATATCATATTCCCCTCAAAGATATGCTGAAAATGATCGCTCTTTTCCTCTTGCCTTTTTTCGTCGGTTGGATGTTAAGAGAAATTTATATCTTAAGTTCAGGGGGAATAATGATGCTTGGGTTGGTCTTCCTTCTATTGATTGCAATTTATCTCAGTGTATTGTTTCTACTCCAGTTTATTACAAAGGAAGAACTGCGAGCAATCCCTATTTTTGATAAATGGTTACGCTAAACGGGAAAATTGGAGATTCTGTGAAAATTCACTTCTATTAGGGCGCATGGTTGAATAAAGTAATAAAAAGGACGACCATAGGGGGAGATTACGTTGCAACGGCAATTGATCGCTTTATTATATGGCTGGATCTTCATTCTTTTGTTCATTGTAGTTTCTAGTTTTGTGTTGGCATTAGTTTTACAGTTTACGACAATTAGTCAATGGATGCTTTCTTGGGTAGCATTTTCAGTCGGGTTGGTCGGGTTGTTTATTGGTGGGATGATCACTGGAATTAAGGGGAAGTCAAAGGGATGGGTCGTTGGCGGGTTAACTGGACTCGGTTTTACGTTATTTATTTTCCTTGTTCAATATCTCGGCTATCAAAATGGCTTTTCCATACAGCAGATGCTTCACCACACAGGCTTCATACTAGCCGCAATCTTCGGTGGCATGATCGGCGTTAACCTCTTTCAAAAAGATGCAGAATGAGCTAAACAGGTCCTTTCTTCTCTACTTGAAGTCCGTAGTCCTGATACCTCGATACTGCTCCAGAAGATACTCTAACATGTAGGTCCTATTATATTATTTTGTATTATATCTTAACGAAAAAACACACGGAGACTCCTCATGGAAAGCGGAGTGCAGGAAGCTATATTCATGGTTTAAAAAGTTATCGAGATTACGTACATTAATAGACAATCACCTACTTGAAATTACAAAAATGGCCCTTTAATAGGACCATTTTTTGTTTGCAATTCTATGTAGTTGAATCACATTTGAGCTTACTCAGCAACCTTCTCGCGGATTGCGGATCGGTCGTACGTAAGTTTCGTACCGTCTCCTGCTTGAATAACTACTGTACCTTCATCAAGCGCATGGATAATTCCATGGAAACCGCCGATTGTAATAACCTTATCACCTTTTTGCAGATCATTTTGCATTTCTCTTACTTGTTTCTGCCTCTTTTGCTGTGGACGGATTAGCAAGAAGTAAAAAATTACAAACATTAAAATTATCGGTAACAATGCCATTAAATCCAACGTTCATCCTCCTTCCTTCTATCTCAATATGAGAACATTTTCAAGTTAAAAGTTTTTTGCGTCTGGTTTGTTAAACCCGTATTGTTCAAAAAACTCCTCTTTAAAATCACCAAGACGATCTTCGCGTATAGCAGCTCGTACTTGCTCCATTAATTTTAACAGAAAATGAAGATTATGATAAGTGGTAAGTCTAAATCCAAATGTTTCATTACTTTTAACAAGGTGACGAATATATGCACGAGAATAATTTCTACATGCATAGCAATCACAATTTTCATCAATTGGACGGAAATCGCGTGCGAATTTCGCATTTCTCACAACAAGTCTCCCTGTTGACGTCATACATGTCCCATTTCTCGCGATCCGGGTTGGCAAAACACAGTCAAACATATCAATTCCACGTATTGCACCATCGATAAGGGAGTCTGGTGAACCAACCCCCATTAAATATCTCGGTTTGTCTGTCGGTAATAATGGTGTTGTGAAATCAAGTACCCGGTTCATCACATCCTTCGGTTCCCCGACAGAAAGACCACCAATTGCGTATCCTGGGAAATCAAGCGAGATTAAATCATTGGCACTCTGCTTCCGTAGATCTTCATACTCCCCACCTTGGACAATTCCGAATAATCCTTGCTCATCCGGCCTGCCATGTGCCTCGAGGCATCTCTCTGCCCAACGCGCCGTCCGTTCTACGGAAGACTTCATGTACTCACGAGTAGCGGGATATGGCGGGCACTCATCAAAGGCCATCATAATATCGGCCCCTAGATCATTTTGAATCTGCATCGCTTTTTCAGGAGAAAGGAAAAGCTTGTCCCCGTTTAAATGGTTACGAAAATGGACACCCTCCTCCACAATTTCCCGCATATCGCTCAAACTGAACACTTGGAAACCTCCGGAATCGGTGAGGATTGCTCCGTCCCAATTCATGAACTTATGGAGCCCGCCTGCTTCACGGATAATATCTTCTCCTGGTCGTAGCCAAAGATGATACGTATTGGAGAGAATGATATTTGCGTTCATCTCTTGTAACTCTTCCGGACTCATTGTCTTCACAGTTGCAAGTGTTCCGACCGGCATGAATGTCGGTGTATCGAAGGAACCGTGAGGAGTATGAACTCTGCCCAACCTTGCACCTGTTTGCTTATCTGTTTTAATTAATTCATATGTTATAGGTACCATATTATTCTTCCTTTGTCTATATAATTAGCATTGCATCACCAAAACTGAAGAAACGATATTCTTTCTCAACCGCTTCTCTGTAAGCATCCAACACTTTATCTCTTCCGGCAAAAGCACTGATCAGCATGATAAGAGTTGATTTCGGTAAATGAAAGTTTGTAATCAGTCCATCGATCGCTCGGAAAGTGTAAGGCGGATAAATGAAAATATCCGTCCAACCGCTTGTTGCAATAAACTCCCCATTATTATCTCTTGCAATCGTTTCTAATGTACGTGTCGAGGTTGTACCAACGGAAATGATCCGTCCGTTTGATTGTTTAACTTCATTTAATGTAGCTGCCGTCTCCTCGGACATATGATAAAATTCCGCATGCATTTCATGTTCCTTAATATTATCAACACTGACTGGTCGGAAGGTGCCCAGTCCAACATGTAACGTAATGAAGGCAAGCTTTATTCCCAACTGCTTAAGTTCTTCCAACAATTCAGTTGTGAAATGTAACCCCGCCGTAGGGGCAGCAGCAGATCCTTCTTCTTTCGCATAAACAGTCTGGTAACGATCTTTTTCCGGTAACTGTTCCTTAATATATGGAGGTAAAGGCATTTCCCCTAACTTATCAAGCACTTCATAGAATATGCCCTTATAATGAAATTCAAAAGTTCTTCCACCATGATCTTTAATCCCTGTACAAACTGCACGTAACTCATTATTTCCAAATATCAATTCTGTACCGATTTTCACTTTTTTCGCAGGCTTCGTTAATACTTCCCACGTATCCTCACTGTCTTGATGAAG
The DNA here is from genome assembly GCF_037072045.1 of Oceanobacillus sp. MO10714A. Lineage (NCBI taxonomy): Bacteria > Bacillati > Bacillota > Bacilli > Caryophanales > Bacillaceae > Oceanobacillus > Oceanobacillus sp. MO10714A. The sequence continues at coordinate 83,848 of NZ_JAXHDC010000001.1, read as the reverse complement.
CAGCAATACTTCAATCTTTGCACCTGTATCTTTTTTTATACCGAACAATCTTGCTGGCAGAACTTTTGTATCATTTAATACAAGGCAGTCACCTGGCTTTAAATAATCCTTGATATCTTTAAAATTTCGATGTTCTGGATTATCCTTACCTCGATCTAAGACAAGCAACTTCGATTGGGTTCTATCTTTTAGCGGCGTTTGCGCAATAAGGCGCTCTGGTAAATGAAAATCAAAGTCTTCTATATTCATAGGTATCTCCTTCATTCTGTTTCGGTTTCAAATTATTCGAATTCGTTATCTGAACTTGCCGATAACATAAAAAATCAGCGTCAGAATAATACTGATTAAAATAGAAGTGACGATCGGAAAATAAACTGTCACATTTCCAGTCTTGAACTGAATATCACCAGGGAGTCTACCAATAAAACGCCAGATGAGTCCAAGTATGATTAAAACGATCCCCGCTATAATCAATAATTTACTTATATTCATCTCTTTTCCGGCCCTTCCATTCCAAAATGTACATAAGCTTGAGCAGTAGCCATTCTTCCACGAGGTGTCCGCTGGATAAAACCTTGCTGCATCAAATACGGTTCATATACATCCTCAATCGTTTGCGCCTCTTCTCCGATCGTAGCAGCTAGCGTATCCAGCCCCACTGGACCTCCATTAAACCGCTCGATGATCGTTGTTAGTAATTTATGATCAATATGATCAAGACCCGCGTCATCAACTTGCAGCATGGCAAGCGCCTGCTTCGTGATGTCTAAACTAATTGTTTTTTCCCCTTTTACTTGGGAAATATCGCGAATCCTTCTGAATAAACGATTGGCGATCCTTGGTGTTCCCCTGGCTCGCAAGGCGATTTCTGCTGCTGCTTCTTTCTTAATCGATGTTTCGAATATCTCAGCAGTCCGTTCAATAATCGATGTTAAATCTTTCTGTTCATAATATTCAAGCCGGCTCAAAACACCGAATCTGTCACGGAGCGGAGCAGTCAGCAATCCAGATCGTGTGGTGGCGCCAACTAAAGTAAATGGTGGTAGATCAATCCGAACGGAACGGGCACTTGGACCAGTGCCAATAACGATATCGAGGAAATAATCCTCCATTGCCGGATAGAGGACTTCTTCCACTACCCTTGGTAATCGGTGCACCTCATCTATAAATAAGACGTCACCTGTCTCAAGAGAGGAAAGAATTGCAGCCAAATCACCAGCACGTTCAATCGCTGGTCCTGAAGTAGTCCGGAAATCGACTCCCATTTCATTGGCGATAATAGCAGCAAGCGTTGTTTTCCCAAGACCAGGTGGTCCTGATAGTAAAACATGATCTAGCGGCTCATTCCGCATTTTAGCTGCTTGAATAAAGATTTGTAAGTTCTCCTTCACTTTATCTTGTCCAATATATTGCTTAAGGGTTTCTGGCCGTAAACTTTGTTCGAGTCCAAGATCTTCTTCCTGCACGTCCCCAGCTACCATTCTTTCTTCCATCAAACTCTTCCTCCTCTCTTAGCTTTGTAATAATAATGCTAACCCTTTGCGGACAATTTCATCCGAATTCGTTAAGTTTTCTTTTCTCAATGCAGGCATGATGCTTGTCAGTTCTTTTTCTGTATAGCCTAAAGCTCTCAGTGCTTCTTTCGCCTCTATTAAGGCAGCTTCATCTGTTCTATGTATATTTTCGGCTTCCGTTGGTGTAATACTGAACGAGGCAGTGAGCTTCCCTTTCAAGTCTAAAATAATTTGTCTGGCAGTTTTTTTACCTACCCCGGGGAACTGCGTCAGGAACTTCTCATCCTCATTTTCTACCGCAGCAACAAAGGAAGGGATATCAACCGCACTCATAATTCCAAGTGCACCTTTAGGTCCAATGCCTGAAACAGAAATCAGCTTAGTGAATAAATTTTTCTCATCTTCATTCTTAAACCCATATAAAAGCTGCGCATCTTCCCGGACATGATGATATGTCTGGATCATTACTTCTTCTTCGAGTTGATGCTGGTAATAAAATGGATTCGGACAAAGCAGTTCATAACCAATTCCACCTGTTGTTTCAACAATGATAGCTTCATCTTGTATCGCCATCAACTTGCCTTTTATATAAGCAATCATCTAATGACCTTCTCCTTTTGTTTCCTCATAGATTTATACTAACATAAAACAAGACTTCATTCAGTTAGGGATTCCCGCTGAAGGTTAGTCCGGTTAATCAAAGTGTCCACGTACGTCAGCCCGCTTAAATTAACTCGTCCACCAATTGACAACGGCAGGTTTACGGACAGTTACACCATGATAAAGTGAAACTTCATTCAGTGGGGATTTACGGACTGTATATTCCCCACCTTCACATCTTGGGCTTCACTCCTGTTTAGGTGTGGGGGTATTACAGACCGTTAATGCCTGATAAAAGGATAGAAATGATGAAACTTCTATCCCAGTTTGGAATAGAAGTTTTAGAGATAATCATTCATTTGTTTCATCAATGTTATGGTAAACCTCTTGAACATCTTCATTATCTTCCAATGCATCGATCAGTTGCTGCAATTTCTCTGCATCTTCTCCCGATACTGTGGAATAATTTTGTGGAATTAACGTTAACTCGCTATCTGTTATGTCAAAGTCTTTTTCCATAAAATAAGCAACTACCTCAGAGAAATTTTCCGGGCTCGTAACAATTTCATATACGCCTTCGTGTGTAAGGATATCGTCAGCTCCAGCTTCTAGTGCTTCAAGTGTGATTTCATCTTCATCAATCTCACCTTGTTCATTATTGATGATAATAATACCTTTCCTGTCAAACATGAATGCGACACTTCCGCTTTCTCCAAGGTTTCCGCCGTTTTTACTAAAAGCGTGTCTTATTTCTCCCGCTGTTCTGTTTTTATTGTCGGTAAGCGCATGGACGATTATTGCTGTTCCAGCAGGACCGTAACCTTCATAAGTAATTTCCTCAAAGTTTCTCCCATCTAAAGTTCCTGTTGCTTTTTTAATGTTTCTTTCTATGTTATCATTCGGCATATTATCCGCTTTAGCTTTTTCGATTGCTAAACGGAGTGCCGGGTTCATTGCTTCGTCTCCGCCACCTTGTTTCGCTGCGGTATAAATATCTTTTGCATGGCGCATGAAGATTTTGCCCCGTTTTGCGTCTTGTGCACCTTTTCTTCTTTGTATATTCTTCCACTTGGAATGGCCAGCCATTGGACATTCTCCTCTCTAGCAATATCTTTAATAACTATACCAAAAAATGGCCCTAGTGAAAAGTATAGCCTCCACCGAGCAATTTCACAGGCGCCTTTAGTGTATGGGGACTGTTCCGCGAGAAACTGATTGCTAGGATTACTGAATATTATAATATTATCTAATAAAAATAACATGAATATGCATTAGAGGTACCCAGGGAACAGTCCCGATACCTAGGGATTTCTGAGGAAAGCGGGAGGTAGGGGACTGTGAACCTTCACTGGAAACGTTTTACACCACTTTAAAATTATTTCAACTTATTCTCTTTCAAAAAAATTGTTGAAGTTGTCCATGAAATCGAGCTCTGCTCCTTCGTTTTTGAATTGATTCCATTCGATATGGTCTGTCCATATAATAATCTGCTTTTCATCCGTTCCCATAACATCCCTCACCTGTTTTTCAATTTCAAGAATGACATTTTCTTCATGGGAAGTATCTGCAATATTTTCCCTAAGCCGAACCGCAACATAAATCTGATCATCCCTTTCGTGGACTTCAGCCATGACAATATCGCGGTTTTCCATTAATTTTTGTGAAATCTGTTCACTTCTATCCGTAATCGTTGGATCAGTGTAGGAATTGAAATCATTCGTTGAGAGCTCTTCCTTTTGTAACATTCTACCGTAATCATTGACATTACCCTCATCATGCCCGCTGCTCCTATAACTCGGTGCCCTTGGACTTCCATATCTCTCTTGTTCCGAATTATTTCCAGGTGACATTACACAGCCTGCGATAAACAAAAGCGAGAGAAAAAATATTGATTTTTTCAACATAATAAAACAACCTCCTTATCTATAGTTTGTATAAGAAAGGTTGTTTTACACATCTATTTTATTTTCTGTGAAACATTGGCAGACTTTCCCTTTTATGCTGTGTGCGTTCATGCATACTTTCAATCAACACTTGATCAGCCTCGGAGATTTGTTTCCCCTTCAAGTACGCATCGATTACAGCATATGAGATACCCATTTCCATTTCGTCTGTCTGCTCTTCCCATAAATCAGCGCTCGGAACTTTTTCAATCACAGCTTGCGGTACGTTTAAGGCTTGAGCCATTTCACGCACTTCGCCCTTTGTAAAATCAACGAGTGGGAGAATATCGACTCCTCCATCACCATACTTTGTAAAGTAGCCGGTATACCATTCTGACGCATTATCCGTCCCGACAACCAAATGATTACGATGCGCTGCGATTGTGTATAATATGCTCATTCGTAAACGAGCACGTAAATTAGCATCGGCTAATTGATCCTGCGCTTGGGCAAAACTTTTACTTTCAATCATTTTTTCCGAAATGGCTTGATACATCATTTTATGTGTTTCTGTTAAGTCGATTGTCATTTCCTCTATCCCGCAAGCTGTCGTGACGTCACGTGCATCTTGAATATTCTTTTCACTTGTCTGGATAGGCAGGATAACCCCTAAAGAATTATCAGGATAGGCAAGTTTAATCAAATTAGCTACAACGGCAGAATCCAGTCCGCCACTTACACCAACAAGCAAACCGTCTGCTTTTGCGGCTTCTGTTCGTTCTCTTAACCATTTTACAATCGATTCAATATGTTGTTCCAAATTGGTACACTCCTTTATCACGTATTAACGTTCTGTAATATCCCCTCATCTAAACATAAGGGAAACCCAAAATGTCAATGCTGGAATATAGTCCGTAAATTCCTAATTCTGTTCAACTAACATGCAGTGGGAGCGGAAGGATAACCCCATTGAATGAATTTCACTTTATGAACGCTGTCTTGTACGATTTTAGCATGAAAACCATTATTTTAAAATTAAACAAGTATCCATTTCTTCTATTTCTCTTTTACCCCAAAAAAAAGAGACGTAACGTCTCGTCTCTGAATGATTTATGATTATTCTTCTTTCTCATCATTTGAGGCATCTGCTTCATTCCCATCCGGTGTCGGGTATAACTCTAATTCTTCATTCCTTAACCCTGAAGCTGGTTCTGGAAACATCTGCATGTTATTTGTGTTTACTCCTTGATACATATCTTCTGATGGGAATTGCTGTTGATGCATCATACCAGGAAATACTTGAGGTTGGTGCTGCATCTGCATTTGCATAGGCATAAACATCGGGTCATGCCCGCCATGATGGAACGATTGATGTCCATATCCCCCACCATGATGGAACGACTGATGTCCAAGTCCCCCGCCACAGCCACAACCACAACTACTTGGTACATGCGGCATTGGCATATATCCTGAACAAGGATAAGTAAACATTGGCATCATTTGTGGTTGCACGAAACATGGTTGTTCCATCGGCGGCATTATTGGCTGGTGCATAGGCGGCTGCATTGGTGGGTGCGCGGGCTGTGTTTTTGGCATTACTTTTTTTTCTTGTTTTTCTTGTTTCGGTTTTACATGTTCTTTAGCTTTTGGTTTTTCTTTCTTTTTACTAGTTTTCGGAAGTTCTGGATGAATTTGTGCTGGATGCTCTTTGTGCTTTTTCTCAAGAGTTGGTAACATTTTCTCCGGTTCAAATGGAAATGTCGGCATTTTTGGTAGCTCTGTCATTGGTTTTTCTTTCTTAACTTCTTTTTTCGGAGCAGGAACATGTTTCTTTTCAGCTTTTGGTAACGTTTTTGTTTTATCTCCATGAGTCACCTTTTTGGAATGGGTCGGTATCCTTATTTTCATCCCGGGCATGATCATATCAGGGGTTGCTAAATGTGAATTCAGTTCTTTTAACTCTTCAAAATCCACATGATACTTCTTCGCAATCTCCCATAACGTGTCTCCTTTTTGGACAATGTGTATTTTCAAAAAGATCCTTCCTTTCTAGTTAACAATCTAGGCTAATTACTCTATATCAACATATGCAACGTAATCTCAAAAGTTAACCCGGAAGGAACACAAAAAAGAAGCTAAGAGAAAATTTATCTTCCTAGCCTCTGCGTTATTATAGATTCATGTGATATACCGGATAGGTACCTAATACATTCACCTCACAGCCAAGCGCTTCGAGTTCTCCTTTCACCCCAGGGAACAGTGCATCATCATAAGCTTGGTTGACGTCAATGATAAAGAAGTAATTTCCTAATCCTGTTTTTGTCGGACGGGATTCAATTTTTGACAAATTCATCTTCCTCCAAGCAAAAGCGGAGAGAATCTGATGTAGGGCACCTGGTTGATCACTAGGTAACGTAATCTTCAACGTCGTTTTCTCCAATTGAACCGGATGCTTCACATTTACTATTGCTTTATTTTTTGCCAATACGATAAATCGCGTATGATTATTGGCATAATCGTGAATATTTTCCGCGAAAATCTGTAAACCATATTCTTCAGCTGCCAAACTGTTTCCAATCGCAGCAATTGGTTCTGTACTTTCAGCGACAATTTCTGCCGCTCGACCGGTAGAGGTCGTATACGAAAACTTTGCTGTAGTTAAGTTTTTATGAAGATAACGATGGCACTGAGCGATCGCATGACTATGGGAATGAATTTCCGTAATTTGCGATACGTTTCCACCAAAATCCGGTCTTACGAGTAAATGTTGTTGAATTGGTACAACAACTTCTGCCACAACCGGTAAAGTGACTTCATGAATTAAATAATCTACAGTCAACTGCACAGTTCCCTCAATCGCATTCTCTATCGGTACTACCGCTATGTCAATCTCATCATTTGCTACTGCATCAATACATTCAGGGATCGTTGAATAACTGACTTTGTCCTCATTATTGAATGTTGTATCCACCGCTAATTTCGTAAATGTTCCCTTTGGTCCTAAATATCCAATCGTCGTCAAAATGGTCCCCCCCCAAAACAAATCTATTCTATAAATTCAAATTCCAAATCAAGCAAATGGATCGTGTCTCCGTCCTTTGCTCCCCGTTCTCTAAGCGCATTATCTACACCCATTCCTCTTAACTGACGGGCGAAGCGCTGCTGCGATTCCTCGCGAGTAAAATCAGTCATTTTAAATAATCGTTCCAATTTTTCCCCGTGAAGAACGAAAGAACCATCCGGGTTACGTGTAATATGAAAATCATCCGCTTTTTTATGATGACGATAGACAACCGTTTCATCTCTCTCAGTCTTATCAGGTTCTCTCTTCGGAATTTTATCAAGTCCGTCAGCAATTTCATAAATTAGCTCTTTCAAACCTTGTTTTGTGATTGCTGAAACCTCGAAAATACGTATATCTTCCCCTAGCTTCTCCTTGAAGTCGACAAGATTTTCCTGTGCTTCCGGCATCTCCATTTTATTCGCTACAATTATCTGAGGCAAATTCTTAAGCCGTTCGTTATAAGACGCAAGCTCTTCATTAATCGTAACATAATCCTCATAGGGATCACGCCCGTCTAATGCAGCCATATCAATGACATGAACGATGAGCCTTGTCCGCTCGACATGACGGAGGAATTGAAAACCGAGACCTACTCCTTCACTCGCTCCTTCAATTAAACCTGGCAAATCTGCCATAACAAAACTGCGACCATCTCCTGTATCGACTACTCCTAAATTCGGGGCCAAAGTTGTAAAATGGTAATCGGCAATTTTAGGTTTTGCTGCACTTACGACAGATAGCAATGTTGATTTACCAACACTCGGGAAACCAACTAGTCCAACATCCGCGATTACTTTAAGTTCAATACGGATATTTTTCTCCTCACCAGGTTCCCCGTTTTCCGCAATTTCCGGTGCGGGGTTTTTGGGACTCGCAAAGCGAACATTCCCTCGTCCGCCTCTTCCACCCTTGACAATGACGGCCCGTTGTTTATGTTCAGTTAAATCTGCAATTACTTCTTCTGTTTCTTCATCAATAACAACCGTTCCAGGCGGCACACTTAAGACAAGGGCTTCAGCATTTTTTCCATGCATTGATTTACTCATTCCGTTTTCGCCGCGTTTTGCTTTAAAGTGACGATTATAACGGAAATCCATCAGTGTGTTCAAACCTTCATCAACTTCAAAAATTACATCTGCTCCATTACCGCCATCACCGCCGGCTGGTCCTCCCATTGGAACAAACTTTTCCCTGCGGAAGGCAACGAGACCATTTCCACCGTCTCCTGCTTTCACATATACTTTAGCCTGATCGACGAACATACTATCACCTCTTAACTTGCAAACACGTCAAAACTATAGATCCGTTTTTCCGGTGTTTGTTTTATGTAAATATCTTCTGAAGGGGGAATATTATCTTCCGCACTTCTCTCTTTCAAATCGATGGAAACATTTATAGTACAGCCTTTTTCATTTTCTGTAAAATCCACGTGAATGGTATAAACGTTTTCGTCATCGGCTTTTTGTTCTATATCTTGAATAATTTGATCCAGTTTCTCTTTAATATACAGATCTGTATCTGTTAATTTTATATCATCAACTCGGATCGAATAATCTAGCTTGAATTGATTGTACTTCATCCTGAATTCCAAAAACCAGATAACAACATGCGGGATATTCAGATTCAGTAATTTCCTTTCCTTATGGAAAAATGCGAAGAGTTTATTCAGATTGTCGTCCACTTTTTCCATCTTACCTAATTTAACATATCCCTGAATAATCTGCAGATCGTTCAGCAAATCATGACGATACGATTGAATGATACTAACTACCTCTTTTGCTTCCATAAGTGTACCTCCCATTGATATAGAAAGTATAGCAGAAACGAATGAATACTTCATCAAATATAATAAAGACGGGAAAGGTTAAAAGCACGAGGTCTTTCTTGTCGCTAAATCCTTGATTCTGTTCAACTAACATTCATTGGGGAGGGAAGGAATTCCCCAATGAATGAAGTTTCACTTTATCTACAGCATTTTAAATTTATAGGTTCCTATGTAGGTAGTAAAAAACTCCAGCCGAAATTTGGCTGGAGTTCGCTATTTATCTTTTATGCTTCTTGAGCTTCCGGATAAACACTTACTTTCTTACGGTCGCGACCATAGCGTTCGAACTTAACAACACCATCCACTTTTGCAAATAGTGTATCATCTGAACCAAGGCCAACGTTATCACCCGGGTAAACTTTTGTACCGCGTTGACGGTATAGAATGGAACCACCTGTTACAAACTGGCCATCCGCACGTTTTGCGCCTAGACGTTTTGAATGTGAATCACGTCCGTTACGAGTACTACCTGCACCTTTTTTCTGAGCAAAGAACTGTAAATCTAAACGTAGCATGTCGTGCACCTCCTTATGTTTCCTGAATTCGTATAAATTCACCGTATTCCATTTCAATGGATTTTAAGGAAACAAGCATTCCTTCAAGAAGAAGTTGTGCCTTTTCCAATTCGTCTTCAATATAGAGGGAAGGGAAAGTGATTTTTAAATAACCACCTTCTCCTCCCTGCTTAATGTCAATATCCGTATCAGTTAATTCGAAGACTGCGTTTACTGCCCCAATCGACACTCCGGAAACAGCCGCGCAGACGAGGTCATAGCCATATGGTCCACTTTTAGCATGTCCAGAAAGTTCAATGGAGTGCAATAAATCTTTCTTACGTTCAACAGTTATTTGAATCACTTGAACCGACCTTTAAGCATTGATTTTTTCAATTACTAATTTTGTGTAAGGCTGTCTATGCCCTTGTGTACGATGGTAGTTCTTTCTACGTTTGTATTTGAATACTCTAATTTTCTTTTGACGGCCTTGCTTTTCAACTTTAGCTGTTACGTTCGCACCGTCAACATATGGAGCTCCGACCTTTACGTCATCTCCACCAACGAAGAGTACTTTGTCAAATGTTACCGTTTCGTTTGGTTCTGCAGAAATTTTTTCAACATAAATTTCTTGACCTTCTTGAACTTTAACTTGCTTACCACCTGTTTCGATAATTGCGTACATGAATCCGCACCTCCTTAATCACTAAGACTCGCCATACAGGTACTCTCACTCATAAAAGTTTAAAACCTGTTCTGAGCGGTTGTAGCACTGGTGCTACGTTGAGTAACGTATTGATATTACCATATTTAAAGCAGTTATGTCAAGTTTCCATTTAGAATAAATCTTTTATTCGTTTTGTATATTGTTTTTCATGGAAATAGGCATGTAAACAGTCTGTTTCATCGATTCGCTTAACGGATCTTTCATTTGCTGGAATAATGATCAAATGTCTTCTTTCTCTTTTGAAATGATTAAATACGTCCATCAATGTTAAATTACCCGGCAAATATAACGGTTCAATTTTTTTAACAGTCTCGTTCCCTCTGTATCTTACCATAAGAAAACGCATGAATACATAGAATCGGCGTTTCCATTCTAATCTGTTTTCAAGAAATAGAAAAATCATGATTGCGGTAAAAGTCAACGTAAATGGGTAAAAAATTATATAACCTATCGAAAGAAAAGCACACAAACACAAAGATAATAAAAAAATGGCATCCAATGCTTTCCGAAAAGGAAGGATGACCGATAATAAATAGAAAAGAATTTTTCCGCCGTCAAGTGGCCAGATTGGCAATAAATTAAATAAAAGTATAACCGTATTATACCATATCGCTGTTTGGAATAGCGGTTCAGAAATCAATTCGAAATAAAACAGCGCATGAAGGACAAAGTAGATTGGAATATGCTGAATTGGTCCTGCCAATGTAACGATTAATTCTTCTTTCACCCGCCGATTCCCATGCTCCTCCGTCTCCATTACTCCACCAAACACCCAGAGCATCACTCTTTTTACCCGCCATTTGAAAAATTTCGCCGCTAAATAATGCCCCATTTCATGAATAAACACAATTGCAAAGATAATCATCATTTCCACGAAAGTACCGGTCAGTAAAGAAATGCCGATAAATAATATTAGAACTGGATGAATGTGAAGCGGAGGAAGTAGGTTACGAGCCATCATCAACCACTATCACCTTGACCGGATCTAGAAATGTATTATCTTTTTCCAGAGAAAAATAAACTGCATCAGCACTTTCCGTAGGTGCGAATGCACCGATTCGCTCGTTTGCCGATACGTATTGATAAAGATGCACATCAATATCCGTTAAATTACCATAACTAGAATACGTCCCATCAGCATGTTGGACGACAATTGTTCGGCCTGTGTCCGGATATTTTCCTGCAAATACAACAACTCCTTCGTGATGTGCAACGATATCCGTTTCTTTACCTGGGGATATCTTTACACCTGTTCCATTCGTTTGGAAGGTTTCAATTATATCTCCTGTTACCGGCATAACCGCTTCCTGGTGTTCCTCTGGCAGATCCACAGATTGCGGGGAGAATGCTAATGGACTGCCGAATACATCCCGGTACCAACTGTTTACTTTAGCGAATGGGAAGTCATTACGTAATAATTGATTGGCCATTTCCTGAGGTTTTGTAAGTAAGGTGTGGTTAGTAGTCATTAAAAGAGCGACAGAAAAGAATAGAATTCCCGACAGAATACCTTTCATCATCAGGCCGGTTACAAGGTCTTTACCTGCTTTCTTTTTAAAAACATAGTTGTTAATTTCTGGTGGGTATCCGTGTTTTTCTTCAGGTTGGTGAAAGATTCCACTGTCTTGTTCCATTCCTTTTTTTGGTACGCTCCGTTCTTTTTTACGTTGTTCTATTGCTTTTCGAACTTTTCTTATATCCCTACTCATTCCATTCACCGTCTTTCCTGCTATTTCCTTATCAATATATGAAAGCTCGTCCGGAGTTATGAATGATTTATAGTTGATGCCTATCGACGGACAGGAGGCTCTAATGCCGGCATTGGTCACACAGGACGTGACCGTACTTAGCCGGCCTCCCGCAGGAGTTTCTGTTCATTTTAATTTGTTTTGGATGAATAGCCCGCGGAAAGTATACTGTATTTCTGGTGCGACGGGATTAACCTCCGATATATAGTAGTTGCAGATTCAAATAAGAAACCAAAAAACCGACACTTTTAAAAGTATCGGTTTTGATTAATATTATTATAGTTTTATGAGCGCATGCCGATGAATTTTTTGAAGCGTTGGAAGATGCCTTTATCTTCTTCTAAAGATTGTAGCGGAACATTTTCTCCAAGGATTCTTCTTGCAATATTTCGATAAGCAATGGAAGCTTTAGAGTTGGGGTTTAAAGCAACAGGCTCGCCATTGTTAGAAGCTTTAATGACTTCCTCATCATCGATCACAATACCAATTAAATCAATCGCCAATAACTGGACGATCTCATCCACTTCCATAATGTCTCCACTTTGCATCATATGATTCCGGATCCGGTTGATAATAAGACGAGGAGCTTCCGTCATTTCTTCCTGTTCCAAGAGGCCTATGATGCGATCAGCATCACGTACACTTGATTTCTCGGGGTTCGTTACGACAATAGCCCGATCTGCTCCCGCAATAGCATTTTGAAATCCCTGCTCAATTCCTGCAGGGCAATCAATAATGATATAATCATATTCTTGCTTCAATTCAGCAACGATTTTTTTCATACCTTCAACGGTAACCGCAGATTTATCACTGGTTTGTGCAGCTGGGAGAAGAACCAAAGAGTCGAAGCGTTTATCGCGAATCAATGCTTGATTTAACCGGCAGCGTTCCTCAACGACATCCACAATGTCATAGATAATCCGATTTTCAAGTCCCATAATCACATCAAGATTTCTTAAGCCTATATCTGTATCCACCAGACAGACTTTTTTCTCCATTAAAGCTAATGCTGTACCTATATTAGCGGTCGTTGTTGTTTTTCCTACGCCACCTTTACCAGAAGTAATTACAATAGCTTCACCCATTTTGCATTCTCCTTTCGAATCCGCTTATTTCATTTCGTTTCCGTGAAAGAAGCTTTAACGAATCAATGATGATTTTATCTTCATTTTCATCAATTATGCCACACTCCATATAGACACCATCCGCTTCATAGTCTGGCGCGCGGCTAATATAGTCAGCAATCCGCAACTGAGTTGGCTTCATATAAGATGCTGCAATAAACGTACTGCGATCACCTTTATAACCAGCATGGGCAATCCCGAATAAATTACCTAAAACATAAATATTACCAGTGGCCATAACCTTACCACCCGGATTTACATCACCAATAAGCAGGAGATCGCCAGTTACTTTTAAGACTTGTCCAGAACGAATAATCCGGTGGATCGTCTTAATTTCACTCTCCTCTTTCCAGCGCAGCGCTTCATCACGGTGAACAACATTTGTTTCAATTGCTGTTACTTTAAAATGATTATCCCCTTCAATCATATCCCGTAACTTATACTGCTTTTCTTCGTCTACAAAACGATTGCCAGATTGTACTTTCACAGAAACAACCGGTTCATTTTTATTTTGTTGAGTCGATTGTAATTTATCTTTTAATTCGACAAGGGCTTCATCAAAAGGCACTTCATCATCAATCATTAATGTAAGGCCTTCCCTGTTCCCTTTTATCGTGATTATTGGTTTCTTTTCATGCAAATTTCGTCACCTCTTCCAAAAAAGCCCTAAATATCCTCTACTTTTTAATTTCCGTGATCCAATTGTTCCTCACTCCAGCGAACAATTCGTTTCTTAAGTAAAGGAAATAGAAGTAGTAAAAATAACAGATTAGCAAGTATTGTCGGCAGTAATCTTCTAAGTAAATAATCCGACCAAATCATATCTGTCACACCAATAACGGTATACATCAAGTAAATTAAGCCATCAGCAAGTGCAATTGCCGTAACACATAGTAGAAGCAAGACGTAAAAATTACGATGCAATATTTTCTGGAGACCGTGTACAGCGTAGATTGCGATCCCATAGGAAAACATATAAACACCAAGAACACCTGCATAGACAACATCAATTAATAGCCCAAACATAAAGGCATATACAATGGAATAATATGTATCTTCCACATCGTAGTAAACAGCAATGTAAACAAGAAAAGCTAGAACCCAGTGAGCGATAATTAAATAATCACTTAATGCTATTTCTTTTGGTAGAAGGTTGATTGCCAAACCCTCAATAATTACAAGAACAAGTAGAATGAGTGGTAAGTAGGCCTTTTTCATTCTTCATTGTCCTCCTCTTCTCCATCATCTGCCTCACTAGATTCATCAACTTGGTCAACTGCACGGTCAAGTACGATGACATGATTAATATCATACATATCGGAAGACGGCTCAACAAGAGCAATCTGGGTTAAACCGTATTGATCTGATGTCACTTCCTTTACTGTACCAATCGGAACTCCCGCTGGAAATACGCCCCCCATACCAGAAGATACGACAAGGTCATCTTCCTCTATGTCTTGCTCCGATTCTTCAATGATGCGGAAGAGTAATGAATTCGTCTCCTCATCAAACCCTTCGATCATACCGAATATATTGCGTCCCTTATCACGGGAAACCATTGCAGATATCCGATTAAATTGATCAAATCCGGTTAACAATTTTACTCTAGCAGTATGCTCATTGGCTGACTGAACCTTTCCAATCATCCCATCTGCCGTCATAACTAACATATTTGCTTTGACACCGTGATTTTTACCTTTATTGATTGTTACCTGTTCAAGCCATCTTTCGGGAGAGCGGGCAATAACGATTGCCTGAATTGCCTCATGACTGCGAATTGAATCAGATTCCATCAAATCGAGCACATCACGTAATTCTTCATTTTCTTTATTAACTTCCTGAACTTCGTAAATGAGTGAGCGGTACTGGCTAAGTTGTTCTTTCAGTACCTGATTTTCTTCATATGTGTTGCGGAAATCTTTAATATTTGTAAAGACATCTGTTGTAAAATTGACTGGTGTGTGGATCACATATTGCACCCAGCCAATCGCATCGTTTATAAATTCTTCTGCAAAGGTAACATTTATCCGGTCTTTGAAGGTGTAACCAACAAGCACGACGAGTAAGATAAAACCAATCAGAAAGATAAAAAGTCGTTTATTCCTAAAAAAACGCATGAAAACACCTACTTAATTATTTGAAGATAGAGTTGAAACATTTGTATTTCGGAAATGCTGGATATAGTCAATTGACTTCCCTGTTCCTACTGCCACGCTTTCTAGTGGCTCATCCGCAATGAAAACCGGTATTTTCGTTTCATCACTTATTACTTGGTCTATATTTTTGAGCATCGCGCCACCGCCTGTCAGTACAATACCGCGATCCATAATATCTGCAGCAAGTTCTGGCGGTGTTTTTTCAAGTGTGTTCTTCACTGCTTCAACAATTGCATCCACTGTTTCATTTAAAGCAGAAGATACTTCTTTCGCAGTTACTGAAATTGTTTTCGGCAGGCCAGTCAGCAAATCTCTTCCTCTAATATCCAATTCGCTGTCTTCGGTTACTTCTCCTGCCGTTCCAATATCTAATTTCATTGACTCCGCTGAACGTTCTCCAATTAACAAGCTATATTCTTTGCGGATATAATTAATAATCGCATCATCCATATTATCACCGGCTACACGGATTGAACGGCTTGTAACAACGCCGCCAAGGGAGATTACCGCAACTTCTGTTGTTCCCCCGCCAATATCGACTATCATACTGCCTGTAGGCTCCCAAACAGGAAGACCAGCACCGATAGCAGCAGCAAATGGTTCTGAGATCGCAAACGCCTCGCGGGCGCCAGCTTGTTTAGTCGCATCAATTACCGCACGTTCTTCCACCATCGTAATTCCAGAAGGAACACAAATCATCACATTCGGTTTCTTTGCAAAAATGGAACGACCACGCATTGCCTTCTTAATATAATAATTCATCATCGCTGCCGTCGTGTCATAATCCGCAATAACCCCATCTTTCATCGGCCGAATAACTGTTATGTTTCCTGGCGTACGACCAATCATATTTCTTGCATGACTTCCAACCGCTTCGATATTACCTGTTTCCAAATTTTTGGCAACAACGGACGGCTCCCGCACAACTACTCCTTTACCTTTAACGAACACCAATGTATTTGCAGTACCTAAATCGATACCAAAATCCTGCGAAAAACTAAACTTTGCCAATCCAATCTCCCTCTCCGTTCACGAATTTCTTATATGTAGTTAACTATATCTATTTCTTAAACCTGTTGCAAACATTCATTTTAGCCTTTTTCAAGATTAAGAAGCGCCACTTTCAATTGTTAGCAGAAAAATGGCGCTTGATAAAACAATTCCTATAATATTATACGAAATAAATGATAAAATAGATAGTCTTATATTGTTACAGATACCCTTTTTCCTTCAATGACACAAATTTACGATTTCCAATGATTAAATGATCGAGTACTTCTATTCCCATTATTTTCCCAGCCTCGACTAAGCGTCTCGTCACATGGATATCTTCTTGAGATGGTGAGGGATCCCCTGAAGGATGATTGTGTGTCAGAATTATCGAAGCAGCTGAACGCTTTGCGGCTTCACGGAAGACCTCGCGCGGGTGGACAATCGAAGCATTGAGGCTTCCGACAAAAATGGTTTGCCTGTGAATAACGTGGTTCTTGGTGTCCAGGAACAGAACGACGAAATGTTCCTGCTTCAATAAGCGCATCTCTTCCATGACATAATTTGCTCCGTCGTCGGGTGAACGGATCACGTATTTATCATCCGGATTATACTGACTCATTCTTTTTCCAAGTTCAATTGCAGCAAGGATCTGCACTCCTTTTGCATGACCGATTCCTTTAATCGCTGTCAATTCTTCAAATGTGGCATCGTGTAATAATTTTAACCCTTCAAAATGCATAAGGACCCGATTGGCGAGCATCGTGACAGACTCTAGTTTCGTGCCGCTACCGAGCAGGATTGCTAAGATTTCCTGATTGGTCAGATGACTTGCCCCAAGTCGAATAGCACGCTCCCTCGGTCTATCCTCTTTCGGTACATCTTTAATCATGATTTGCATTCCTACAACCTCCTTTCTTGCTCTCACTTTACGAACTTCGCAAGGAAAACTCAACTTCCCGTATCCCTTTTTTATAGACTGTTTTCCAAGTGAAAATGCAAAAACCACCCGAGGATATTCTCCTTATCAGGTGGTGTTATCTGTTGATAATTCTAAAACAGACAAGTTATAAATTATCATAAGCTTGCATGACTTGGAGAAGATAAACTTCAATATTTTCTGTCTGTTCACCCAAAATTTCAACGAGATTCCCTAATTCATCTTCTTTTGGTGCTTGTTCCAAATGGTTCACGAGGGGAGTGTTTTCTTTGGCAGTTAATGCTTCCTCCCATACTTGCCCTAGCTGATTGACCCATTCAGACGCACCTTCTGTTAGATTCAGCTCTTTTTCATTCGTTTGCCACTCTTTGACGAACACATCGAATCCTTCACCTTGTAACTCCACGGCTCTTTGTTTAGCTTGTTCCTCCGTATGGAAAATCCCAATCAATAAAAAGTATTGACCGTCTCGCTCCCAAATGAATGCTGGTTCCCCTGCTGACATATAGGATTGCTGCCATTCCTCTGCATTTGCTTTTTCCTCAAATAGACCAGCTTGGAGAACGTAAGCAGCAAGTGTCGGCAATTGTTGCTCCGCTTTTACTTGATTGTCCGTTTCTTGGGCGGTGACTGCTGTAGAGGGACTCGGATCCTCACCCGTCTGCTCATTTTCGATACCGGTAAATAAATTGATAATAAATATTCCTAACACTGTACCAATCACACCGGCTGATAGAATGGTCAGGAAAACAGGTGCAAGCCAACTCTTATCCTTTACTTTTTTTGGATGATAATGGACAGGTGTAAACTCATTTTCTACTTTCTTCTTTACTGCGCTGCCATCCTCAATAAACCGATCATCCGTATATTTATTATCTGACATCTCGTCACTCCCTGCTAGAATTCCTTTGCATCACTCTACCATATTCAGAATGAAAAACTAGAAGAAATTTGTCAGGTGAATTGTAAAAGTTTTCTACAACTTTTTACGTTGATTCAATAAATAGTGACGTATCTCTGTTATAAAATGAAGCGAGCCGGTAATAAAATATACGCTATCACTTTGTAAAGTACGTTTGAGAACTGCTTGATAGTCAGATTCTATTTGGTCGACCGAGGTACTTCCTTGTAATTCATCAAGGTTCCATGCCCGCGGATGATCGAAGGAAGTGAGGGTGACATGATCAAATTGTTCTGTTAGTAAGTGCAGCATCTCTTCCGTTGCCTTATCACGAAACATGGCAACAATCACATGCTTGTCCGCATCTGGGAATAATGCATTGGCAGTCTGAACAAAAGCCTTTATCCCGTCCGGGTTATGGGCGGCATCAAGGATAATCACTGGATTACTTTGAATCTGTTCAAACCGGCCGGGAAGCGTCGTCTTTTCCATCTGGTGAATCCCTTTTTCTACATCCATTTCAAAGCCATTTCCCTTTAAAATAAGGACCGCTTGAATCGCAAGACTGACATTATCAAGCTGGTGTTCACCTTTCATTTGCAGGTTAAGCTGGCTGCGATTAAAATCGATCCCAAGCCTATAATAGGGAGCGTGTTTTTGCCGGGCCTCTTCTTTAATTACAGCAAAAGCTTCCTCACTCACATTACCAATGATAACTGGTATCGCTTTTTTAATAATTCCAGCCTTGTGCCAAGCAATTTCCTCCTCACTTCCGCCTAAATAATCCGTGTGGTCAAGAGCAATCGATGTAATAATCGACAGAATCGGCTGCAAGACGTTCGTTGTGTCGAATCGCCCACCCATTCCCGTCTCAATCAGAACAATTTCTCCATTTTCCGCAAAAAAAGAAAACGCCAGAGCAGTAAGTATTTCAAACTCTGTCGGTGCAAGATCCGCCTTATCCATTTCCCTAATATGTGGGAAAAGGCGATTCATCCATTCAAGCAATGCTTGTTCAGATAGTTGTTGATCGTTTAGAAAAATGTGGCCTCCTAAGCCCGTGAAGCTCGGTGATGTAAAAACCCCAACCTCATAACCATTTGCCATCAGGGCGGCTTTAATAAAATGCAATGTTGATCCTTTACCGTTCGTACCAGCAATGTGAATCGCTTTGAAATGTTTTTCTGGATTATCTAAACGCTTGAGCAATCCAGTAATCCGTTCAAGACCTGGTTTCATCCCCAATTTTTTTCGTTCATTGAAAAACACTTCCACCTCTTGTATAGTAGAAAACATGATAACACCGCTTTCCTCGATTAATCGTAAGTTAATTATAGCAGAAAGGAAAATGAAAGTTGAAACGAACCGGATGGATCATCTATAACGGCAACTTGCCAGGAAATAAATTTCTTGATTTCGCGGAAATGATTCAAACAGCTGCAAGGGCATTAAATAGTAAGGCTGAAATCATTAAAAATAATGATTTACTAAGTCTGCTTACAACCTCTAGTCTTGGTTTATTACCAGAAATCCCCCTTCCTGATTATGTAGTGTTTACAGATAAGGATATTTATTTAGCGAAGCAATTGGAATACCTTGGTGTTCCTGTATTTAATCAGGCAAAAGCGATTGCTGTAAGTGATGATAAAATTGCAACGTATCAAAAACTCGCCAAATTACAGCTGCCAATTCCGAAAACAATTATCGCTCCAAAAATCTTCCACACAGGGAGTTTGGACGAAGGGATTATAAACAAGGCGATTAAAGAACTCGGATTTCCTCTCGTAATGAAAGAAGCATTCGGTTCCTTCGGTGAGCAAGTATATCTTGTTAAAAATAAACAGGAACTCGATAAAAAACTCCAGTTAATCGGCAATAAGCCATTTGTCTTCCAGGAATTTGTCCACACCAGTTATGGAGTGGATATTCGTTTGCAAGTTGTGGGTGACAAAGTCGTCGCTGGAATGAAAAGGAAGTCTGCAGGTGATTTCCGGGCTAATGTTACGGCAGGAGGTCGAATGGAAGCTTACACACCATCACAAGAAGAAGAGGAACTGGCAGTGAAGGCGGCGAAAGCAATCGACGCTGATTTTGCCGGAGTCGATTTACTGTATGGTGATGGGAATCAGCCAATCGTATGTGAAATAAACTCCAATGCACATATCCGGAATTTATATGAATGTACTGGCATCAATGCTGCAGATTATATGGTGGAATATATTTTAAATAAATTATAATGGGGAGCAAAAAACAGCTGGGGTTCAATGAGTTGAACTTCCAGCTGCTTCTTTTTTTCCTAGCCTTTTAATTCTTCCAGTCTTGCTTTTACTTTTGCTTGTTTTTCCAAGTAATCTCTTTCCTTCTGTCTTTCCGATTCAACTAGAGCTTCTGGAGCTTTGTTCACAAAGCCTTCATTAGATAATTTCTTCTTAACTCTATCTACTTCTTGAGTCCATTTATCCAATTCCTTTTCCAGACGTTCCAATTCTTTATCAATATCGATTAGACCTTCCAGCGGCAGGAAAATCTCTGCTCCTGTCACAACGGCTGTCATTGCTTTATCTGGAACTTGTAGCTTAGCGGCAATTTCTAATTTTTCCGTATTACAGAAACGCTCTACATATGGACGATTTCGCTCAAGTTCAGAGACAATTTGTTCGTTCTCCGCCTCAATTAGCATATTGATCTTCTTCGACATTGGTGTATCAACTTCAGCTCGGATATTACGAACTGACTTGATGATAGCCATGAGACGGGACATTTCTTTAACAGCCAGTTCATCATGGAATTCCTGTTTCACTTGTGGCCAGCTGGCAATTGTAATGGATTCTCCGGCATGTGGCAATTGCTGCCAAATTTCTTCTGTTATGAATGGCATAAACGGGTGCAACAAACGCATCGTCTGGTCAAGCACATAAGCTAATACAGATTGCGTCGTTTTCTTTTTGGCGGCATCATCACTATAAAGCGGCAGTTTCGCCATTTCAATATACCAGTCACAGAACTCATCCCAAATAAAGTTATATAACTGTCGACCCGCTTCCCCAAATTCATATTTATCCGTATTCTTCGTTACTTGATCAATCGTCTCGTTCAATCTTGTCAGGATCCATTTATCAGCAACTGAAAGATCTCCAGACAAATCAATATCTTCATAGTTGAAATCCTCTAAATTCATTAAGACAAATCGGGAAGCGTTCCAGATTTTATTCGCGAAATTCCAAGTCGATTCAACCTTTTCCCAGTGGAATCGTAAATCCTGTCCAGGCGTTGAGCCAGTTAACAAGAAGTAACGAAGGGAGTCTGCCCCGTATTTATCGATAACATCCATCGGGTCAACACCATTACCAAGAGATTTACTCATTTTCCTTCCTTCTGCATCACGGATTAATCCATGGATGAGCACATCTTCAAATGGCTTTTCCCCTGTAAATTCCTTCGACTGGAAAATCATCCGTGCTACCCAGAAAAAGATGATGTCGTAGCCAGTTACGAGTGCTTGAGTCGGGAAGTAACGTTTGTAATCAGCCGCTTCTGTATCCGGCCAGCCCATCGTAGAGAACGGCCAAAGGGCGGAGGAGAACCATGTATCAAGTACATCTTCATCCTGTTCCCAATTCTCATGATCACGAGGGGCTTCTCTTCCTACATAGATTTCTCCTGTTTCTTTATGGTACCAGGCCGGAATCCGGTGGCCCCACCACAACTGTCGCGAAATTACCCAATCACGAATGTTTTCCATCCAGTGGAGGTACGTCCGTTCGAATCTTTCTGGGAAGAAATTGACTTTATCGTCACTGTCTTGTAGCGCAACTGCAGCATCAGCAAGTGGCTTCATTTTTACGAACCATTGGGTCGATAGATACGGTTCAACAACTGCGCCGCTTCGTTCCGAGTGGCCAACCTGGTGGACCCTTTCCTCAATCTTCAGAAGGGCACCGATTTCTTCTAGATCTTTTACAATCTGTTCACGGCATTCAAACCGGTCCATACCTTCATATTTACCAGCGTTTTCATTCATCGTGCCGTCTTCATTCATAACAAGAACTCTTTCCAAGTTATGACGATTACCAATCTCAAAGTCATTCGGATCATGGGCCGGTGTTATTTTTACCGCACCAGAACCTAGTTCCATATCAACATAATCATCTGCAACGATTTCGATTTCTCTACCGACAAGTGGCAAAATTACCGTTTTCCCAATAAGATGTTGGTACCTTTCATCATCCGGATGAACAGCTACCGCCGTATCTCCAAGCATCGTTTCCGGACGTGTTGTAGCAATCTCGATAAACTCATCACTATCTTTGATTGGATATTTAAAGTGGTAAAATTTCCCTTCGACCTCTTCATGAATTACTTCAATATCGGAGAGAGCTGTTTTTGTTTGCGGATCCCAGTTGATAATGTATTCGCCACGGTAGATGAGTCCTTTCTCATAAAGCTTGACGAAAACCTCTTTAACCGCATCGGACAATCCTTCATCAAGCGTAAATCGTTCTCGCGAGTAATCAACACTTAAGCCAAGCTTTTCCCATTGTGAACGGATGAAAGAAGCATACTCTTCCTTCCATTCCCAAGATTTCTCAAGGAACTTTTCCCGTCCAAGCTCATAACGGTTCGTTCCCATCTTTTTCAATTCACCTTCAACTTTTGCCTGGGTTGCAATTCCTGCATGGTCCATCCCTGGAAGCCAGAGAACATCATATCCTTGCATTCGCTTCATACGGATAATCGTGTCTTGCATTGTCGTATCCCAAGCGTGCCCTAGGTGCAGCCTGCCCGTTACGTTTGGCGGCGGAATAACGATAGAATAAGGCTCCTTCTTCGGATCATTCGGGGCTTCAAAGAATTTCCCCTCCAGCCAAAATTGATAACGACCCGCTTCTACTTCATTTGGATTATATTTTGATGGCAATGTTACTTTTTTATCCGACATTACCGATCACCCTCCTTTAGTTTTAACAATTAAAAAACCCTTTCCATCCTTCAAAAAAGGACGAAAAGAGTTAACTTCCGTGGTACCACCTTTGTTTACAAATAAATATTTGTACACTCATCGACAGATATCGGCGCATAGCCGGCGTGCCTCTACTGTAATTCGAAGCAGCTGCATCAAGGGCGACCTTCCAGCACAACCTTCCTAGGAAATTCTCAGCAAATCATTTCCCTTCCTGTAGGCGTTCATCCTGTACTCTTCCCAATCATTTGCATCATTATATTTTAATTACCTTATATTGTATACACTTCACTTAAAAACGTCAACTCTAACCGGAACAAAAACGTGGCCACAACATACGATAAAGCATGGTACTTCATCATTTATAATGAGGTGAATGGTATGGGTCGGTATTATCGTTATCGCCTGCCTCCATGGGCGAGGCAATGCTTGTTCGTTTTAGAAAAAGCGATGGCGCCGTTATTAGTATATCAGCTTCTCCGTACGATTATACTTCCGACAACTTTAGATGTATTTTTACTAGGTGTTTTCGTATTTCTCTATATTGCTTTTTACTTGGAATGGTTTTAATCGTCTTTCCTTGCCCTTTGTTCAAGCATTTCTTGGAAACTCAACCCGAAGATTATTCGGCGATAAATCTGTTCAAGTTCAATAGACAACTGTATATGGGAAATGTTAGTTTCATTGGCTGTATGGTATTGCTCGACTAAGCGTAAATATGCTTCACTGTTCAGCAAATATAGGCAGAGTAAAGCTTGTTCCAGGGAAGTTAACGGATTCTCTTCCATATAGATGGAGAAGTTTTTCAGAAAGTGGCTCTTCAATTGTGACTCATGGATTGCTCCGTAACGGAACAAGTCCACTAAATCAAAGACCGCATGTTTATAACAGGCGCTTTCCCAATTAATAAAATAATGATCAAATATATGTCCGGCTTGTAAATTACCATGATTCAGACTGATTCCCCAACTCGACTCCTCCTCCGCGAGGGAAAGGATTTCATCTACTAGTTGACGGGAGCGGAAAAGGGAGAATCGTATATCACGATAATGGGTTAATACTTGCAGTTCAAAGGGAGATGGATAATGTTTTTGTTCTATGATTTCTATCCACGCAAGTAGCCGAGTTTCATCTTTCGTACAGTTTCCTTGATATGTCTGAAAACGATTCGCCAATTCATCCTTGTTTAATCGGTACAGATTTTTCGTTTGAACATGAATTCTACCGATTTGCCTATAGATGGACTGGATGCGATTTTCACCAATAAATCTAGTATTTGTCTCTATCCAAGGTGTCAGGTAATAAAACTCACCTGCAAACTCAACATACATTTTCCGATTCCGAGTTAAATAAACAGGGATGATTTCATGGAGGTTTTCCTGATTTGCGCGGGTGTAGACGGACACCCAATTTTCTATGGATTGTTTATCTAACCTGCTCCGTTTTAATGCATATTCTTTTCCGCCTGCCTTTACTTTATGCAGCCGGTCCGTAACAGCGACAATTGCCTGAGGATATATATTATAGGCTTTAAGAATTTCAGTTTGTTTCTCCATCTTGATAACCTCCGGAATGCTTAACATAGGAAAACCCCTTGCTTCCATTCACAAGGGGATTATTTCATTTCTTCGGGATATACAGTAACTGTCCCTCGCTAATATCAAAGTCTTCATCAAGTTTATTTTGTTTGATTAACTGCAGCGCACTAACTTGAAATCTTTCCGCGATTGATTCGATCGTATCGTCTTCTTGTGCAATGCAAATTCGCATTTTTACATAGCTTTCTTCCTCTTCATCGCGGAATATGTCTTTTAAATAACTAACATCATTTACAACTTCAGCCGTCTTTCCATCTTCTTCTACTTCCTCTTCTTCCTTCGCACGGATTATCAGTTCATTTTCTTGCACTTCTTCCCTTTCCAGTTCCCGTACTTCATTTACATCTATTACCTCTTCCACTTCCGCTTCTTCCTCTTGCTCCAACTCCTCTACTACTTCCTTGATCCTTTCCTCTTCTGCAACAACCTCTTCTCTTTCCACTTCAAATGTGAATGAGTCTGGTTCTTCGTCCTCTTCCGACTCTACTTTCCTTTCCTCTGTTTCTCGTTCTTGCCATAAATCGACTTCCGCTTTAATTCCTTGAATTTCCGCTACTGCAGTAAGCTGTAATTTTGAATTTGCCGGTAATTCATAATCAAAGTTAATAATTTCTATTCTAATATCATCCATGTTCTCAATCCGGTATTCCGGAACGGAAATATCTACAGGAAAACGATGATAAAATTCAGCCATATTATCTTCTTTACACTCTACTTTTTCCACAAACCTTCTCGCATCCAAATCATCAAGCTCATTTAGTGCAGGGTGATCTGTTTCGTCTATCCGTTGTTCATCGCGCATATATTCTCCCCGCAGTTCAATCTCGCCCCGGATGGACACGTACGTATCATATGGTTGAATCGTTATTTCCGGATTAAGTGAAACACCTATTAATTCGAGTACTTCATCGCCTCGGTCAAAATATAATGTTTCTTGTAATTCAAATTGAAAATTTTGATTAGCAGAAGACAAAATAACTCCTCCCTTCTCCATTGCCTATACAGTTAAACCCTGTGTATACACTATCTATATGAATGGGGAAAAGGAGATATGCATGAAAAAAACCTGATACAGCTGGAGGAGTAATCCTCGTGTATCAGGTCTTCAAAGGTTATGACTTAATTTTCGAACCAAAATCCAAAGTGAGTTATTAAATAAAGTGCCAATTGCTTTCATTCAACGTAAGTGCAACTTCTTCTGGAGGTCCGCAGTCCAGACACCTCTCGCTTTCCGCAGGCGGCTGGTGAGCCTCCTCGGGCTGGCGCCCTGCGGGGTCTCACCTATGCCTTTCCTCCTGCAGGAGTCTCGAGGTGTCTGGACTGCTCCGAGGAAAGGCGTGATTTGGATTACTGTTTAATATTCCAGAAGTACAATCCTTATCATAACGGAATAATTTCTTTTTAAAATAATCCTTTAGACCAGTTCAGTTGCCCGGCGGACGGTGACTCCTATGGGAATAGCACAAGTCCAGACCTGAGCAGGAAGCGTTTTTCTTCCGAGGCAGACTAAGATCGCCACGTCCTGTGGAAACGTCTGACATTAACGTCCTGTGCGTCGAGGCTTCGGGTGTGCCTCAGGATGCGCATCCGTCCTTCGGGCAACTGAACGGTAATTAGAACGCCAATAAAATGAATGCACAAAATACTTACGCTGAATGAAAGTGATTATAATGGATTGCAGGCTGTGAAAGTGAGTTATTATTTAGTTAGATTTGCAAACACCTGGTTCACTGCTTGGATTGTTTTTTCAATGTGTTCCATCGTATGTGCAGTTGAAAGGAATAGTCCTTCAAATTGGGATGGTGGCAGGAAAATTCCTTCTTCAATCATGCCGCGATAATAAGCCGCGAAACGGTCTAAATCAGAAGTTTGTGCTGTTTCAAAGTTGATGACTTCTTCAGCTGTAAAGAATACACCGACCATAGAACCGACACGGTTAATTTGTAATGGAATACCATGTTGCTGGCTAGCTTCCTGGAAACCTGCCTCTAACCTGTCAGCTAATCTCCCGAGCTCTTCATACGCCGCTTCGTCCATCGCTTTTAATGTTTCGTAACCCGCTGTCATTGCTAGAGGGTTTCCGGATAATGTTCCCGCTTGATAGATCGAACCTTGAGGTGCGATTTGTTCCATAATCTCTCGTTTTCCACCGAATGCACCGACTGGAAGCCCTCCACCGATAACTTTCCCGAGACAAGTAAGGTCCGGTATTACATCATAATAACCTTGTGCACAATTATAACCAACACGAAAGCCTGTCATGACCTCATCAAAAATAAGTAATGCACCATGCTTTGTAGTAAGTTCACGCAAGTTTTGTAAGAAGTTATTTCTTGGTGGAACGACTCCCATGTTACCACAGACAGGCTCGGTAATGACCGCAGCAATCTGGTCGCCGTACTGTTCGAATGCAAGTTGAACACTTTCATAATCATTATATGGAACTGTAATTGTGTTACTTGCAGTCGAAGCCGGCACCCCTGGGCTATCCGGGAGACCGAGTGTTGCTACACCGGAACCAGCTTTAATTAATAAGGAATCACCATGGCCATGATAGCTTCCTACAAATTTCACAATAATATCTCTGCCGGTATATCCTCGGGCAAGCCTAATTGCACTCATCGTCGCTTCGGTACCCGAATTTACCATCCGAACCATTTCGATGGAAGGCACTCGTTCTTTTACTAGTGCAGCCAATTTATTTTCCATTTCAGTTGGTGCACCGAAACTCGTTCCTTTATCAACTACTTCTTTCAATTTAGTTGTTACCCGCTCATCGGCATGACCTAAAATAAGCGGTCCCCAACTTAACACATAATCAATATATTCATTTCCATCAATATCCATAATTGTCGCACCTTTTCCCTCTTCCATAAAGATTGGCGACATGCCGACTGATTTAAAAGCGCGAACGGGTGAGTTCACACCACCAGGCATTAAGTCAACTGCTTCTTTATATGCATCAATGGATTTTGAAAAGTCTTTCATCGTTCGTTCCTCCTTCATGAATTACGTAAAACTGCTGCAATATCTTTTGCAAAATAAGTTAATATAATTTCTGCTCCTGCACGTTTCATGGAAGTTAGCATTTCAATCACAAGTTGTTGCTCATCAATCCAGCCATTCTGTGCGGCAGCTTTTACCATTGCATATTCTCCGCTCACATTATAAGCAACAACGGGAAGGTCAAATTCATTTCTGATGTCACGGATGACGTCGAGATAGGATAACGCTGGTTTGACCATAAGAAAATCTGCCCCTTCTTCAACGTCTGACCAAGCTTCCCTGATTGCCTCCAGACGATTTGCCGAATCCATCTGGTATGTCTTCCGGTCACCGAACTGTGGAGCACTATCGGCCGCATCGCGGAAAGGTCCGTAGAAGGCTGAAGCATATTTAACTGCGTATGACATAATCGGAATGTGGGTAAACCCTGCCTCGTCCAGTGCTTTTCTTATAACTGCGACAAAGCCGTCCATCATATTAGATGGTGCAATAATATCCGCCCCTGCCTCAGCTTGAGATACAGCTGTTTTTGCAAGCAATTTTAATGACTCGTCATTATCTACATCATTGCCATGAATCACGCCGCAATGACCGTGGTCTGTATATTCACAGAGACATGTATCAGCAACAACGAGCAACTCAGGATACTTCTCTTTTACTAGCTTGGTAGCTTGCTGCACAATTCCGTCTTCTGCATACGCCCCGGAACCAACCTCGTCTTTACCTGTAACGACACCGAAGAACATAAGTGCACGTATACCTAATTCATACGCTTCTGTTACCTCTTCCATTAAGCGGTCCAGTGAGAATTGGTAAACAGAAGGCATCGATGGCACTTCATTCTTAATATTTTCCCCTTCGATGACAAATATCGGATAAATAAAATCTTCAACATGAAGATGTGTTTCACGCACCATCGCCCGCATGGATGCACTACTCCGTAAGCGACGATGTCTTTTAAATTGATTATTCATTCTCAAATCTAACATTCCTTCCATCAATTAATCTTGAATCATTGCTTCGAGCATTCCTTCAATCGTAAATGTTTTTGCAGTGATCAACTGGTTGAAACCTGCCGCACTTGCCGCCTTTTCCGTTGTTGTACCGATACAGACACAAGGAACCGAAACAGGTTCTCCATATAAGTCAATAAATGCGTTCACTGTTGAAGGGCTTGTAAAGGTGAGATAATCAAAGGCATTCTTCTGTATCACTTCATTCAATCGTTCTTTTATACCTTCATTTATCATTGTCTCATATACTTCTATCGAATCGAAAGTAATGCCTCTTTCCATAAACTTTTTCGGTAAAATATCCAAGGAACGACTACCTCGCACTAATAAAATCTGTTCTCTATTTTGGTAAATCGGCAAGAAAATCGCTGCCAAAGATTCTGCATCATATGTATCAGGCACGAGATCAGCTGTATAGCCGAATCGTTGTAGTGCCAAATCTGTTTTATGACCAACCGCAGCGATTTTTACTTGCTCCCCAAAATGGACACCATTTTTATCGTATGCAGCAAAAAAGCAATTCACGCCATTTGCACTCGTGAAAATAATCCAATCATAGCTTTTCAGACGATTGAAAACATCCTGCTCATTGCTTGCTGTTATACTATTTATCCGAAGAAGCGGGATTTCAATCGGTATGCCTCCGAGTTCTCGTATTTTTTCCGAGAAACTTTTCGCTTGACCGGCTTCCCTTGTCACGATAATACGTTTCCCCTTTAAGTCACCGGACATTACTCCTGCTCCTCTTTCGCATTTTGAACGATTTCTTTTGCTCCTTGATTAATAAGCAAGTCCGCAGCTTCTGTTCCAACTTCAACCGGGTTTTTTCCTTTTACTACTTCCTTCAAAATTGTTTTACCATCAGGGGTTCCGACCAACGCTGTCATTACAAGTTCATCCTCCTTGTAATAGGCATGACCGCCAATCGGCACTTGACAACCACCTTCAAGCAAGTCTAAAAATGTCCGTTCTGCTGTGACCGTTTCCGTTGTCTCCTCATCATTGATTAAGGAGAGGATTTCTCTTATTTCCTCATCGTCTTCCCGGCACTCAATCGCAAGAGCTCCTTGTCCGACTGCTGGTACACAAACTTCAGGATCAAGGTATTCTGTAACTATCGATAAGTCCATACCAACTCGTTTAATGCCAGAGACTGCAAGAATAATTGCATCATAATCTTCTTCTTTAAGCTTTCTAAGGCGGGTTTCAATATTGCCGCGAATCCATTTTATTTCAAGATCTGGGCGCGCGGCAAGGATTTGCGTGCTACGGCGTAAACTGCTGGTACCAACAATTGCTCCCGCTGGTAATTCGTTCAGTTTCAGATCATTTTTTGAAATGAAAGCATCTCGATAATCCTCCCGAACTGGAATCGAGCCAATTATTAAGCCTTCCGGAAGTACAGCAGGCATATCTTTCATACTATGAACTGCAAAGTCGATACGCTTATCATAAAGGGCTTGCTCAATTTCTTTTACAAATAAGCCTTTACCGCCTACTTTTGATAACATGACATCAAGGATCTGATCGCCTTTTGTAACAATTTCCTCGATGACAAATTCATTTTTCACCCCTGCTTTTTTTAATTGTTCAATAACCCATTTCGTCTGTGTCAAGGCAAGATTACTTCGCCTTGATCCAACAATAATTTTCCGCATGAAAAAACCTCCTAATTGCGAATCCGTCTCTTTGTCTCTATATACTGGAAATCTCCTTAATCCGAGGGAGCGGAGAGTTTTCCGGTCGATTCAATTCTTTCATACTTTCATTTTTTTCCGTTTGCTTTTCGAACTCCTCAACTACTTCCGCTTCAATGCCGAATATATCTACAAAAAGCTGCAGACTTTCTTCCGCATTCTCCGATCCAGCCAATTCTTTTGCCTGAGTAATCGGCTCCTTTAACAATTGATTAATAATACTTTTTGTATGCTTACTCAGAACCTTTTTCTCCCGCTCTGTTAAATCAGGCATTTTCCGTTCAATACTTTTCATCGTTTCCGCTTGAATGCCTAAAGCTTTTTTCCGAAGTGCGGAAATTACCGGGACAACACCTAGCGTGCGGAGCCACTCTTTAAAGTCGATAATTTCTTCATGAAGTAGCTGCTCCACTTCATTTGCAGCTTTTCTTCTTTCTTCTAAATTCTCATCGACAATATGCTGTAAATCGTCAATATCAAATAAATATACTTTATCAAGTTTACCGATTGCAGGATCTATATCCCGAGGAACAGCGATATCAACTAAAAATAAAGCTCTGCCTTCTCTTCTAGAAAGAACTGGTTCGAGCATTTCCTTTGTTAGTACGATATTTTCAGCGCTAGTTGTCGTAAATAAGATGTCAGTCGATTGCAGAACTTCCAGTAGTTTCTCCATTGGTTCTGCTTCCACTTGAAATTTTCTTGCCATTGTTTCTGCTTTCGAATACGTCCGGTTAACAATGGTGAGATTCGATGCGCCGGCACCTTGTAAATTTTTCACAGCAAGTTCGGCCATTTCTCCTGCACCGAGAATCGTTATATTTTTATCACGAATTTTTCCTAATTTATTTTTAATCAATTCGACAGCGGTATAACTTATTGATACGGCATGTTCACCGATCGCTGTTTCATGGTGTACCCTCTTTCCAAAGGTGATAACTTGTTTGAACAGTTCATTAAAGATCGTTCCGGTCGCTTTCACTCTCTGGGATGTAAAAAATGCATCCTTCATTTGACCAAGAATCTGTGTTTCCCCAAGCACCATCGAATCTAAACCAGTCGTCACCCGAAATAGATGTTCCAGTGCATCGTCATTTTCGTTAATCTGCAAGTACTCTTCAAATTCAGCTCTGTCAATCCCGAACCAATCAGCTAAAAATGTTTTAATATAGTATCTTCCGGTGTGTAACTGATCGACAACCGCATAAATTTCCGTACGATTACAAGTTGACAATATGACGTTTTCTAAGATGCTTTTTCTAGCTTTTAGCTCAATCATTGCTTCATGTAAAGACTCCTCGGAGAATGTCAGTTTCTCCCTAATTGCAACCGGAGCATTCTTGTAGTTAAATCCAACTTTTAAAATGTGCACGTGTCTTACCTCCAGAAGTAATCAATCATTTTTCCGTAATTGAATTTACATATTCCACTATAAGTATAGTATTATTATATCATAAGGCTTTATCCAGTAATTTTACAGCTTTAGCACAATTACAATTTTGTTACAGTTATAATGTAACAAAACTTTCACAGTCTAAGACCTCAATTTGCTTTCATTCAGCGTAAGTGTGTGGTTCGTTCACTAATTATGGCGTTCTAATCGCCGTTCAGTTGCCCGGTGGACGGATGCTTTCCGCGGGCACAGCCGAAGCCTCGACGCACAGGACGTTAATGTCAGACGTTGCCACAGGACGTGGCGATCTTAGTCTGCCTCGGAAGAAAACCGCTTCCTGCTCAGGTCTGGACTCGTGCTATTCCCGTAGGAGTCACCGTCCGCCGGGCAACTGAACTGGTCTAAAGGATTATTTTAAAAAGAAATTATTCCGTTATGATAAGGATTGTACTTTTGGAATATTAAACAGTAATCCAAATCACGCCTTTCCTCGGAGCAGTCCAGACACCTCGAGACTCCAGCAGGAGGCCGGCTAAGAACGGTCACGTCCTGTGACCAACGCCGGCATTAGAACTTCCTGTTCGTCGAAAGGCATAGGTGAGACCCCGCAGGGCGACAGCCCGAGGAGGCTCACCAGCCGCCTGCGGAAAGCGAGAGGTGTCTGGACTGCGGACCTACAGGAGAAGGTTGCACACACTTACGCTGAATGAAAGGATTCGTATGATTAATTTACAGGTGCAAAGGTTGAGGGTGTAATGTTAAAATTGATTATTATTTGTTAGAGGAGAAGATGGATGAGAACACAAAATCCTTTACTTGCTTACATATTAATTGGGATTGGCGTATTTTTTCTGCTGCGTGAATTGAAACTACCGATCATTACTGATTTCTATTCTTGGCAAACCCTTTTAATTATCATAGGACTAGCCTTTTTGATTCACAGTTACCGTTCCCGCAGTTATCAACATATTTTCACCGGTATTCTTATTCTCGGTATCGGGATCCACTTACACGGATCAACTCATTATCATTTTTGGATTGATCATTGGGCAGTTTATTTAATCATAATTGGTTTAGCCTTTATAATTCGCTATTTTAAAACGAAATCGGGCTTTCTCCCAGGTATTGCCTTTCTTGCTGTCGGGGTATTATTTATATACTCAACCGCGTTTCATTCCTATTTTTATTGGATATATGATGTAATTGCTTTAGTGGAAAGGTATTGGCCAATCGCACTAATCATCTTAGGTTTTGTCTTATTAAGAAAGAAGTAGAGTCATTTCAGAGGAAAGACCTCCTCTTTACGCGAAAGTAGAAATTTCCGAAAGAGGAGGTGAACCTTATAAATATTGTTTAATTGCTTGCCAAGCTTGGTCTTTCCCTTCACCTGTTTCTGCTGAAAAGGGAATGACAATATCTTCTGCATCAACTTCAAACGTGTCTTTTACTACTTTCACATGTTGATGTTGTTTTGATTTTTTTACTTTATCAAGTTTCGTTGCGATGATAATGACAGGAAGCTCATAATATTTTAGATAATCATACATTTGGACATCGGCGTCTGTCGGTTCATGACGGACATCACAAACGAGAACAACTGCTTTCAAGTTCTCTCTTTGCTGGAAATATTCATCCATCATTTTACCCCATTTTTCTCTTTCTTTCTTGGATACCTTTGCATAGCCATAGCCCGGCACATCTACAAAGTAAAAAGCTTCATTTAACTTATAAAAATTCAACGTTTGAGTTTTTCCTGGTTTTTGTGACGTTCGAGCTAAGTTTTTTCGATTAATCAATGTATTGATAAAAGATGATTTTCCGACATTCGAACGTCCCGCTAAAGCGATCTCAGATAAGCCTTCCTCCGGGTATTGCTTCTTCGTGACCGCACTAATTACGATTTCCGCTTGATTGATTTTCATTTTCTTCCTCCACTAATGCGATTTCCAATACTTCATCTAAATGACTAACCGGGATAAATGTTACATTCTGTTGTACACTTTCTGGAATAGAGGCAATGTCCTTCTCATTTTCTTTCGGAATAATGATTGTCGTTAAGCCAGCCCGGTGTGCACTTAATGATTTTTCTTTTAAGCCGCCGATAGGAAGTACTCTTCCCCGTAGTGTTATTTCCCCAGTCATTCCAACCTCTTTCCGAACAGCTCGGCCAGTAAGTGACGAGACAAGTGCCGTTGCAATGGTAATTCCCGCTGAAGGCCCATCTTTTGGCGTGGCTCCTTCCGGCACGTGGATATGAATATCAAACTTCTCATAAAAGTCAGCAGGGATGTGCAGTTCCTTGGCACGGGAACGGACATAACTGGAAGCAGCTTGCGCAGATTCCTGCATCACTTCACCTAGCTTACCAGTTAAAATTAATTTACCTTTTCCAGGATAATGGGATACTTCAATAGATAAGATATCGCCACCTGCTGATGTATAAGCAAGACCGGTTGCAGCACCGACTTGGTCTACCACTTCCATTAAACCATAACGGTATAATGGTTTCTCTAGGAAATCCTCTAAATTCTTGACCGTGACGACTACTCTTTTCTTCTCACCAGAAATAATAATTTTGGCTGCTTTACGACAAACTTTAGCAAGTTGTCTTTCCAGATTACGGACGCCCGCTTCCCTAGTATAAGTTCTTACAATTTGCAGGAGCGCTTCATCTCTAATTTGTAAATTGGATGGTTTTAATCCGTTTTCTTTAACTTGTTTTGGCAATAAGTGTTCTTTTGCGATATGGAGCTTTTCCACTTCCGTATAGCCCGAAAGAGAAATTAATTCCATCCGATCTAAAAGCGGACCAGGAATACTATTCACATTATTTGCCGTTGCAATAAATAATACTTTCGATAAATCATATGTTTCTTCGATAAAATGATCACTGTAACTATTGTTCTGCTCTGGGTCCAATACTTCGAGCATTGCAGCGGAGGGATCCCCGCGGAAGTCATTTGACATCTTATCAATTTCATCGAGTAAAAATACCGGATTTATAGTACCTGCCTTCTTCATTCCTTGGATAATCCTGCCTGGCATTGCACCAATATAAGTCCTTCGGTGACCTCTTATTTCCGCTTCATCCCTCACTCCACCGAGGGAAATACGCACGAAATTTCGATTTACGGACTGAGCAATGGAACGTGCAAGGGATGTTTTCCCAACACCAGGCGGCCCAACTAGACAAAGAATTGGACCTTTTAGAGAGTTCGTCAGCTTTTGGACAGCTAGATATTCCAAGATGCGTTCTTTTACTTTCTCCAGTCCGTAATGGCCTTCATTTAATACTTTTTCAGCTTCATTAATATCAATTGTATCTTGCGTTTGTTTTGTCCATGGCAGATCTAATAACCAATCCAAGTAATTGCGAATGACAGAGCTTTCTCCAGAGCTTTGTGGTACTTTCTCGTAACGGCTTAATTCTTTAAGGGCAATTTCGTAAATATGTTCCGGCATATCGGATTTGTCAATTTTTTCTCTTAATTCACTGACTTCACCGGATTTACCATCCCTATCACCGAGTTCTTTTTGAATTGCTTTTAATTGTTCACGCAAATAATATTCTTTCTGGGTTTTCTCCATGGATGTTTTAACTCGTTCACCGATTTTCTTTTCAATGCTTAATACTTTCTTTTCATTCGTAATTAAGCTAATGATGTGTTGCATACGTTCGGTGACATTCGTCATTTCTAATAATGTCTGTTTTTCCTTTAACTTAATGGATAAGTGTGAGCTAATAATATCAGCGGCCCGTGCCGGGTCCTCCATATCCACAACTGACTTTGCTGTTGCACTAGACACTTTCCTGGAAAGCTTTGTATACTGCTCAAATTGTTCAAGTAGTGCACGCATGAGTGCCTCTTCTTCCGTCTGATCTGCATGTACTTCTTCAAGTTGCGCAATTTCTACTAAAAACTCGTCTTCTTCATCGATCGTGCGGACAATTTCATAACGGTCCAGTCCTTCTACCAATACACGCAACGTGCCATTAGGCATCTTCAGCATTTGGTTGACCTTTGCAAGTGTACCAATTCGGTATATCTCATCTATTTTCGGCTGATCAATGCTCGTTTTTTTCTGTGCAGCCAGGAATATAAGTTGATCATCAACCATTGCTTTCTCCAGAGCTGCGATCGATTTATCTCTTCCAACATCCAGATGTAAAACCATGGATGGAAACACAATTAAACCGCGTAAAGGCAGGAGGGGGACTTTCTTTATTTTGTTAACCATGATAACGACCTCCAAAATGAATATGTATATCTCTATGTTAATCCGTTCAACCGAAAAAAATAGTTAGTTGATTTACATGTTGTAGTAAGTACTATTCCCCAATATCCTATTTATACATACAGAAATGGAGACTTACTGCTAATAGGCTCTTCAAACAGACGAGAGCATCTTTTAAGCAGCCAGTCTCCATTATCGCAAAAATGTTCTACTTCACATTATGCACTTTCTTTTGGTAAATTCTCATTTCCTTCAATTACCGTACCGTCACGGAATACAAGCTTGGGACTGCCATGTTCTTCTTTCACCGTATCCTCTGTTATAATACATTTCGTAATATCTTCACGGGAAGGAAGCTCGAACATAACATCAAGTACAAGCCCTTCAATGATGGAACGAAGACCCCGGGCACCTGTCTTCCGTTCGATTGCCTTCTTCGCAATCTCACGTAGAGCAGCTTCCTCCATCTCCAGTTCCACATCATCCATTTCAAATAGCTTCTCATATTGTTTCACGAGCGCATTCTTAGGTTTTGTCAGAATTTGAATAAGGGCATCCTCATCCAATGGTGTTAAGCTGGAGATAACCGGAATACGACCAATGAATTCGGGAATTAATCCATAGCGAAGCAAGTCTTCTGGTAAAATTTTGGAAAGCAGTGCACCCATGTCCAAATCTTCTTGTTGTTCGTTCGCTCCAAACCCGATAACTTTCTTACCAAGACGGCGCTTAATTACTTGATCAATTCCGTCAAAGGCTCCTCCTACGATAAATAGGATATTTGTCGTATCGATTTGGATGAATTCTTGATGTGGATGTTTGCGTCCGCCCTGTGGTGGTACACTTGCAACCGTCCCCTCCAGAATCTTAAGTAAAGCTTGTTGTACACCTTCACCTGAAACGTCTCTTGTAATTGATGGGTTTTCAGACTTTCTTGCTACTTTATCAATCTCATCGATATAAATAATTCCTTTTTCCGCTTTTTCCACGTCATAATCGGCTGCTTGGATTAGTTTAAGAAGAATATTCTCGACATCTTCTCCTACATAACCAGCTTCTGTAAGTGATGTAGCGTCAGCCATAGCAAAAGGCACATTAATGATGCGTGCTAATGTTTGAGCTAGTAATGTTTTACCACTTCCTGTAGGTCCAATCAGAGCGATGTTACTTTTCGCCAGTTCTACATCGTCGGTTTTATTTATCGAGTTGACTCGTTTATAGTGATTATAAACAGCTACAGACAGGCTCTTCTTCGCTTGATCTTGCCCAATGACGTAATCATCAAGGATTTCACAGATTTCCTTTGGTTTTGGGATTTCTGTAAATTCCATCGCATCTTCCGAACCGAGTTCTTCTTCTACAATTTCTGTACATAACACAATACATTCATCACATATATAGACACCAGGCCCGGCAACTAATTTACGAACCTGTTCCTGATTCTTTCCACAAAAGGAGCATTTTAATTGTCCTTTTTCTTCATTGAATTTAAACATTTTTTCACCCCTATAGTTCATAAGAAAATTAAATTTCCTGACTTAATTATAGCAATCATATCAGATACGAAATAAAAAACAAAACGATAAACCTTGTAGCATGATATCCATTTTAATTAATTCCATATTACTTATCTATATGACAGATAGCAACCGTTAAGTCAGTGAAATGTAAATTAATGCTTGTTCCGTTTCGGTTATACAGAAACAAGGTGCGAGGGAACTCGCACCTTGTTCATGTTGTCTTGTCTTAGCTGGGATGATTAGTTAGCTGCTTTGCTATGTTCCACTAATAGATCGATTGCTTTTCTTATTTTGAGATCGTTTTGGATTGTTTCTGTGTTTCCACCAAGGATTTGAACAAGTTGATCTTTATCTACACCGTACATGCCAGCCATCTTGTCAATCTCTTCATTCACTTCTTCTTCTGTAGCCTCAAGATTTTCCGCATTTGCAATTGCTTCAAGCGTCAAGCTAGTTTTCACTCGTTTAGCCGCATCTTCTTTCATTTGTTCTTTCAGCGCGTCTTCATCTTGACCAGAGAATTGGGAATACATTTCTAACGTCATTCCTTGCATCTGTAGACGTTGTTCAAATTCAGCAAGCATTTGTTCCAATTCATTTTCTACCATTGCATCTGGAATATCAACTTCAACATTATCAGATGCTTTTTCAATTAGACTTTCACGTTTTGCAGTTTCTGCCGCTTGCGTTCTTTCTTCCAGCATTTGTTCTTTCTTTTTCGTCTTGAGTTCATCAAGTGTCTCTACTTCATCATCAACATCTTTCGCGAACTCATCATCAAGTTCTGGAAGTTCTTTTGCTTTGACTTCATGAATTTTAACTTTAAAAGTTGCTTCCTTACCGGCTAGATTTTCTGCATGGTATTCTTCTGGGAAGGTTACATCGATTTCGGTTTCTTCACCTGGTTTCTTACCGATTAATTTCTCTTCGAATCCAGGAATGAATTGACCAGAACCGATTTCCAGGCTATGGTTTTCACCTTTACCGCCTTCAAACGCTTCTCCGTCAGTGAAACCTTCAAAGTCGATAACAACCGTATCGCCTTCTGCAATTTCCCCATCTTCTTTAACAACAAGCTCTGCATGTTGCTCCTGAAGGTTTTTTAATTCTTGCTCGATATCTTCATCTGTCACTTCAACAGATTCTTCTTCTACTTCTAGTCCTTTATATTCACCTAAAGTAACTTCAGGCTTCACTTCAACCTCTGCAGTGAAGATTAATGCTTTTCCTTTTTCGATTTGTTCGATATCTACACTCGGCTGTATAATTGGGAAAATATCCGCCTCGTCAACTGCTTTTGAGTAAGCTTCTGGTAATACGATATCTACCGCATCCTGATAAAGGGATTCTACTCCGAAACGCTGTTCAAATAACCCACGCGGAACTCTTCCTTTACGGAAACCTGGAAGCTGCACATCTTTTACTACCTTTTTAAATGCTTGATCTAATGCTTGATCAAATTCTTCAGCAGGAACTTCAAATGTTAAAATCCCTTTATTTCCTTCTTGTTTTTCCCATTTCGCTGTCATTATTAATTACCTCCAACATCTATTGTTTAACTTAATAACATTTTTTTAGGGTTCGTTTTCAATTTTTACAACTTAATCATTATACCATAATTGAGAGGTCTTTCAAGCCTTTGTTCCTGTATAAGAAACTATAAATTAAAAATGCTGTGATAACATAGGTGTCAAGGGCCAGCCACGTCCGGCTCCAGCGCCCAGCAACTAGCAAATCTTTCGTAAAAGGGAAGTTCGATTAAGTTCGCCCCGTCCTGGGGCAACATCGAACTACCTCCCGTCCTGGGAGGCACAGTTTGTACGTTGCTACGACGCACAGGATGTGCTAGTACAGGCGTTGCGACAGGACGTCGCGTTTTTAGCCTGTAAGGGCGCTTGCGCCTTTGTTCCTAATCATCAATAATACTTGCATATAATAGATCGGTTGTTTTAATTTCTTGGATATACTTATCTACCTCTGCCTGTTCTGATGTGGACACGGCGATGTTTAAATAGTCATTCCCAATCTGAAATAATGCTTCCGCGATATAAAATGATTCATCAATTGATGGTGTAATCGGATAGAGCGCATAGAGATAATGTTCTAAAAGCGTATTCATCACCTCATATAGTGATGGATTGCTTTGCTCTATTTTCTTAATCTCGGTAGCAATTTCTTTCGCGATTGCACTTTCATTAACCTCCGGCGTTTCACTTGGCGTCATCTTCATCTGAATACCAAACTTATGTACTTCTATTGGTTTTGCTACTCCTAAATTCTTCAACCATAAATAGATGGCTGTTTTGACAAGCGGATGGATATGTTCATTTACAAGCAACGAAATCACTTTCTCATTTGGTTGGATTGTCGTTTTACTGAGTTTGTCAATAAGTCTCCATTGTTCGATATGATTATCTTGGTGAACAGCATCATAGAGTGCATTCAGAAAAACATTCGAACGCTCCAGTTCCACATTCAGCCGCATTTTTTCACTCATCGTGTAGAGCTGTTTAAATGGTTCTTGCAAATGATTTGGTACGTTTCCGCTTTCTAATTCCACAGATACTACATCAATTAATGTATCATACTGATCTGTTTGGAATAATAATGTTAAATAAATATGTATGTATTGATAGTAGTGGGAATCTTTTTCTTCTATTAAAGATTCACAGAGTTCTTGCGCTTCCTTATAACGTTCCAGTTCCATTAAGCAGATTAATTTACCGGTATAAATATCATGATTTTTCACGTCATAGCTTAATAGGTTATCTAATTTTTCTAAAGCATCCTCGAATTTCTTTTCTTTAATTGCTGCAACACTTTCTTCTTCTAACACTTTTTGCCATTTTGGAAACAAAATGATATTCCCAGGTTTCATTTTTCTCAGGTCACCTCCTCCTTTTGTTTCATTTTATATGAGAATGACTTAATAAATAGTTTTACCCTTCCAATTGAATATGAAACATAAAATGAAACTTCATTCAGCGGGAAGTTTACTCTTCTCCGGCGGGATGTAGTTGAATGATCAGGGTGTTAGCATCCATTATCTCCCACCTACATAATTCCCCCACTTAAAGGCAGAAGTTCTATGGACGGTAGCACCGTGGTGAAGAGAAAGAAAAAAAGCAGCTTTTTGCATTCTCTGCTACAGTTTAGTTCCGTTCATCCAATCGAGGAGTTGTTTCATCTGGTTCGAAAGCGCAAGCAAGTAGATAAAAGTATATATATCTTATCATAATACAAAAGAGAAACCTAAAACAAGTTAGGTTTCTCTTTTGCTGTTTGAAAAGCGTCCCAAGTAGGATTCGAACCTACGACCTACAGCTTAGAAGGCTGTTGCTCTATCCAGCTGAGCTATTGGGACATGGAGCGGGTGAAGGGAATCGAACCCTCATCATCAGCTTGGAAGGCTAAGGTTTTACCACTAAACTACACCCGCAGGTTGCTTATTTATTTAGTTTTAAAAATTCATTATGTAAAAGTATGTTTTAGAAGCGAACAAGATTTATTATAGCAGTTTCACATAAAATGTCAATACCTATTTTAAAAGATTTTTGTAACGTACTATTTCTCTTTTCCATTGTACCGCTTCGCATTCTGGAGACGTCTGCAAGTCTCGACATACTAATACAGACGATACGAATGGGTTATAGGCTTTGTAAAATGAGTTATTTGTCCTCACCTCGAAACATCTTACTCTAATTTAAAAAAAGCTCGCCAAGAAACTAAATTCCTTAGCAAGCTATTGAAGCATCAAGTATTCTTCGGATAATCCAACGCTCTATAATGTTCGCCAGTGAGGGTATAAAACTTCACAGCTATATCCTGCTGACCTGTATCCCATTCTAAAATAGCATAAGTTTTCTCTTGCATCCCACCCCTTGGCTGATAGATACTGCCTGGATTAATAAATAGCTGTTCCCCTTCCTGTACAACACCAGCGACATGTGTATGGCCGAAACAAACTACATCGGCATTCGCTTCCCGCGCACGTAATGAAAGTGCGGTTAAACCATAATTCACTTTATGCAGATGCCCGTGAACAATGAGGAAGTTTAAGCCATCAATCTCCATAGTTTGCTCTATCGGATAACGGTTGTCAAAGTCACAGTTCCCTGCTACTTTATAAAAATCTTCCATTGGACCGGAGTCGATATCAAGCTCAGAATCTCCGCAATGGATGAGATAATCAACCTCATGCCTTTCTTTGATTTCCGATAGCTCTTCTGCTAGTCCGTGACTATCACTGACAATTAAAACTTTCGTCATGCTGCATCTCCCTCTCTGTTCGTCCTTTTTCATGTAAAGAGGATGTTTAACCTCAAGTTAGCTTTTCCCAGTTTTTCAATTGTTTTATTGCGTTACTTCGATGGCTTATCTGATTTTTTTCAGCAGAGCTTAATTCTGCCATCGTTTGTTGATATCCATTAGGGATAAACAGTGGATCATAGCCGAAACCATTCGTCCCTTTGGGATTAAGCGCTATCTTCCCTTCACAGACACCCCTGTAAAGCGTTGTTTCTTCACCAGGAACGGCGATTGCAAGTACACAAACAAATCTTGCTGTTCGCTTATCTTGCGGAACTTCCTGCAAATTCTTGAGTAGCTTTTGATTATTTGCTTCATCACTTTTTTCCTCTCCGGCATAACGGGCGGAATAAATTCCCGGAGCACCATGGAGCGCATCAACGACGAGACCGGAGTCGTCTGCTAGAACAGGACGATTCAACAACTCTGCAATTTGCTCCGCTTTAAGTGTCGCATTTTCTGCAAAACTATCCCCAGTCTCTTCAACATCCGGGAGTTGTTCAGCAATTTCCAGCAAGGATTGCACCTTAATACCGTAGGGTTTAAAAAAATCGATAAATTCGTTGACTTTGCCCTTATTTCGAGTTGCGATAATGATTTCTTTCATTTAAATTTCCTCGCCCTGCGCCACTTGCCCGCTTCCAATTGATTCTCCAAGCTCCCCCAGTATTTCTTTCTGTAACTCAAATAACTGTTGTAAACCTTCATCAGCCAAATCCAACATGGTAAAGAGCTCATTCTTCGAGAATGTGGCCTCTTCTCCTGTACCTTGGATTTCCACAAATTCACCTGCACCAGTCATTACAATATTCATATCTACATTTGCATCGGCATCTTCCTCATAATTTAAATCAAGAACCGCTTCTCCAGATGATAGTATTCCGACTGATGCCGCTGCTAGATAATCTTTTACAGGCAAGGACTTGATTTGCTTTTTTTCCAGTAAAGTTCCGAGCGCAAGTGTCATCGCCACAAAGGCTCCGGTAATGGAAGCAGTTCTGGTCCCACCATCCGCTTGAATGACATCACAATCTACCCATACCGTGCGCTCACCGAACCCTTCTAAATCAACAACGGAACGTAATGCACGTCCAATGAGTCGTTGAATTTCCATCGTTCTCCCCGTGACTTTCCCTTTGGAGGACTCCCGGATATTTCGTTTCTCTGTTGCCCGTGGAAGCATCGCATATTCAGCAGTAATCCAACCTTTCCCTTGCCCTCTCATAAATGGTGGTACTCGGTCTTCAATACTTGCATTACAGATTACTTTTGTATTCCCCACTTCGATCAATACTGAACCTTCAGGATGCATAATATAATCTTTTTCCATTTTAATAGGTCTTAATTCATTTATTTTTCTTCCATCATTTCTCATGTAAAAATCCTCCTCATTCGTCAAATCAAGCTTACCATACTTTTCCCGAAAGAAAAATCATCATTCCTACAAAAGTTGCAGATTAATAATCCACTGTATTTTTATTTTATAGTTTCCTTATGTATGAAATAATGGTTATTAAGGTTGCTCAAAAACTTTAAAAAAGTATTTGACATGCTATGAAACAAAAAGAAGCCAGGGCATCCCCCAGCTTCGGAATCCTTTTATTAAAGCTTCTCACTTGGAACAAAGAAGTCCGCAGTAACAGGGTCACTATATGGTTCCCCGTTCTCATTTGCAATAACATCCTTATTCTCCACTTTAATATCCACAGCGTCAATTTCATCTTGTACTGTTAATGTTCGGACAATCGTCTCCATCACTTCGTCGGCAATAACTGCTTCTTCTACATCTTTTAATATCGCTTCGTTAAAGGTGAGTTCCAACACACCCTCCGATAGGACAGGCTCACTCACGAGCATTGCCTCATCATTGAATACATGAGTCACATTTGCCATAAAGCCTGGACCTTCCATTAAAGAAGTGACAATCGCTTCAAACATTTCTTCTTCATTCTCAGCACCTACATATTGAGTAACCGGGATATAATAACGATTCTCCTGATCACTTGCAGGGTAATACATTGTTACTGCCTCGCTATTAATAAAATCAATCGTGTCATTCTGCATAACATTAATTCCATGTGCCTGCGAATAACCTTTCCCAATCGGTGTACCATTTACCGGCATTTCATCCAGTGGATGGCCATTAACCCAAAGTTGAACCCGTTCTACACTATCAAATTGTGTTAAAGTATGTGTAATCGCTTCAAGTATTTTCACTTCATCTTCAGCGGCATACTCTTCAAATTCCTTGGAAAAGTCTACAACCATTGTCCCGTCCTCTAAAAGATTTAAACCAAGTACTTCCGTTCCTGCGGGTAAAACCGCACGAAAACCATTTGGCAGTAGATCCATTACCGGTCCATCATCAACTAGATACTCTAATACTTGGGTTGCAACTTCATTTGAATCAAGCAATGGCAATTCAATTATTTGTGAGGCGACCATGCCGTTTTCATCAATCAAATATAGCTGGCGGGCAATCATATCTGCAGCTTCTTCAGTGTTTTCCTCATCCGCTTCGACGTCCTCTACCTCCGTTTGATCATTGTTTGCTGTATCATTCACTGCTTCTGCATTTTCTGGTGGATCGATTTCA
The DNA here is from genome assembly GCF_037072045.1 of Oceanobacillus sp. MO10714A. Classification (NCBI taxonomy): domain Bacteria; kingdom Bacillati; phylum Bacillota; class Bacilli; order Caryophanales; family Bacillaceae; genus Oceanobacillus; species Oceanobacillus sp. MO10714A. The sequence goes on along the minus strand of NZ_JAXHDC010000001.1, from coordinate 39,555 downwards.
ACAGAAGACTGCTCCCCTTGGAAACAGGCTGTCAGTAACAATAATGACGCACATACACCTGGAATTAATAATCGACTCGCTTTCATGCAATACCTCCCTGCGATGGTTTGTACTACAATATATACGAGCTATCATGTGAAAATAGACCATCTTACCGAAAAAATAAAATGTTAATACGTAAGTTAAAGATAAAGTGAAACTTCATTCAGTGGGGAATTCCTATTAAAAAAGACTAGCTAGGCGCTAATCTTTTTCAATGACTGCTCGTTTAATTTTAAATTGCTGCTGGATACCACTTTGGAAAATTTTGGTTGCAATACAATTAAATAATTCCATATCCCCTGTAGAATAAATTTCATGTACCTGTTGCACGCCTGATTTATTATGCAAATGTTTAATTTCAAGTATAGCACTTGTTTCCCTTGCTGTTTCTTCACTTGAAGAAATCACCGCAACCTTGTTACCAACTACATCTTGGATCAGCGGTTTTAATAAAGGATAATGCGTGCACCCTAAAATTAATGTATCCATCACGTTATCTTCCACTAAAGGTTCTAACGTTGTCTGTACAACTGTTCTTGCTTCCTCACCTGAAAAGACTCCTCTTTCCACTAGTGGCACAAACAATGGACAGGCAAGCGCTTGTACATGAAGTTCTGGATTGATTCGCTTTAACGCCTCCGGATAAGCGCCACTTTTCACTGTACCTTCTGTCCCGATAATGCCAATTTCTTGATTGTTTGTTGCTTTAATCGCTGCTCTTGCCCCCGGATTGATGACACCGATCACCGGAATATTTAATTTATCTTTTAAATCATCAATCGTATAGGCTGTAGCTGTATTACAGGCAATTACAAGCAGCTTAATTTCTTTTTCTAATAAGAAATTCACCATTTCCCAAGTGAATTGCTGAACTTCTTCTTTCGTTCTTGGTCCATATGGGCAGCGTTTCGTATCCCCAAGATAAATTAATTTCTCTCTTGGCAGTTGCCTCATAAGTTCAAGTGCTACGGTCAAACCGCCTACACCTGAATCAATTACTCCTATTGGTCTGTCCACTTTTCGTTCATTCCTTATCTACTATTTCTCATTTACTTGCTTCATTCGATCATACAATGAATCAAGCATTTCATTTAATACTGTTTCTTCTTCCGTGGTAAAGCCGGCGAGAACTTCCCGTAAATATTCCTGACGCTTTTCAATTACTTCATGGATAATCACTTTTCCCTTGTCTAATAAATGAATCCTCACTACCCGTCGATCCTTATTATCCCTGATTCGTTCAACCAGTTCATTCTTCTCCATTCGGTCTACAAGATCGGTCGTTGTGCTAAAAGCAAGACTTATTTTATTTGAAAGCTCTCCAATCGTCAAATCGCCTTCTTCCAATAACCATTGGAGGGCTACAAACTGCGGAGAGGTTATGGGATAGTTATGTAAAATCTTCCTGCCGTTTTGTTTGATCATTCCAGATATATAACGTAATCTTTTTTCAATTTTAACGATGGGTTCTGATGAAGCAATCTCATTCTCCATTCGGCAACCTCCTTACACTCTAATTTCAAATTTGAATAAACGCCTTAGACTAGTATACCAAATTTTCATCTGTAGCATAGTAAATATGCTACTTATCTACGGAGTAAAGGCTTTAAAATAGGTCATTTACCACGCACTAAATTCCTTTCCGTTCATAAGCTATAATGACTAAATAATTCCCTTCAAAAAGCAGCTCTATCAAGAGCAAGGAGGGGTTATAATTTGAAGGACAGCAACTATAAACCGAAGCAATTATTAACGAAGCGAGAAAAGGAAGTATTTGAACTGCTTGTACAAGATATGACAACAAAAGAAATAGCCCAGAAACTGTTTATATCGGAAAAAACCGTGAGAAATCACATTTCAAACGCGATGCAGAAACTGGGGGTAAAGGGGCGTTCACAGGCAGTCGTTGAGCTTCTTCGTATGGGAGAACTTAAGCTGTAATTTAGACCGACTTTCATTTAGTGGAAGTCGGTCTAATTTATCTTTTTATGAATAAACCAAGCGCACTCGTAACTTCAGTCATGAGAGGTTCAAAGTATAAACTAACAGGCTTGTACAATGTAACGCATGGCCCCTCATTGACGAGTCGTCCAAAAAGGCTATATACTAATACGAAAAGACAGAATATTATCTTTTATAAAGTCTTTTTATACAATTAAATCAAGGAGGTTTTTACAATGACAAACGATCGTTATCAAAGAGGGATAGATAAGATACAGGAACTTACGGCATCCGATGATCGTAATCCAACTGGAGAAATGGATATTGGGGAGGCGTTTAAAGATATTGCGCCAGATTTGAGCAAGTATGTTGTTGAATTTGCTTTTGGAGACATTTATGCGCGTCCTGGATTGGACAACAAGCAAAAGGTAATGACAACCATTACTGCTCTCGTCGCTCAAGGAAAACCGCAAATCGAAATGCATATTAAAACTGGATTATCTGTTGGTCTAACGCCGGAAGAGATTGTCGGTTGTATTATGCATCTCATTCCATATACAGGATTCCCTAGTGTGCTGAATGCACTTTCTGTCGCGAAAAAAGTTTTCGCCGAACGTGGCTTAACCGTTTCAACTCCTGAAGATTAATATAAGATTGAATCTGTTTTAAAAGATACATAGATTTAAAAAACCGACTTCCTTTTCATAGAAAGTCGGTTTTCTCCATTTAGCGTACATGATTTTTGTCTGCAAGTATTGTTTTCATTTCCTCAGGGATAGCCCAGGCTTTGTTCGTTGTAAAATCCATCATAACGACACGACCTCTTCCCGTTACCGTTATTTCACCTTGATTATTAACCGCCATATAATGTAAGTCCATGGATGTTGTACCGATTGTTTCCACTTTAACATAGAAATCTATCGTTTCATTGAAAAACATTTGCTTGAGATAATTACATTGGAGGTCAGCGACAACAAACCCTCGTTTCTTTTGATCCAAATCCCTAAATGAGCCAAAAGATTGCAAAAACTCAATTCGCGCCTCTTCGAAATAGATGAAAACGGACGTATTATTGACATGACCATATAAATCCGTTTCAGAAAAACGTACCTTTATCGGTATGGAAAAAGAAAATTCGGAACGCCATGTCTCCAAATCATTTATGTAATCTATTCCCTTCATCGCAATGCTCCCCCTTAAATAACGGAATGGTCCTCGCCTACATAGGTAAGGACCATTCGCTTTATTTCATCCCAGTACAATCGTCCGTAAAACTCCCACATCAAAAAGTCTACCAAAGGAGTTTTGATGGAAGTTAACGGGCCCTATACTCCAGTTTGTTCAACTAATAATAAGTGGGGATAAAATACCCCCGACTTATTAAGTTTCACTTTATAGTGTTTTGTCACTGCCAAAGAAGCTTCTGAAGGCGTGTAGATTTGTTGCACGGTTCATTGCTGCAATCGAAGTAGTAAGCGGGATGCCTTTCGGACATACTTGTACACAGTTTTGTGAGTTACCACAGCCGCTGATACCGCCATCCTCCATCAAACCTTCTAATCGATCACTTGCATGCATTGCTCCTGTTGGGTGGGCATTAAATAAGCGCACCTGTGAAAGAGCCGCCGGTCCGATAAAGTCGGATTTGTCGTTAACATTCGGGCAGGCCTCCAAACAAACACCACACGTCATACATTTTGAAAGTTCATACGCCCACTGCCGTTTATTCTCCGGCATTCTTGGACCAGGTCCAAGATCATGCGTTCCGTCAATTGGAACCCAAGCTTTCACTTGTTTCAATGCATCAAACATCCGCTCACGGTCGACAATTAAATCACGTACAACCGGGAAAGTCGACATTGGTGCCAAGCGGATTGGCTGCTCCAACTGGTCAACCAACGCTGCACATGATTGTCTTGCGGTACCATTAATTACCATCGAACAGGCACCACATACCTCCTCTAAACAACTCATCTCCCACATAACCGGTGATGTCTCTTCCCCATTTGCATTCACCGGATTCCGTTGAATTTCCATTAACGCGGAAATAACGTTCATATTCTGACGGTATGGAACATGAAACGTTTCTTCGTAGGGTTCAGAGTCTGGACTGTCTTGACGAGTTATAATAAATGTAACTGTACTTTTTTCAGCCATCTTGTATTCTCCCCCTTAGTGTGTAGTTGTGTAGTCACGTTTACGAGGCTTGATTAATGACACATCAACTTCTTCATAACTAATAATCGGTTCCACATTCTTGCTGTCAAACTCCGCGATTGTTGTCTTCAGGAATTCGTCATCATTACGTTCAGGGAATGCCGGTTTGTAATGTGCTCCGCGGCTTTCATCACGCTTAAAGGCACCAATAGTAATAACACGCGCAAGATGCAACATGCTATCCAGCTGACGCGCAAACATGACTCCTTGGTTACTCCAACGAGAAGTATCATTAATATTGATATTCTTCCAGCGTTCTTGTAACTCCTGAATTTTTTCATCTGTTTGAAGCAGCTTTTCATTTTCTCGTACAACAGTTACGTTGTCCGTCATCCATTCACCTAGCTCTTTATGCAACACATAAGCATTTTCGGTCCCATCCATGCCTAATAGCTCATCGAATTTCGCTTGCTCTTTTCGTGCTTTCTCGTCAAAGAGCTGGTCACTAATGTCTTCTGCATGTTTATCAAGTCCGTCAATATATTCAATCGCTTTCGGGCCTGCTACAGAACCACCATAAATTGCGGATAGTAGCGAGTTTGCACCTAGACGGTTCGCACCGTGCTGAGAATAATCAGCCTCTCCCGCTGCAAAAATCCCTGGGATATTTGTCATTTGATTTTCATCAATCCAAAGTCCGCCCATCGAATAGTGAACTGCTGGGAATATCTTCATCGGAACTTTACGCGGATCCTCTCCAACAAACTTTTCATAGATTTCTATAATTCCACCAAGCTTAATATCAAGTTCTTTTGCGTCCTTATGCGAGAGGTCAAGATAAACCATGTTCTCTCCATTAATACCAAGCTTTTGGTTCACACAAACATCAAAGATTTCTCTCGTAGCAATATCACGCGGTACAAGATTTCCATAAGCTGGATATTTCTCTTCCAGGAAGTACCAAGGCTCCCCGTCTTTATATGTCCAGATCCGTCCACCTTCTCCACGAGCAGATTCACTCATTAAGCGCAGTTTATCATCTCCAGGAATTGCTGTCGGGTGAATTTGAATAAATTCTCCGTTTGCATATTTGACTCCCTGTTGATAAAGAATACTTGCAGCTGAACCAGTATTGATCATCGAGTTCGTTGATTTTCCAAATATGATACCAGGACCACCTGTTGCGAAAATAGTAGCGTCAGAACGGAATGCTCGAATTTCATGTGATTTAATGTCCTGAGCAACAATTCCCCGACCGATACCTTCTTCATCGATAATCGCTGAGAGAAATTCCCATCCTTCAAACTTTGTAACAAGTCCCTCTACTTCATAACGACGGACTTGTTCATCCAATGCATATAATAATTGTTGCCCCGTAGTTGCTCCGGCAAATGCAGTACGGTGCATTTGTGTACCACCAAAACGTCTGAAGTCTAGTAGGCCTTCTGGTGTACGGTTAAACATAACTCCCATCCGGTCAAACATATGTATAATCCCCGGAGCCGCCTCACACATTGCCTTTACCTGTGGTTGATTAGCTAAAAAGTCTCCACCGTATATCGTGTCATCAAAATGAAGCCATGGTGAGTCTCCCTCACCCTTCGTATTAACCGCTCCATTAATTCCACCTTGAGCACATACAGAGTGAGAACGTTTTACAGGAACAACTGAAAATAAATCAACTTTTACACCTGCTTCTGCTGCTTTGATTGTAGCCATTAATCCTGCTAGACCACCACCAATTACAGCAATTTTACGATTACTCATTTATTTGACTCACTCCTCTAATTACTTACTTTTACACACCATACGCAAACTGAATTAATGTTCTTACACCGATATAGCTGACCGCGATAAAAATGAAGAGTGCTACATATGTTAACACCCGCTGCGATTTCGGTGATTGCGTAATACCCCATGTTACAAAGAAGCTCCACAGTCCATTAGCGAAGTGGAATACAGCTGAAACTACACCGATTATGTAGAACCAGAACATAAATGGGCTAGAAAGAATTCCTTCCATTAAGCTGTAGTTTACTTCAGCATTTCCAAGTCCAATCTGGACGCGTGTTTCCCATACATGCCATGCAATGAATACTAATGTAATAATTCCTGTCCAGCGTTGCAGCTTGAACATCCAGTTGCGGAAGAATCCATATTTCGCTACGTTATTCTTTGCAGTAAACGCTATGTATACCCCTAATACTGCATGATAAAGAATCGGCAGGTAGATCACAAAGATTTCCAGTAATATGACAAATGGAAGCCCTCCCATAAATCCTGCTGCTTTATTGAAGCTTTCTTCTCCATACACGGCAAAGTGGTTAATTATTAAGTGCTGGACTAAGAATATTCCGATTGGAACAACACCTAGTAAAGAATGTAACCTTCTCCAGTAAAAATCACGTTGCCCCGCCATGTTTTTCCCCCCTTGTAGGTTAATAATTTCATATTTAGTTATCATTTTAGTTTAATAGGTTCTACTTTTTTCTACATGAACCTCTAAAATGATACAAAATTGTAACACTTTTATTGTACTTCTTAGTTTATAAACCGTCAAGAAAACGATTTTATTTCTAACAATTCCGAAGTAAGCAGCTTGGACCTTCTAAAAACTTCCATAATTTAATTATACCAAACTTAAAATAATTTGCGTTTAAAAAAGACTCAGTAAGGAATCCGAAGACGATGAGCCTTCTCAGGAAACGCTTTTCTTTCGAGGCAGACTAAGAATACACGCTCTCGTATATGGCAACGTCTGCATTAGCACGTCCGATGTGTCGGGTCTTAGCGCGAATCTTGCAGAATGCATAGTACGGTAGCAGACATCCTAATTTACGGAGAACTATCGTAACTGCGGACTCGCAGCAGCACGTAATTATCCTAACTCCAGTTAGGACTGGTTCGCTGTATTTATGTATTGTATAATGAATAAAAGTCTATTTATGATAGTTTAGTATATTGACAGTCTAGGATGGAAAGGGTGACAGAAATGAGTAAGCAGCTGACGACGATCCCGATTTCTCAACTTGAAGAATTACAGACATCCGGTGCAGGGTTTGATGTCCTTCGTTATCTCGCGCTTCCTGATCTATTAGGCAACGAGGCACCTACATTGCTTTATTTCATGGGGAAAAATCTTGCAAGGAAATTTGAAATAAATTCTATAGATGATATTACATATATCTTTGAAATGTTAGGTATCGGCAAAATGGAACTCGTAAAAGAAAAAAAACAGGAGAAAATATTTCATCTCCTCTCTGATTCGGTCGTATTGCGCTTAAAAGGTCCACTAGAAGCAGATTTTCGTTTGGAAGCGGGCTTTCTAGCGGAAGCTGTACAAATGATTGATGGAATAGAATGTGAATGCAAAGAAGAGATCAATCGCCGCATCCATCAAATCCAATTCACAGTGTTTTACACAAATTAAAGATACGCACTGTTTCTTCGTACTATTTATACGAGAGCAGTGCGTATTTTCATAGTGGTGCAATCTCCCTTCCAACAGACAGATTTATTAAGTTATACAGCCAGAAGATAACGGACGCTAGCGCCCTAATTCACGAAAGCAAGTTCAATGGGAAAAGAGCAATGACACTCGCTGAATGAAGATTCGTATTATGAATTCGTTTTTTCTTCTGTTTCTTCTTTCTCCTGTGCATCTATTTCATTTAAATGATTGATGATCTCTTGGGCTGTGTTCGATGGAATTCCAAGTTTAGTAATATCTGTGACCGACGCCTTTTTCAGCTCCGTGATTGATTTAAAATGTCGGAGCAATAACTTTTTCCGTTTTTCACCGACACCTGGAATACCATCCAGAGAAGATTGGAATAATCCCTTACTGCGCAGATTCCTGTGAAACGTAATTGCGAACCGGTGCACTTCATCCTGAATCCGTTGGACAAGATAAAATTCATGAGATTGCCGCTCAAGTGGAACAATCATTGGCGGCGAGCCATAGAGTAGTTCACTTGTCTTATGTCTTTCATCTTTTATTAAACCGGCTATTGGTATATCAAGGCCTAATTCATTTTCGAGCACATCCGTCGCCGCGCTTATTTGGCCTTTTCCACCATCAACAATGATCAAGTCAGGCAGTGGTAGATTTTCCTTAAGTACGCGCGTATACCTTCTTCGGATTACTTCACGCATCGTTTCATAGTCATCAGGACCATCAACTGTTCGAATTTTATATTTGCGGTAATCCTTTTTACTTGGCCGACCATCTACAAAAGCTATCATCGCGGAAACTGGATCTGTGCCTTGGATATTCGAGTTATCAAAGGCTTCAATGCGATAAGGCGTTTCAATATTAAGAATCTCACCAAGCTTCTCTGTTGCGATAATCGTCCGTTCTTCATCCCTTTCAATTAAAAGAAACTTCTCATTTAAGGCGATCGTTGCATTCTTCATCGCTAATTCAACAAGTTCTTTCTTCCTGCCACGGAAAGGGGTATGTGCCTGGACTTCCAACAACTTACTGATCAATTCGTTATTTGTACCAATTGGCATTAGAATTTCTTTCGGTTTCAAATGATTTTGGTGTAAATAAAATCTTCCAATAAAACTAGTGAACGCCTCTTCTGGATCATCATAAAAAGGAAAAGTTGTTACATTCCGTTCAATCAACTTACCTTGGCGCATGAAGAATACCTGAATACACATCCAGCCTTTATCGTAACTGTACCCGAATATGTCACGATCCGTTTTATCGGCCATTGTCATTTTCTGTTTCTCCATGACAACATCGATATGCTGAATTTGATCTCGCAGTTCTTTCGCCCTTTCAAAGTTCAGCGCTTCACTCGCTTCATACATTTTCTCTGTTAAATTCCCTTTAATCTCCTGGTAACCACCTTGCAAAAACGAGCTCACTTCTTGAACGATTTTGGCATATTCCTCTTCAGTCGGCGGTGTTTTACTACATGCTTTACATTGGTTCAAGTGATAATATAAACACGGCCTACCTGATGGATTATTGCATTTACGCAAAGGGTAAATTCGATCGAGCAGTTTCTTCGTTTCCCGTGCTGCAATAACATTCGGGTACGGACCGAAATATTTCCCTTTATCCTTTTTAATTTTTCTCGTAATCAATAGACGGGGATGTCTTTCAGCTGTGATTTTTAAATAGGGGTAGGATTTGTCGTCTTTTAACATGACGTTATATTTCGGATCATATTTTTTTATTAAATTCATTTCTAAAATGAGTGCTTCTAATTCTGAAGAAGTGACAAAATACTCGAAGTCGACGATTTCTTGAACCAATCGTTGGGTTTTCTGATCATTAGCTCCTGTAAAATAAGAACGGACACGATTACGCAATTTTTTAGATTTACCGACATAAATGATCGTTCCCTGCTTATCTTTCATCAGGTAACAACCTGGATTTGCCGGGAGTATTTCCAGCTTCCTTTTAATGATGTTATTCATGATAATCATTCCTTTAAGTTTAGAAAATCCCTTGTTATGAAAACAACAAGGGATTTCGGTTCTCTACTATATAATTTTACATGAATTAGAGATGTTTGTTAATTAATTCGGTTAGTGCTTCTTTCGGCTGGAAGCCAATTGCTTGGTCAACTACATCCCCATCTTTCAGTAGTAATAGTGTTGGGATGCTCATGACACCAAATTTACTTGCAGTTTCTTGGTTATCATCGACGTCTAATTTAACAATTTTTACATCATCGGACATTTCTCCGTCAATTTCCTCTAATACTGGAGCAATCATTTTACAAGGTCCGCACCATGGTGCCCAAAAATCAACGAGAACTAAACCTTCAGCGGTTGCCTCAGCAAAATTTTGATCTGTTACATGTTCAATTGCCATTAACATTTCCTCCTTTTGATAAAAACGAAACTTCATTCAGTGGAGCTTTTGGCCATCTCCAACTGAATGCTAGATGAGCTAATCAGGGTGGTAGCGTCCAGTATGACCCGCCTAAATAAATTCGGCTAACCTCTCTATATTTAAGGCAGATGTTTTAGGAACGATTGCACCGTGATCATTCAACCTACTTAAATAGAAGTATAACACCCTTATTATTTACTTCCTAGCTTTTTGCTTATTCGTTTTTAAAAAAATTGAAAGAAAGAAAGAACCGGGACAAGAAACATGTCCCGGCTAATTTTCACATTATACTTTAACCGTTTTAATTTCTTCAATAAGTAATGGTATCACTTCAAATAAGTCTCCTACAATTCCGTAGTCGGCGATATTAAATATGTTTGCTTCTGGATCTTTATTAATCGCTACGATGACTTTCGAGTTTGACATCCCCGCCAAATGTTGGATTGCTCCGGATATACCAACTGCAATATAAAGGTCCGGAGTAACGACTTTACCGGTTTGCCCGATTTGAAGAGAGTAATCACAGTATTCCGCGTCACATGCCCCACGGGACGCTCCTACCGCGCCACCAAGGACATCCGCAAGTTCATATAATATGTCAAATCCTTCCGCACTCTTGACACCACGTCCGCCTGCGATAACGACGCTTGCTTCGGACAAGTCTACCCCTTCGCTTGCTTTTCGGACAACGTCTTTGATAACGGTACGAATATCAGCTACTTCCACTTCTTTTGCTGTTATATCACCGGTCCTTGCTTCATCACGTTCAAGAGTTGCGATGTTATTTGGACGGATCGTTACAAAAGTTAGACCATCTGTAATAATTTTCTTTTCGAAGGCTTTACCAGAATAAATTGGTCGAACATACTCGACTCGGTCGCCGTTTGTTTCAATTGCTACAACGTCGGAAACTAATCCAGTATCCAACTTGGTAGCGAGCTTCGGTGTCAAATCCTTCCCAATGGATGTATGTCCCATTACGATGCCATCTGGAGATTCATCATTTATTACCGTCAGAACGGCTTGACCATAACCTTCTGAGGTATAGTTTTCTAATTTTTCATGCGCTATAGTAACAACGCGATCTGCGCCATAATAAATCAGCTCTTGGGCTTGCTCTTCCAGATTTTCTTTTCCTAAAACGATGCCGACGATCTCAGCATCCGCATGGATTGCCTTCGCTGCTGCAACCGCTTCAAATGATACGTTACGTAAAGCACCGTCTCTACCTTCTGCAATTACTAGTAATTTACTCATTCTTCTTCCCCTCTCTCTATCCTTTTCGCTTAAAGTACTTTCTTTTCATTTCTCAGCAATGTGACAAGTTCTTTCACTTGATCCTGGATCTCTCCTTCCAGAACCCTCCCCGCTTCTTTTTCAGGTGGTAGGAATACTTCAACTGTCTTCGTTTTCGGTTCAATATCGTCTTCATCTACATCAAGATCATCCAGTTCTAATTCTTCAAGCGGCTTTTTCTTCGCCTTCATAATTCCTGGAAGAGATGGGTAACGTGGTTCGTTTAAACCTTGCTGACAAGTAACGAGGAGAGGTAAGGTCGTTTCAACCGTCTCTACATCTCCTTCCACATCCTTTTCAATCCGAACGTTATCCCCGTCAATCGATAGATCTGTAATTGTTGTAACGTATGGGATGCCTAAAGCTTCTGCAAGACGCGGACCAACTTGGCCACTCGCCTCATCAATCGCAACATTTCCTGCTAATATTAAGTCCACTTCTTTATCTTCAAAAAACGCTTCCAAAATTTTGGCTGTTGTATATTGGTCTCCCTCATCCAAATCATCTTCTGTATTGATGAGGACGGCTTTATCTGCTCCCATTGCGAGGGCAGTTCGTAATTGTTTTTCAGAGTCTTCATCCCCGATTGTAATCACGGTTACTTCCCCTCCGTGCTCATCCCGCTGTTTAATTGCTTCCTCCACAGCGTACTCATCATAAGGATTAATGATGAATTCTGCACCCTCCTCATCGATTCTTCCATCATCCAGATTAATTTTTTCTTCTGTATCAAAGGTCTTTTTTAATAGTACATAAATATCCATCTTGCTTCCTCCTCTTATACTTTTTATTTATCTTTAAAATTAGGTTTTCTCTTTTCAATAAATGCTTGAATGCCTTCTTTTGCATCTTCGGAGCCAAATACAGTTCCGAAGGCCTCTGCTTCAGCTTCCACACCAGCTATGAATTTATCGGAGCGGGTGTAATTTACAAGTTTCATAACCTGGTTAATTGTTGGCTTACTTTTTCCAGCTATTTTTTCCCCAAGCTTTCTAGCTTCTTCCAAGACACTCTCGTCAGACACTGCCCGATTAGCAAGTCCAAACGTTACCGCATCACGGCCGGAAATCGGCTCCCCTGATAATATCATTTCATATGCTTTAGCAGTTCCGACGTAGCGCGGTAAACGCTGAGTCCCAGCAAAACCAGGAATAATACCTAGATTGAGCTCTGGTAGACCGAGCTTTGCATTTTCCCCGACAATCCGGATATGGCATGCCATCGCAAGTTCTAAACCTCCACCTAATGCTGCACCGTGGATTGCTGCAATAACAGGGACCCGGAATTCTTCCAACCTTTGAAACACTTTCTGCCCATTTTTAGCAAGCTCCTCATAATCTGAATGCGCTTGCAAAGAAGTGAATTCTTTAATGTCAGCACCAGCCGAGAAAAATTTGCCCTCCCCGTGAATAACAATCGCTTTCACATTGTCGCCCTCTTCAATTTCCCCAAGGAACACATCTAAATCCTTTATTAATTGACTAGACAATGCATTAGCTGGTGGACTTTGAATCGTTAAGTATGCCACTTGATTTTCCACTTTTTTTACAATCGTGGTCAATATGATCCCCCCTCTATATTCTCTATCTTAATCGATAAACGATTATTTTGAAAATAATAACTCGAATAATAATGTATCATCCTATTTTTTTATTCGAGTTATTATCGTTAAACGGCGTTTTATTAAGCCTTCAAACCATTTGTTAAAAATTTGTGTACCTCATCCACCTGATCGACTAAAGTAAATTTCCTATCCTTCATCACCCAATTCGTCACTACTTCGTCAAGCGTTCCGAAAATCATTTGCCGGATGAGTGCTGGATTGATATCGCTACGGAATTGTTTGTCTTTCATCCCTTCTTCAATAACTTCATCAATGACACGTAAATAGGCCTTTAACACATTATTGATTTGTAATCGCAAAGAGTAATTGGATTGTCTTAATTCTAGTTGGGTGACGATAGCGAGATCAGGATTTTCTTCCAATTGACTAAAGTGCATTTCTATTAAAACTTTCAATTTATCATTGGCATTAGCTTGCTCACTCGTTGCCTTGGCAATCTTGTCTATAAATTGCCCCATTTTCTCTTCAAAAACGGAAACGAGCACATCTTCTTTATTCTTAAAATATAGGTAAATCGTTCCATCGGCTACGCCTGCTTCTTTCGCGATTTTTGAAACTTGTGATGCATGATAACCATTTTCTGCAATTACTTTAACTGCAGCTTCGATAATCTGTTGGTATTTTGGCTTATTGCTCTTCATTGTTTTCTCCTTAACATGTTTCTAGCTTTTCGTTCATATAAAATCAAAATAAATAACCTGACAATTACTTTCATTCAGCGTAAATGCAACCTTCTCCTGGAGGTCCGCAGTCCAGACACCTCTCGCTTTCCGCAGGCGGCTGGTGAGCCTCCTCGGGCTGCCGCCCTGCGGGGTCTCACCTATGCCTATCCTCCTGCTGGAGTCTCGAGGTGTCTGGACTGCTCCGAGGGGAAAGCCAAATTTGGAACACTATTTCGTATTCTAGAAGTATAATTTTAATCGAGATGGAATAACTTCCATTCATCATAATCATCTTTACCAGTTCAGTTGCCCGGCGGACGGTGACTCCTACGGGAAAAGCACGAGTCCGAAGACCCCGCAGGAAGCGAACTTCTTCCGAGGAGGCTGAGGCCGTGCCCGTGGAAAGCATCCGTCCGCCGGGCAACTGAACGGTAATTAGAACGCCAATAAAATGAATGCACAAAATACTTACGCTGAATGAAAGTGATTAGCTAATCTTTAAGTTCTCAAAATTGTGCCTAGCTGATTTAGGGCGTGATTGCTGTATAAAAAATGGAATTATGAATGACTGTTCATTCATAATTCCATTTTATTCGTTTACCTGTTAAGTGTCAATGTTTTTGCAAAGATTTCTTGAATTATACTGGTTCGATTTGTTCGTCTTGCTGTTTGACCTCTTCATCAACTAGTTGCCTTCTGAGAATTTTACCAACTATGGTTTTTGGGAGTTCTTTACGGAATTCGTACCTGCGAGGGACTTTGTAGGCTGCAAGATTATCACGACAGAACCTATTCAGGTCTTCTTCTGTCGCTTGCTTCCCTTCTTTAAGAACGATGAATGCTTTAACCGTTTCGCCGCGATACGGATCAGGTACACCCACTACTGCACATTCTTGGATGGCCGGATGTTCATAGAGGACTTCCTCGACTTCCCGTGGGTAAATATTATAACCGCCAGCTATAATCATATCCTTCTTCCGGTCAACAATATAAAAGTAACCGTTTTCATCCTCGTAACCCATATCACCTGTATAAAACCAACCGTCACGGAGGGCGTTGGCTGTTTCTTCTTCATTTTTCCAGTAACCGACCATCACTTGTGGTCCTTTTACAGCCAACTCACCGACTTCACCAATTTCTACTTCTTCATCTGTACCGGTCTTAACAATTTTAACATCGGTATCAGGCCACGGGAGACCGATACTACCATTTATCCGATTTCCCCAAATGGGGTTAGCGTGGGTTACTGGGGATGTTTCAGTCAACCCATAACCTTCAACTAACCTTCCACCAGTAAGTCTTTCAAATTGCTCTTGCACTTCAAGCGGAAGTGGTGCAGAACCACTTAGGCACGCTCTAATTGAGGATAAATCATACTTCTCAATATCAGGGTGATTAATCAAGCCGATATAAATCGTTGGTGCACCAGGAAATAAGGTAGGCTTTTGTTTATCAATCACTTTCAAGACATCTTCTGGATTAAATTTCGGCATCAGAATGATTTTCGACGCTTGCTTTACACCGAAATTCATTACTGTCGTCATGCCATATACATGAAAGAATGGAAGTACTGCAAGAACGACTTCTTTCCCTTGCTCAGCCTTATAAAGCCAAGCTTCACACATTTGTAAATTAGCAACTAAGTTATAATGGGTAAGCATGACGCCTTTCGGATAGCCCGTTGTTCCACCGGTATACTGCAGGAGAGCAAGATCCTCCTTAGGATTGATTTTGACTTTTTTATATTCGGCTTTAGCGGTCTTCATTATACTTTCCCATACGTGGGTATCCGGACTCTGCTCTACTTTCACTACCATGTTGTACTCGCGCTTCTGTATAAATGGATAAATCAAGTTTTTCGGAAATGGCAAATAATCTTTGATGCCGGTTACAATCTTATGCTCTAAATTTGTTTTCTCTTGTACATTGCTTACCCTTGGCACGAGTATGTCTAGACAAACTATCACTTTTGCATCAGAGTCGGCTATCTGGTACTCGAGCTCTCTCTCTGTATAAAGCGGATTTGTCTGTACAACAACCCCCCCTGCCATCAGGATACCATAATAACTAATTACAGCCTGCGGACAGTTCGGAAGCATAATTGCAACCTTATCTTCTTTTTTTAGACCGAGAGATTGTAAATAATTCGCGAACTGCTTCGCTTGAGAATGTAATTCTTGGTATGTTAATTCTTTTCCCATGAAATAAAGCGCTTTCTTTTCCGGGTAGAAAGAAGCACTTTCCTCAAGATAGGAATCTAAAGGCTTCTCATCATATTGGATGCTTCGCGGTATTTCTTCTGGGTAGTGGGCATACCAATTTTTTGTTGCTTCCATTTCATCTCCTCCTTTTTATCTATTATAATCATTATATCGATTAATTTCTATTTTTAGAAATTTTATTTATCAAATTTAAGATATTTTTTTATTTTACCTGAAAATATAATATAAGCCAACAAGTAAAAATGCAATCGCAACACCAATTAAAATCTTTGCTAACCGTTCAAAAACCATCCTGCTTCCCCTTTCTAACCAATACTTGCGCCAATGACAAAAGCAATCCCGATGGAAAAGATCATCGATAATAATCCAACCGCTACATTTCCTTTTCCAATCTCTTCATCCACTTTAATTGTCGGTAAAAGAAATTCAAAGATAAAATAACCAGTTAATAATAAAATAAAACCGAATGTTCCCCAGCCAATCGTCTGAAGCAGGGAATCGTTATGCTCGATGGAATAACGGAAAATCGTAGCAATGCCAAAGATTTTCCCACCTGTTGCCATTGCTACTGCAAGATTCCCCTTACGAATCTCTTCCCAATTTTTATAGGATGTTACCAGCTCAAACACAGTAAGAAATATAAGCGTACATAAGACAACAACACTATATCTTGCTGCTGTAATTACGATAATATTTTCCCAAAAACCATTCATACGGACATCCCTACCTTTTATTTAAGTTCTAAAACGGTAACCCCGCTGCCACCTTCACCACTGCCGCCGAACCTAGCAGATGATATGGCTGGATGTTGTTTAGCAAAATCCTGTACAGCTGAACGAAGTGCTCCGGTTCCTTTCCCATGGATAATCGTTACTTTTGAGTAACCCGCAAGTAGTGCATCATCAATATATTTCTCCAGCCGGTGAAGGGCATCCTCAAAACGCTCGCCCCGCAGGTCAAGTTCGGTTCTCACGTGAGCATTGGAACCTCTAACTGTTGCTACGGTTCGTTCGGGTTCTTGCTTTTGTCTTCCAACATATTGTAGGTCTTTCCGTTTTGCTTTTACTTTCATAATACCAACTTGAACCATATATTCTTGATCATTTAATTGCTCCAGTACGACACCTTGCTGATTGACTGTAAGCAACTTAATATCATCACCAGGTTTTAATGGTTTGTTCTCTTTCGACACTTCCTGTTTCGTTGGATTAGATTTGCTAATTAATTGTGGGTGAGCCTCTTCCAGCATCTTCCTCGCTTCAATCCACTCATGTTCTTTCAGGCCAGCATTCGTTTTCATATTACGGATTTCTTCGACAATGATTTCCGCTTCTTCCCGTGCTTGTTTTAATGCTCTTTCTGCCTTCTCTTCCGCTTTTCTATACAGCTCTTCTTTTTTCCGCTCAAAAGTGTGCCACTCTTTTTCTAATTCGGTCCGCATTTTCTCACTCTCAAGTAAAATTTCATGAGCTTCCTCATACTGCTTTTCCGCAGCGATTTGCGACTTTTCAAGTGATGCGATCATATTTTCAACACTTTTTGAATCGATGCCAACTAAGCTTTTTGCCTTATCAATAAGTTCTGCTTGTAATCCGAGACGTCTTGATATTTCAAATGCATTACTCCTTCCTGGAACACCAATCAAGAGACGGTATGTCGGCTTTAATGATTCGACATCAAACTCAACCGACGCATTAATGACATGATCGCGATTATAGCCATAAGCTTTCAATTCTGGATAATGTGTTGTAGCAATGACTCGCGCACGACGAGCGATCACTTCATCAAGCAAGGCCATAGCAAGTGCAGCTCCTTCACTCGGATCTGTACCTGAGCCTAGTTCATCAAAGAGTACAAGAGACGCGTCATCCACTTCTTCCATAATCGAAACGATATTTTTCATATGGGAAGAAAATGTACTTAGATTCTGTTCAATCGATTGCTCATCACCAATATCGGCAAATACAGTTTGAAAAACGGCAAGCTCACAATCATCAAAGGCTGGGACTTGTAAACCAGATTGGGCCATTAATGTACAGAGGCCAACCATTTTTAATGTAACAGTCTTCCCCCCTGTATTCGGTCCTGTAATAACAATTGCCGTATATTCTTCTCCGATTTCAATATCATTAGCGACAACCTCATCATCTGGGATGAGCGGATGGCGGGCTTGTTTCATCTTAATAATCCCTTTATCATTCATCCGCGGCTTACTTGCTTTCATTTTGCTTGCAAGCTTTGCCCTTGCTGCAATGAAGTCGATCGTAGCCAGTAATTCTAAATTGCTGGAAATCGTTGGTTCTACTCCAGCAATTTGGTTCGAAAGCTCTGTTAAAATTCGTTCAATTTCTTGTCTTTCATTTAGGATTGCTTGCTGCAATTTATTATTTAAATCGACCACTGCCCGAGGTTCCATAAAAAGGGTCTGGCCGGAAGAGGATTGGTCATGGACGATTCCCCCGATTTGTGCCCGGTATTCCTGCTTCACAGGCAATACATACCGGTCATTACGAATTGTAACAATAGCGTCTGAAAGCATCTTCGCATGAGATCTCGTATACCCTTCTAATTTTTCTCGGACACTGGCCTCAAATGTTCTTATCTGAGAACGAATACTTCTTAATTTACTTGATGCATTGTCAAGTACGTCTCCATTTTCATCGATGGCACGGCGGATTTCCTGCTCCATCTCACGCATTGGAGCAATATCTTCTGCGAATTGTTTCAAGATTGGAATCTCTTCTTCCAAATCTTCAAGGAAATCCTTCACCCGTCTTCCACCATACATTGTATTCGCTATATCAAGGCATTCCGAGGCAGATAAGACGCCACCGATTACGCTGCGTTTTAGGCTCTCTCGGATATTACGGATTCCTCCAAAGGGAATCACCTTATTGAGGCGCAAAATTTGAGCCGCTTCATCCGTTTCTTCCTGAAGCCGATTCACCTTGTCTAGATCTGTTTCAGGGAAAATATGTGCAGCCTTTTCCTTGCCAAGTGATGTTTCTGCTTGCTCCTTTAATTGTTCGACTATTTTATCAAACTCGAGTACATGAAGTACACGTTCGTTCATTTACTTCACCTCTATTTATTTCGATCTAAATAAGCTTTAAGCTCTGCTAGAGGTAAGGTGTTCAATACCGTACTTTTTTGAATCCAGCCCCGCTTGGCGGTTCGGACTCCAAACTCCATAAATGCAAGCGTTTCATAGCTATGGGCATCGGTATTAATAATCAGCTTTACTCCAGCTTCTTGAGCCATTTTTGCATGTGTTGCTGAAAGATCGAGTCGATTCGGATTGGCGTTGATTTCAAGCGCTGTATTTGTTTCTTTCGCTTTTTCGATCAACTTTTCCATATCGACCCGGTAGCCGTCCCGGCGTCCTAGTAATCTTCCGGTCGGATGTGCAATCATATCTACATAAGGGTTTTCAAGTGCTTGATATAATCGCTCCATCATTTTTTCTTCACTTTGGTTAAAGCTTGAGTGAATGGACGCGATCACGAAATCCAGTTCTTTTAAAAAGGAGTCCTCAAAATCAAGAGTTCCATCTGGTAAAATATCCATCTCAACCCCGGTGAAAATATGAATATCAGGATATTTTTCATTTAATAGCTGAATTTCCTCCCATTGTTTCCGAAGACGTTCTTCGTTCAATCCATTCGCTACCCGAAGGAATTTAGAATGATCCGTGATGGCAATATATTCGTAGCTTTTCTCCATAGCCTTTAGAACCATTTCTTCCAAGTTTTGTGCCCCATCGCTCCACGTCGTATGCATATGTAAGTCTCCGCGGATAGCTTCTAGTTCAATCAATTCCCGGGTCTCTTGAAACTGTTCAAGTTCAGTCGTTCCCTCTCGTATTTCAGGCGGGATATAAGGAAGACCAAAATGTTCATAAAATGTCTTTTCATCAGGGAATGTGAGTATTTCGTTCGTTGCTTCCACTTCAACTCCATATTCACTAATTTTCTCTCCACGGGATTTCGCCAATTGGCGCATCGCTACATTATGTTCCTTCGAACCTGTGAAGTGATGAAGTGTTGTTGTAAATTCCTCGTCCTTTACAAGACGGAAATCGACATTGATATCATATTCTTCTTCCAGTGTAACAGACACCTTTGTATCCCCCTCGGCAATCACTTCTTTTACCGTAGGGAGTAACAGTAGTGCTTCACGTACCTTCTCCGGTTCATCTGTTGAAATAATAAAGTCGATATCCCTGATTGTTTCACGCATTCGTCTTAAGCTACCTGCAATAGAGTAGCGGGTAATCCAATCTATATTATCCAAATAGTTTTCTATTTTCCCGGCGATTTGCAGCATTACTGCAATCGATAGACGTTCCGGGCGTTTTCCAACCTCGTCCAGCGCTGTTAGTAGATTCTTCACTGTTTTAGCCCCGAAACCAGATAACTTTTCGACCTCCCCATTCTCACATGCAGTTCGCAAACTGTCTGCATCGACAATATTCAACTCTTTATATAATCTGGAAAGTTTCTTGCCACCAAGTCCTGGCAACTGGAGAAGGGGAATTAATCCAGACGGAACCTCTTCCTGCAATTTCTCAAGCTCTGTCGATTTTCCTTCCTTCATGAATTCGGTAATGACTGCGCCTGTTCCTTTTCCAATCCCTTTTATTTTCGTCATATCATCAATTTCGTCAAGTGACCGTTCATCTGTTTCCAATCCTTGGGCAGCCTTGCGATAGGCTGATATTTTAAACGGATTTTCACCCTTTAATTCTAAGTAAATAGCAATTTGTTCTAATAAACGAATAACATCTTTCTTATTTACGAGCAATCCATTCACCTGCTTTATTGTTATTTCAATAAAAAAAGACCGATTCCGTACCGTTTACTACTATTGTACATGTAATCCAGTAGCAATACTAATACGACGAACCGCTCTTATAAATACACTTTTACTAAGTCAAACACTTTATTGGAGAAATATGGAGTCTGCTCCAGTATGAGTAAAGCCAACGATGAATTATTAATATATGATTGTACAGTCTCAATTGGTGTTAAGGCAAGTACATATAGAAGGACAAACACAATTAAATAAATTTCTAAAAAACCTAAAACTGCACCAAGAATCTTATTCACCGGATTAATAAGCGGGATTGCCGCAACAAAATCAAGCATATTTGCAACAATCTGCAAGATTATTTTTACCGCAAAAAATAAAGCTGCAAATGAAATGATATTATAAAATGCCATTTCAATCGGTAACCCTTGTAGGAATTCAGGCCAGATATTTGCGCTTAGTTCCTTGTATGGAATCCAAAGTTCCAACCGAATAGCTAAGTCATCATAGTACCTTGCCGCGATAATAAAAGCTGTTATAAAGCCTATCAAATGAAATAGCTGTAAAATAAACCCTCTATTCAGGCCAATAAACAGACCGAATAGAAGTAATATAATTAAGATTAAATCAAACATATCTTATTTTTCCTCTTTCCTCGCAATTGATCCGACTAATTTTGCGTAGTCTTCTTTCAATTTCACATAATCGTTCATCGTATTTACAGCTGTGAGTACGGCCAGCCTTGTTGTATCTAAATGCGGATTATGGTCTTTAATTTCATTCATTTTCTGATCAACAAGACTCGCGACCAACTTCACATGACTTGCTGGTTCATTACCCATGATTGTATATGTTCTGTTATTGATTTCCACTGTAATCCTGTTCTTTTCACGTTCTGTCATGTTGATCCCCCCGCCAAAATCACTACCATTTATCATATCATTTTTTGTTTCTAAAAAGAAGTATTATAATTACCCCTGCTTTTGGAGTTTGGGACAATCAGCCCTCCCTTAGTGCAATCCAAAAAACTGACATTTCGCTCTACATAATCCTCATAGCTTCCTCCGCTTTCCAACTAATACCTTCATTCAGCGTAAATGCAACCTTCTCCCGGAGGTCCGCAGTCCAGACACCTCTCGCTTTCCGCAGGCGGCTGGTGAGCCTCCTCGGGCTGGCGCCCTGCGGGGTCTCACCTATGCCTATCCTCCTGCTGGAGTCTTGAGGTGTCTGGACTGCTCCCAGGAAAGGCGTGATTTGGATTACTGATTAATATTCCTGAAGTATAATCCTTCCTTATCATAACGGAATAATTTCTTTTTAAAATAATCCTTTAGACCAGTTCAGTTGCCCGGCGGACGGTGACTCCTACGGGAATAGCACGAGTCCGAAGACCCCGCAGGAAGCGGTTTTCTTCCGAGGAGGCTGAGGCCGTGCCCGTGGAAAGCATCCGTCCGCCGGGCAACTGAACGGCGATTAGAGCGCAAAATTAAATAAACGAGCAAAGACACTTACGCTGAATGAAAGTATAAGTCGTTCGTTTTGAAAAACTTTAATTATGTCTGGTTATATTCTTCAACGACTGTGGATGTTTCATTAGGTTCATCGTTACGTATTGAAGAAGTAAAAACGTTGTAGCGGACTTATGATCCATGCTACAACGCTTTTTGGTTTTTTAAGATCTTACATAACCATTAAATTCATCGGATATGGCTTTTACAATTTCCTGATAAGATGCTTCCACTTCTTCGTCTTTCAATGTTTTCTCCGGATCTTGATAAACGAGATGATAAGCGATTGACTTCTTACCAGCCTCTAAATGTTCCCCTTCATAAACATCAAATACAGCAACAGACTTAACTAATGGTGCACCTATTTCGGCAATTCTTGCTTGAACGTCGCCTGCTAAAACTTCCTTATCAAGGATAAAGGCAATATCCCGTGAAATCGCTGGGTATCTTGGAATTTCTGTATAGCTCGGTTCATTTTCATACTCTGCAAATACTGCATCTAAATTGATATCAAATACATAAGTTTCCTTTAAATCTAACCTTTTTGCAAGGAGTGGGTGAACCTGTCCGAGGAAACCGATAACCTGACCGTTTTGTTTAATTACCGCTGTTCGGCCTGGGTGCATATCCTCAAGCTTTACCGGTTCAAATTGGATAGATAACTTCAACTGTTCAAATAACCCTTCAACAATTCCTTTTACAACATAGAAGTCCACCAGTTTTACTTCCCCTTGCCATGGATGGTCAACCCAGTTCCCCGTTATCGCACCTGCAGCACGAAGAATTTCTTCCGGTTGCTTCGTAATTTGTTCTTCTTCAGATACAAAAATTGACCCAATTTCATAATAAGCAATATTCATCTGGTTTCTTGCTTGATTATATGATAGGGATTGAAGAAGCCCTGGGAGTATGCTTAGACGGAGATATTTATGATCCTCACTCATCGGCCTAGCCAGTGCAATTGGAACTGGTGACTTTTTGATAATCTCCGGGCTGATTAATTTCTCAATATCATGTTCATCCGTCAAGGAATAGGTTCTGTTTTCCATTAATCCTAATCCCTCAAGTAATGATTTGATATTTCGTTTTAATTGCTGTACGTGATTCAGGCCACCTACTTGCCCTTCCCCTTTAGGTAAGGTGTACGGCAAGTTATCATAGCCATAAATACGAGCGATCTCCTCAAGCATATCCTCAAAGATTGTAATATCCTGTCTTCTTGTCGGTACTTGAATCGTGAATGTTGTGCCATCTTGCTCAAAAATGAATTGCAATCTATGCAAGATGTCAGCAATCTCCTCATTTTTCATAGAGGAACCAAGTCTTTCATTCACACGATCCGTTTCAATGACAACTGTTTTCTCCGAATAATCAAGGCCATCATATTCACTTAAACCTTGCAAAACTTTTCCATCTGCATATTTTTCAAGTAGATGGCAAGCTCTTTCGCCGGCTTTTCTTACCCGTTTCGGGTCAACTCCTTTTTCAAAGCGGGTACTTGAGTCGCTCCGTAAACCAGTTTGTTTAACTGTCTTTCTGACAGTCGTACCGTCAAAATAGGCTGCTTCTAGTAAAATAGTCGACGTCTCATCCGTTACCTCCGAATCAAGTCCACCCATTACTCCAGCAAGCGCAGTCGGTACCGAACCATTGGTAATGACAAGATTCTCACGCGTCAATTTGCGAGTCTGACCATCAAGGGTAACAATTTCTTCCCCTTCATTCGCACGTCTAACCAACACCGTGTTTGATGCAAATCTATCATAATCAAACGCATGAAGTGGTTGGCCGTATTCGAGCAAGACATAGTTCGTAATATCAACTACATTATTAATCGGACGGATACCAGCTGCAAGTAAATAGTTCTGTATCCATAAAGGAGAAGGCTTAATCACAACATCTTTAATGATAAATGCCCCGTAATATTTGTTTAACTCTTGGGCTGCCACTTCTACGGTTACATAATCTTCCGCACACTCACTTTCATTACTTTCAATCGTTTCATCTGGATATGTGACTTGTTCATCAAGAATAGCTGCTACTTCATACGCTACCCCCATCATGCTTAACGCATCTGCCCGATTGGCAAGTACATCGAGTTCAAATACCACATCGTTTAAGTTGAGAAGCGGAGTAACATCCTCACCGATTTCTACTTCATCCTGGAAAACGTAAATACCGTCTACGAATTCTTGGGGAACGAACTTTTCTTTCACTCCCAATTCCTGTAAAGAGCAAATCATCCCATTTGATTCCACGCCACGTAATTTCACTTTTTTAATTTTAAAATTACCTGGTAAGACAGCACCGGGCTTGGCTACGACAACTTTTTGACCTGCAGCCACGTTCGGGGCGCCGCATATAATTTGTAAGGTTTCTGTTCCAACATCTACTTGGCAAAGATTTAATTTGTCGGCATTCGGATGCTGCTCACAAGTTAGGACATGTCCGACAACAACATCGTTCACCTTTTCTCCGACGTACTCAATTCCTTCCACTTCAATTCCAGACTTTGTAATTCGCTCTGCAAGCTCTTCTGGAGAAATATCTCCTAAATCAACATAATTTTTTAACCAGTTATAGGATACGTACACTTATTTTTTCCTCCCTATGCGTGATGATACTGTTTTAAGAATCGGATATCGTTCATATAGAAGCTACGAATATCACTTACACCATATTTCAACATAGCAATTCGCTCTGGACCCATTCCAAAAGCAAAACCGCTGTATACGCTCGGATCATATCCGCCCATTTCCAAAACTTTCGGATGGACCATTCCGCCACCTAATATTTCAATCCAGCCTGTTCCTTTGCATACACTACACCCATCACCATTACAGACTTTACAGGAAATATCCATTTCCACAGATGGCTCTGTAAATGGGAAGTAGCTTGGACGGAGACGAATTTCGCGGTCTTTTCCAAACATCTGTTTAGCAAATTTATCTAATGTTCCTTTTAAATCACTCATCCGGACGTTTTTATCGACGAGTAGACCTTCAATTTGTGTAAATTGATGGGAGTGTGTTGCATCATCGCTATCTCGACGATATACTTTCCCCGGACAAATCATTTTAAATGGCCGTTCGCCTTTATAACTTTCCATTGTTCGTGCTTGAACAGGAGAAGTATGTGTACGTAGCAATAACTCGTTCGTAATATAGAATGAATCCTGCATATCGCGGGCCGGGTGATCTTTCGGTAAATTAAGTGCTTCGAAGTTATAATAATCTGTTTCTACCTCTGGGCCTTCCTTGATCTCATAGCCCATACCGATGAATAAATCCTCGATTTCCTCCACAATACTTGTTAAGAGATGCGGTCCTCCAACGTTGACCTTACGACCCGGTAGTGTCACATCAATCGTTTCCGATTCTAACTGTTCATTCAAAGCGGCCTCTTCTAGTTTAGCGGCCTTCTCTTCAATTGCTTCAGTGATGATATTACGTACTTTATTAGCCATTTCTCCAATAACTGGACGCTCTTCTGGGGAAAGCTGTCCCATTCCTTTTAAGACCTTCGTGATCGAACCCTTCTTCCCTAAATAAGCGACTCGAATATCTTGAAGGCTTGTCATTCCTTCAGCATCTTCAATTTTAGCAAGTGCTTCTTGCTGAATTGTCTCCAACTGCTCCTTCATGTGTGAACCCTCCTTAGAATACTTTTAAACAATTAAAAAAGCCCCATCCCAATAAAGGGACGAGGCTATTATTTCGCGGTACCACCCTTGTTGACAACATATATTGTCCAACTCACATTTTGATAACGGATTATAAAATCCGGGCGCACCTTTACTTGTACGAAACAAGGTCCAAGTGCCTGCTCCAGAGTGAAATGGTCCTATCCCAGTAATAGAAATGTTTTCAGTCTCAGACATTTCCTCCCTGCATTACCGTCATGGATATAACCTAGCTCTTTCAACACATTTTCTATTCATACGTTTATTTATACAATCAATTAACGCTTCACTTCATCCATTATAGATAATTTTCTTGCAGCTTGCAAGCCTATTCTTTCAGGCGATACATGAGGATGCCTGCAGCAATGCTCACGTTCAATGATTCTGCTTTTCCGTAGATTGGGATTTTCACCCGTTCATCCGCCTGCTTAAGCAATTCTTGCTGAACGCCCGCGCCTTCATTTCCAAGTACTAGTCCAATTTTATCCGGCGTCTTCATCTCCTGATAATAACGCGCATCTTCCAGTGCAGTTGCCCATATCTCATACCCTCTCCCTTTCAATGAAGGTATTTCTTCTGTCAAATCAGCTTCAAAAACTGGGATATGAAAGAGTGACCCTTGGGTTGAACGGATGACTTTATCATTGTATAAATCAACTGTACCTTTACCCAGAATGACAGCATCCATACCAGCAGCGTCTGCCGTACGAATAATTGTCCCTAAATTTCCAGGATCCTGTATCGCATCAAGCATCACAAGCTGATTACCCGTGACACTTCTATGCGGCTGCATCATAATAACAGCCGCTATTCCTTGGGGTGTTGTCGTCTGAGAGATATGTTCAAATACTTGTTTAGAAACACGCTCTACAGGAAGGTCATTACTCCAAGCAGGAAGCGGAACACTCTCCTCCACGATGATTTCTACTATTTCCTGTCCGCTTTTCCAGGCTTCTTCCACAAGATGTGACCCTTCAACGAGAAACATTTGCTGTTCTTTGCGCCCTTTTCGTTTGTGAAGCTTTCTCCAAGCCTTAACTTTTCCGTTTGTCAATGATGTAATCAACGTCTTCATCCTTATCCTGTTCTTTTTTCTTATCATACATATTTAGAAACCATTTGGTCAAACTAATTTCATGAATCAAAGAACTAAGGAGGTAAACAAAATGGATTTAAATTTACGCAAAGCAATTCTCAGTAATATATCGACAAATGATCAATCCCAACTGGAAGCAACGATTGTAGATGCGATACAAAATGGAGAAGAAAAAATGTTGCCAGGACTTGGTGTATTATTTGAGTTAATCTGGCAGCAAGCTGACCAAACAATGAAGCAAGACATGGTAGAATCACTAGAATCTGGTGTAAAGCAAGCTACCGCAGGCTCCTAAGGATACTTTTCCCTACTACTTTCACGATATTCTTGATAAACTATGGATAACCAAAAGTGAAAGGGGTTATTCAATGTATCGGAAAGTAGAAGATTTTCTTCAAGATTGGCAAGGTGCAAGCGCAGGAACGTTGCGAGTTCTCGAAGCAGTAACAGATGAAACATTGGATCAAGCAATTGTAAAAGGGCATAACACGTTAAGATGGTTAGGCTGGCATTTGGCAACCGCTCCCGCTTATTTTGCAGGTCTGTTAGGACTGGAACTGAACAATGTGGGAGATTCAGGAAAACTTCCTAGCACAGCTAAAGAAATCGCAGAAGGATACGAAGCAGTGAGTAGTGAAATTGCCGAAAAAGTATCGCTTGCATTTTCTGATGAAAGTTTAACCGAGGAAGTGGATCAGCATGGCAGGCCAACAGCCCGGGGAGCGATTCTTCGTACATTAATCGATCACCAGACTCACCATCGCGGTCAAATGACAGTACTCCTTCGCCAAGCGGGACTTAAAGTTCCAGGAGTCATGGGACCGACAAAAGAAGATTTGGGAAAATAATGAACAAATTGGGACATGACGGCGTAAAATAAACGCCTTATGTCCCTTTTAACGATTGAAATATGTGCGAAATCCTAGTAAGATTGTAGTAGAGAAAGTAGGGATTATATTGGAAATCAGAGACTTAAACCAGCTTATGCAGCTACAAGCTATGCAAACAATGAGCTCAGGCAGTGCACACTCCAGTTCATCTTTTGCAGAACTTACTTTCAATCAATTACTACAGAGTAAAATCGACCAAGCAAGGGCGCTCACACCACCTGCTCTATCCTCTCTTGGATCGGTACCTTTTCAACGACCGGATAATTTGAGCCAACCGAGTCATCAGGCTAACCGTTCGTCCCCTTTGAAGGCAACTGCTTTTGATCATTATATCGTTGAAGCGAGCGAGAAATACAATATTGATAAGCGGCTGATCCGAAGTGTGATCCAAGCGGAGTCCGGCTTTAATCCTCGTGCAACAAGTGGTGCCGGTGCTAAGGGTCTTATGCAATTAATGCCGGGTACTGCAAGAGGTTTAGGTGTTGCTAACTCCTATGACCCACGGGAAAATATTTTAGGCGGCACAAAATATTTAAGACAAATGCTGGACCGTTATAATCAAAATATGGAGCTTGCTCTTGCAGCGTATAATGCTGGCCCAGGAAATGTCGATAAACACGGTGGCATTCCGCCATTCAATGAAACAAGAAATTATGTAACAAAAGTGATGAACAATTATTTAGCCTGATAAAAAAACAAGGTGTCGATGCACACCTTGTTTTTTCTATTGTTATGCGAGTATAAGTTCTTTCACCTTATCCTTATCAAGTTGTTTAATAACTTCTACAATTAATTTAACCGCATTTTCAAAGTCGTCACGATGTAAAATTGCTGCGTGAGAATGAATATAACGAGTTGCAACTGTTATAGATAAAGAAGGTACTCCATTTGCAGTTAAATGAATGGAGCCGGAATCTGTTCCACCGCCGGCAATTGACGTATACTGGTAAGGAATCCCTTGTTTATCCGCTGTTTTCACAACTAAATCCCGTAAGCCTTTGTGGGAGACCATCGAAGCGTCATAGAGAACAATTTGTGGCCCATCCCCCAACTTACTATCCGCTTCCTTATCAGAGATGCCTGGTGTGTCACCAGCAATCCCCACATCAACACCAAAGCCGATATCTGGTTCAATCTTATGTGCTGCTGTTTTCGCCCCACGAAGCCCAACTTCTTCCTGAATCGTTCCGACACCGTAGACGATATTTGGATGATCCACGTCTTGAAGTTGTTTTAATACCTCGATAGCAATAGCTAAACCAATTCGGTTATCCCAAGCTTTCGCCATCAGCATTTTCTCATTTTTTAATTGTGTAAATTCAAAATAAGGAACAATCGATTGACCCGGCAGAACACCAAATTCTTCTGCTTCCTTCTTACTCGATGCCCCGATGTCGATAAACATATCCTTTATCTCATATGGCTTCTTACGCGCTTCTGCTGAGAGCACGTGCGGTGGTTTTGAACCGATAACACCGGTGACATTTCCTTTTGAACCCATAATCGTCACACGCTGGGCAAGCATGACTTGGTTCCACCAACCACCAACCGTTTGGAAGTAAATGAACCCTTTATCATCAATACGCGTAACCATGAAGCCTATTTCATCTAAATGACCAGCTACCATAATTTTTGGTCCATTTTCGTCTCCAATCTTTTTTGCAATGGAGCTGCCTAAGTTATCTGTTATCATTTCATCTACGTAGGGCGTAATATACTTTTCAAATACTTCTCTCGCTTCTCTCTCATTTCCCGGGATACCATTCGCGTCGGTCAAATCTTTCAACATCGTTAATGTTTCATCTAATTTTGCCATGTTCTAATATCTCTCCTTTACTGTGACTTAAAGTATAAACCTATTATACTCAACTTTCTTAATTAAAAAAACGAAAGTAAATTAATCTTAACAAATACTCCCACAGAACGATTTTTTTAGTAGAAAAAATCTAATAAATGTCTTGCATCTCTTTTTATTATGTGATATCATTAAATAGTTGACGGGACATTAGCTCAGTCGGTAGAGCAACTGACTCTTAATCAGTGGGTCGTAGGTTCGATCCCTACATGTCCCATAATAACGCCTAAGCCTTTGATATATATGGGTTTAGGCGTTTTTTATTTACATAATAAAAATTAGAGTTTCCGTAAATTTTATTTATCATTATGCGGATATGGGTGGACTTATAGTTCCTTTTAATATCCTTGGTCTTGCCGTTCATAATTGATTTCGTTTTTCTCCAAGTAGGCATTATAAATATCTTTTTCGTTAAATCCGAGCAATTTACCTAAATGGATGAATTCCTCAAACAATTGAACGTACCCTTCTTCTGTTGGATGCTGATTAAAAGCAGCTGCTACGATAAAAACGTGATTAAATTGTTTCGTCCGTTCATTTTCAGTTCCAACAGCTTCTCCACTATCGTATCGATAACCCTTCTCTAAACCGATTGACAAGAGAAAATGAATCCCATCCACATATTCCGCTAGAATTACTTCCCTGTCACTCGGTGCCTTCTTACTCCAAAATTTAAAGCAACGAGTTTCATTTGCAAGCTCCCCAAGCTCTACAAGGAAAGCCAAATGTCTTTCATGATATAAGTCTTTCCCTTCCAACTCATGATTATCGGCAATATAATTATCCAATTCCTGCTGCATGTTATATAGTTTTTCCCAATTCAATATTCTGCACCTCATTTTATCTAATATTTTTTTAAAAGTGAAACCTTTCCCCTCTTCCTTTCGTACTTGAATTATATAATAAGTAAGGAGACGATTACACATGCTTGTACTATTATTCCGCATTCTTATTCTGCTTGCAATTATTCTCCTTGTTTATACTTGGATTGAGTACTTGAGAAGTTCGGATAGAAAGATACGAATTGCTAAAGACCTAAAGCAATTCTACCTTGATGATGAACCGAAGAACAGTAAAAAGAATTTACGTTTTGTATATAAGGGTTGTACGTTTGTCGGGGAAAAATATGTCGGTATTGCTGAAGATTCATTTGAGGTAACGAATATCCATGTCAGTGTCTGCCATCCGATTGAATTGAATGGGATTACGAGAGAAGATCTATACTTTTTAGAAAATGAATTATTAATACGTTATCCTTATGCGAAAATTGAATGGAAACATCCGATCAGCGAACTTGTGTTAACCCCCTTAGAATAAACCAAAGCACACATCAAGCTTTCGATGTGTGCTTTGGTTGTTCCATGGAGAAAAAATCCTGCCATTTGATAATGATTTCTTTCCTGCGTAATAAATAGAGAAAAATAAGCAGAAGTACCATTAATCCGGTGATTGTATAAGGGGACAAGGTAGAAAAGGTGCCGCCAATTGATGTATAAATGAAGGCGAGTGGAATGTTTGTAAGGAGAGAAGTTCTTGTATAATCTCTGAAGCTGGACGAAATTTCAATCAGGCAAAGGGATAATAAATGAAAATGAATAAAGGGCACTAATCGAAGTAACAGAATTTGAGATTTTGTAAGTTCTTTGTTGTCTCCAAGCAAACGTTGCTTTATACGAAAAATGCGATCCATAGCGTTCGGCATTTTCGTATAGATTCCATAAAATAAAATACTTGATAACGTAATACCGATTAAAGAATACAAACCACCTGCAAACGGTCCGAAAAATATTCCTCCCGAGATACAGATAAAAACAACAGGAATAAAAAATAATGGTCGGAGTAAATGAAAACAAATGAATAGGACTGGTGCAAACAAGCCGCCAAGCTCAACATAGGTGAGAAGATTCGCTCCTAATGCCTCCATGCTCCTCCTCCTTCTTCATATTCGCTTTACCATTTATTATATGTTAGGCAATGAGCCGATTATGACATGTTTACGAATAGGTAGATAAAAGCACCAGCATTCCAAATGATCAGCACTGGGATTCCAACCGCGAACGATGCGTGTTTTGTTTTATGACGAAACAGTTGCATGCCGATATATGTACCGAGCGCACCACCTAAAAATGATAACAGAAAGAAAGTCCTTTCCGGAATACGGAACTGTTGCTTGATCGCCTTCTGCTTATCAATTCTCATCAGAAAAAACGTAAAAATATTTACAACTAGAACATAAACCAACATAGAATCATACATAAAAAATCTCCCTTTCTATTATGTTGTAATTTTATCACGTATTAACGGTCTGTAATACCCCCCACCTCTAAACATGAGGGATAACCAAAATGTTAAGATGGGGGATATACAGTCCGTAAATACCTGATTCTGTTCAACTAACATTCAGTGGGGAGGGAAGGAATTCCCCACTGAATGAAGTTTCACTTTATCACGTATTAACAGTCCGTCATACCCCCACCTCTAAACAAGAGGGATAACCAAAATGTTAAGGTGGGGGATATACAGTCCGTAAATACCTGATTCTGTTCAACTAACATTCAGTGGGGAGGGAAGGAAACCCCCACTGAATGAAGTTTCACTTTATCATATAACTGTGATGAAGGAGTAACTTCCTCTCCAAATTCTGGAGTCCCGATACCTTGAGACTTCTCTGGGTTTCATAGGCCTTGCAAGATCCCACAGCACGATAGCGCGAGGTTAGACTAAGAACGCCAGTCATTTGGCAACGCCTGTATTGCCACTGGCGCCAGAGGCAGAGACTTGCCGGATGCATGCGGAAAGCGAAGGCATCGGGACTACGGACCTCGGGAAATTAAAAAAGGTCAAATTCCGTTTGAGTTGGAATTTGACCTTTTTATTATTTACTTAAAGCTTCTTTAGCTTTATCCGTTAACTGTGTAAATGCTTGTGCATCGTTTACCGCTAGTTCAGAAAGCATCTTACGGTTAATATCAACACCAGCTAATTTCAAACCATGCATTAATTTGCTGTATGACATATCATTCATACGAGCAGCTGCGTTAATACGTGCAATCCATAATTTACGGAAATCACGTTTCTTTTGTCTGCGGTCACGATATGCATACTGACCGGATTTCATCACCTGTTGTTTTGCTACTTTAAATAAATTACTTTTTGAACCATAATATCCTTTAGCTAATTTAAGGACGCGTTTACGACGTTTGCGCGTTACTGTTCCACCTTTTACACGTGCCATTTTAAATTCCCTCCTAGTACAATTCTAATCCAAATTTATTTCAGTATTTCCATGACTTAAGGAATCATGGAATCGATGCGTCTTTGATCTCCACGGGAAACGACCGCACCTTTACGAAGTTTACGTTTTTGTTTCTGTGATTTGTTTGCAAATAAGTGACTTGTATATGCATGAGATCTTTTCAATTTTCCAGTTCCAGTTCTTTTAAAACGTTTTTGAGACCCTCTGTGGGTTTTCATTTTTGGCATCCGAATTTCCTCCTAAAGTAAAATTAAGCAGTATTTCTTACTAAGAAAATAACGTATCTTATTTTTCAGTTGATGGCGCAACCATCATGAACATATTACGCCCTTCCATCTTAGGCTTCTGTTCAACGATTGCAATATCTTTTACTTCTTCAGCAAAGCGGTCAAGGACATCACGGCCAAGCCCCTTATGAGTAATAGCTCTTCCGCGGAAGCGCACAGCTACCTTCACCTTGTCGCCCTTTTCCAAGAATTTCCGAGCATTTTTCAGTTTCGTTTCAAAGTCATGATCGCCAATTCCTGGTGTAAGCCGTACTTCTTTCACGTTAATAACTCGTTGTTTCTTCCGTGCTTCTTTTTCTTTCTTCTGCATTTCGAAACGGTATTTTCCGTAATCCATAATACGGGCAACTGGTGGTTTTGCATTAGGTGCCACTAAAACCAAGTCTAAATTTCTCGTTTGAGCAATTTGCATAGCTTCTTTATGCGATTTCACACCTAGTTGTTCACCATTGGAATCGATTAGACGTACTTCCCTTGCGCGGATTCTTTCATTTACATTTAAACTCTCTTTGCTAATCTCAAGCCACCTCCGAATATTTTTGTTGCTGATCATTTCAGACAATCTATTTACTCACATAAAAAAGTGTCGGTACAAAATGCACCCACACGTTTCCCTGTCAATTAATCATTAATATCTTGAGAGAAACCAGTCAACTACACAAATGGTGTCGAGCAGGTGAGAAGCGGGTGCTTCTGCTTGTCTTTAGATCATATAAATCTCATTCAACTACTAAATTATAGCATGATTGAGTCTCTTCGTCAAGTACTTTCTGGCTTTCAGAAATCTTGTATACGTTCCTCAGCAAAAACTGCTTATTTATAGTAGCATAGATAAATAACAGAAGCAAATATTTTTTACATCTTTGAAGTATTCCTCGTTTTTCGATATACTACAGATGGTTAATAGAAATCGAGGTGTAAACATGGAAACGTTTAATTGGAAATTCTTTAGTTTGGCCTTATTAGTTGTCTTTATGTTTATAGCGGTAGGATTCGCTATCGCTTTACGTAGTGTTCCCTTGATCATTTTATTCATCTTACTCGCATTCGGTTTGATGGGTTATGGACTTACCCTCAAGAAAAAGCAAAAGTGACTGCGTGCATACAGTCACTTTCGGCCATTTTTTATAAACGTAAGTAATTGTTCTTGAATTTTTGGATTACATGCTAAAATAGAATTATTCCCAAGCATATTCAATTCTTCTCCGTCTAATGTTGTCACATTTCCTCCAACTTCATTAACGATCACTACACCAGCCGCGATATCCCATGGAGCAAGACGCATGGATAAATAGGCATCAATTATTCCCTCAGCAACATAGGCTAGCTCAAGCGCCGCAGAACCGTACGTCCGGCTTCCTCGAACAGTGCGAATCATCTGATGCATAATTTTCTCATCAACAATCCGGTTCGGACAGAGGAAATAATGGTTCATATCAACAATTGATTCTTCGAGTTTTAAGTCTTGTCTCGGTTCTGGCAACAATTCCTCATTCTTAAAAGCACCCTCGGAACGCTTAGCATGGTACAATTCATCAGCCATCACATCATAAATCAATCCAATTTCACCAATTCCATCATGAAAGACCGCGACGGAAATCGCAAAGTTCTTCTGCTGATGAACAAAATTCATCGTTCCATCGATTGGATCGATTATCCAGACAGTGCCTTGTAAAGAAGTAAGCTCATCGCCGTATCCTTCCTCACCTATAATATAATGATCTGAATAAGTAGCTTTAATTTTCTCAACAAGAAACTTCTCTGTTTGTTTATCCATTTCAGTTACGAGATCATCCGGGTTTGATTTCGTTTCAATAACTCTTGGTTCATTTATTTTATTTCTTATCTGTTCACCAGCTTCCAACACCCAAGCTTTGGCGTCCAGATAAAGTTTGTCTCGATTAATTTTATCCATGTGTCTATCCCCCCAAAATCTCTCTCTTCTCCCCTCATTGTACCAAACGTACTGCCCAAGTCATAATGAAAGGACCTCGTATTTATTTGACCACCGCAATGATACCGTAATAAATACGAAGTCCTCCTGTTTACTTATTTTCATTTTTTGTAATTTCAATCAGCTGGTGACGTAACGAGCTAAGCCTCTGCTTAACTTTGATCATTTCCGTTTTATCTCCTGCCTCCATGGCTTCGTAAAGATTCATTAATTCATAATCTATTTCCATTCGAATTACCGGCAGTTTAAGTTTAGCTTCTTGTTTTTCGATTGCTTGCATTAAATATTTCATTCTAATCACACCTCTCTAAGTGATTACGATGGCTCTTTTAATTTAGTTTATGAAGATTTCTTAAAGGAAGTTCGCCAATATTTAGAACTAGCTTCTTAAAATAGGTTTTCCCATATCCTTTACAATTTAAACATTCAATTAGCTAAAAACCTCTATTCTAATGGGTTTGTCCCCTTAGATACAAGCGAATCATCTCTGTAATATCGATTCATTGACAAATCGAATCCATTACTTAATAATTATTATTACTCGGCTTTCACAGTCTAAAACCGTTAGCTATCGCTTCATATAATTAGTATGCCCAGCAATCGATTAGGCTTACAGACAAAATGCTAACTGCTTGTTCTGTTTTCCTAACAACTCTATTTCAAAAGTAACCAAAAGTAGTATTATTACTTTCATTCAGCGTAAGTATCTGGTTCGTTCACTAATTATGGCGTTCTAATCGCCGTTCAGTTGCCCGGTGGACGGATGCTTTCCGCGGGCACAGCCGAAGCCTTGACGCACAGGACGTGCTAATGCAGACGTTGCCACATACGAGAGCGTTCTTAGTCTGCCTCGGGCTGAGCACTAAGGGGTCTTCGGACTCGTGCTTTCCCGCAGGAGTCACCGTCCACCGGGCAACTGAACTGGTAGAGAGAATTATTATTAATGGAAAATATCCCACCATGATAGGTGCCCTCTTACTAAAATGGAAAAGTAGTGCTCCAAACTTGGCCTTTTCTCGGAGCAGTCCAGACACCTCGAGACTCCTGCAGGAGGAAAGGCATAGGTGAGACCCCGCAGGGCGGCAGCCCAAGGAGGCTCACCAGCCGCCTGCGGAAAGCGAGAGGTGTCTGGACTGCGGACCTTCAGGAGAAGGTTGCACTTACGCTGAATGAAAGTAACCATCTGTTATTTTGAAAAGCCTTTTACTAATTATGTTTAAGTTCATATTTTAAAGACTGTAGATGCTTGTTAAGGATGATTTACATTCATATTTTAGGTGCAAAAGTTAAGTTATCATTCATCAGAAAGGATGACACAAATGGATTTTAATGGTTTTAAACAAACTGATTTTGACACATTTCATATCGATGGCTTGGAGGCACGCATGGAAGCAATCCAAACTCGCATTCAACCGAAATTTCGAGAACTCGGCGAAATTTTAAAAGATAATCTATCCATGAAGCTTGGAAATGAAATGTATTTACATATTGCAAAACACGCTAGAAGAACAGTTAATCCTCCAAAAGATACATGGCTAGCAATTAGCGATAATAAACGAGGTTATAAAAAGCATCCACACTTTCAAGTAGGCCTGTTTGATGACCGCGTCTTTATCTGGCTGGCACATGTTTACGAATTACCGAACAAACAAAAAATCGCTCAAAGTTTTATAAACAACTTCGAAGCGATTAAAAAATTGCCAAGTGATTTTGTTATCTCAATAGACCATATGAAGAAAAACTCTATAGCCCTGGATGAACTAGAGGAGTCACTGCTGGAACGTTTTCGCGATGTGAAAAAAGCAGAGTTTTTAATTGGCAGAAACTTAAAGATGGATGATGAACGGGTTCAAGACGGACAGCAATTACTCGATACAATCATCTCGACGTACGATGAACTCATCCCCTTCTATCAATTAGCTGTAAAAGAACGCTAAAAAATGCTGGGACGGCAACATATGTCCCAGCATTTTTACATTCGAATATTTTTCACTTCTGAATTTCTTGCTTGTTTCACTACAGGATAAGGTGCATAGCCCGATGCTTTTGTAAATGTAGCGAATAATTGTTTCTCCTCTGATTTAGACGGAACAATTTCCTTAAAGCGTCGGTATAGAGCAATAATGTCATCCCTTCGAACCTGTTTCTCATACGCTTGCTCAATTAGGTTAAAAAAATTAACGACATCGACGATTTCCTGCTGTGACCACGTTTCATCAATTGGATAGGAATAACTCATAAATTT
Organism: Oceanobacillus sp. MO10714A; assembly: GCF_037072045.1. NCBI lineage: Bacteria > Bacillati > Bacillota > Bacilli > Caryophanales > Bacillaceae > Oceanobacillus > Oceanobacillus sp. MO10714A. The sequence continues at coordinate 2,172 of NZ_JAXHDC010000001.1, read as the reverse complement.
CCCTCACTTTGCCCATTGTTCACGTATTTCTGTTGCTTCTTTTATAAGAGACTGAATTAAACTTTCCACTGTCGGAACATCATGTATCCTTGCAGCAGATTGTCCGGCCCAACCAAACCCTTCTGTATCATCGCCTTCTTGGATATAGTGATGATTAACCTTTCCGCTTATGTAATCCTTTAATGATTCATACCCTTGTTGCTGCTTTTCTATTTCAAGGATTTTCTCGGCAAAAGGTCCCTTTAACACTCTGGCAGGAGCGCCAATTGAACGTTTAATAACGGTTGTATCCTCTTCTTCTGCATCCAGTATTGCTTGTTTATAATTGTCATGAGCAAGGCACTCTTTCGTTGCAATGAAGCGGGTTCCCATTTCAATCCCCTCTGCTCCGAGGCTTAACGCTGCCATAAAGCCTCGCCCATCGGCTATCCCACCCGAGGCAATTACTGGTATTGATATATGATCAACGACCTGTGGTGTAAGAATAAAGGTACCGACATCGGAACGCCCCAAATGCCCTCCGCCTTCCTGCCCAACAACCATCACAGCGTCTGCACCGAGTTCTTCCGCTTTCTTCGCCTGTCTTCTAGCCGCTACAAGGACTAGTTTCTTTATTGGATGATTATCTACCATATCGAGCACACCCTTAGGATTACCTCCAGTGACAGAAATAACCGGAACCTTCTCATCTATGGCAACTTGTACCATATCTTCATAAGATCTGCCGTGTTGCCCAATTGCATAATTCACTCCAAACGGTTTATCCGTTAATGATTTCACTTTTCGTATTTCTTCGCGTAATGCTTCTGGTGAAGGTAACGTCATCGCGGTAATCTGTCCGAGACCACCTGCATTAGAAACGGCTGCGGCAAGGTCGGAATAAGCTAAGTAAGCAAGCCCTCCTTGGATGATAGGATATTTAATATTTAGCAACTTTGTTACTCGAGTTTCAAACTCCATTAATTTTTTCCTCCCTTTATTTCCATTTCATATGATTATTTATTCTTTTTCACTTGCTTCATCTAGTGTTTGAATAAGATGGGGATCAACAATTTCATACCCGCTGTCTCTTAATCCATTAACAATTCTCTCAAGCGCCTCATTCGTCCATTCCCTGTCATGCATTAATAAATTTGCTCCCGGCTTCAGCAAGGAATAATCGACATCAACTTCTGGACCTTCACCCGAAATCATCGCTTCAGCTAATTTATCCGCATCCATATAAGGTTCGAAATAATCGTATCCATATGTCCAATTCATTAATATCATACCTTCATCAGCAACAATTTGCTCAGAATAGTCCGTATTCATCCCGTTAGGAGCTCGGAAGAATTTCGGTCTTTCTCCAATAATTTCTTCCACTCGATCATTCAAACTTACTATCTCTTCTTTTTGTTCTTCTTCTGGTAAATCAGGGATTAAAGGATGATTATACGTATGATTCCCGATTGGAAATCCCATTTCATGGAGTTGTCTCAAGGCTTCTTCCTCTTCCGGTGTATCAAGGAAGTGACCATTCACAAAGAAAATTGCACCTGCTTCCAAATCCTGTAATGTTTCCGCCATTTCTAAAGCATATCCCGCTGGAGCATCATCAATCGTTAAAAGTACAACATTTTCATCGATATCTTCTTCTAAAGGGACGACACTTGCATCCTCAGCTATATAATACTCTGGCTCATTCGCTGCTTCTGCGTCTACTTCTATTTCGGATTCTTCATCCTCCTCAGGTTCCTCTTCCTCCGCTCTTTCGTCTTTATGTTCCATTTCTTCCTCTGTTTGTTGATTCGTGTCTTCACTCGCCGAATCATCCGGCTCTTCTGCTTCATTTGCCGAGCAAGCTGACAAAGCAAGCGCGAAAATAAGCAGGAAAATTAATCGCTTCATTTTTCGTATCCTCCTGATGTTCTCTTTGGTTTACATTATAGTAATGATTAGAATGGATGACAATGAAAAACTTTCCAGTATTAAAGAGCAAAGGCGCAAGCACCCTTACAGGCTAAGTACGCGATTCGTTACGCAACGCCTGGGACTGCGATTACTCGTCCCACCGAAGAGCATTTGTACTAGCACATCCAGTAGTCGCAGCAACATACAAACTGTGCCTCCCAGGACGGGAGGTAGTTCGATGTTGCCCCATACGTGAGCGAACTTAATCGAACTTCCTTTTTA